>NZ_JAVKGR010000002.1:0-335523 GCF_031470965.1 Nesterenkonia aerolata | reverse complement strand
CTCATGACACCACCCTGGACCAGAAATCACCCCACATATGGGAGACATGCCCTAGCTCTCCTCTTCCTCGACGGCTCAGCGGTCATCTGCGGCACGCGGTGCGTCCTCGACACGGACTGTGCGCTTCTCGATCGGCTTATCGATCTGCGTACCGACCTCGAGCACCCGGTGGACGTAGATGCCGGGCAGATGCACTGCGTCAGGGTCGATCTCCCCGGGTTCGACGAGTTCCTCGACCTCGGCCATGCAGATCTTCCCCGCCATCGCCGCCGGCGGGCCGAACTGCCGGGCGGCCTTGTGGAAGATCAGGTTGCCGTGACGGTCACCTCGTGCGGCGTGGACGAAGGCGAAGTCCGTGGCGATGGACTCCTCCAAGGCGTAGTCCAGAGGCTCACCCAGGCTGTCGAAGCTGCGGACCTCCTTCGGCGATGAGGCCAGGGCCACCTCACCGGTGGAGTCATAGCGCATGGGGATCCCACCCTCGGCCACGGGTGAACCGACTCCGGTGCGTGTGTAGAACGCCGGTATCCCGGCGCCTGCGGCTCGGAGCTTCTCTGCCAGTGTGCCCTGAGGCACCAGTTCCAGCTCCAGTTCACCCTCGAGGTACTGGCGAGCGAACTCCCGGTTCTCCCCCACATACGACGAGGTCATCTTCGCGATACGCCCTGCCCGCAGCAGCACGCCGAGTCCGAAGTCATCGGTACCGCAGTTGTTCGACACCACCGAAAGCCTCCGGGCGCCCTGTTCGAGCAGGGCATCGATCAGCTGCACCGGGTTGCCTGAGAGCCCGAAGCCACTGACTGCCAGTGAGGCTCCATCGGAGATATCCGCCACGGCTTCCGCGGCGGTGGAGACTGTCTTATCCATGCGTGTTCCCTTCCCTGTGCTCATCAGCTGTCGTCACCAGTTGTGCTCATCAGCTGTGGTCATTGACTGGCGTCACCGGCTGAGTCTCTGCGTGGGCGCGCGCCATCAGGCCGCTGTCCACCCGCCGTCGAGGGTGTAGGAGGCGCCGGTGGCCATCCCCGCGGCGTCAGAGGCCAGCCACAATGCCAGCGAGGCGACCTCCTCAGGCTCCACCATGCGCTTGACAGCGGATTCGGTGAGCATGATCCGCTCGATGACCTCGTCCTCCCCGATGCCGTGGATCCGGGCCTGATCGGCGATCTGCTTCTCCACCAGCGGGGTCCGCACATAGGCCGGGTTGATGCAGTTGGAGGTCACCCCGTGCGGGGCACCTTCGAGTGCCGTGACCTTCGAGAGCCCCTCCAAAGCATGTTTGGCCGAGACATAGGCAGATTTGAACGCGCTGGCACGCAGGCCGTGGACTGAGGACAGGTGGATGATGCGTCCGAAACCGCGCGCATACATGCCCGGCAGCGCTGCCCGGGTGAGCAGGAACGGCGATTCGACCATGAGCCGGTGGATGAAGCGCCACATCTCCGGCTCGTACTCATGGATCGGGGCGACCCGCTGCACCCCGGCGTTGTGCACCAGGATGTCGGTTTCCAGGGTCAGGTCCTCCAGATCGGCAGTCTCGGCCAGATCCACGGTCCAGGCCCGGCCGCCCACTTCAGCAGCCAGGGCCTCAGCGGCCTCGCCGTCGCGGTCACAGACCGTGACCTCGGCTCCCGAGGCGGCGAAGGCACGCACACAGGCCGCACCGATGCCGGAGGCACCCCCGGTGACCACGGCCCGGCGGCCTGCCAGCAGATCGGGGTTCACGGCTGAGGCACGACGCGAAGCGGCATCGCGAGCCTCAGAGCGGGTGTCATCTGTGCTGGTCATCAGGTTCTCCTTCGGATCAGACGAGGGTTCACATCCGGCCGCCCAGAGGGATCGGCTCGGGATTCAGTATTCAGGCCACCACTGACACGCCGGTGACGAGGACCGCCACGACGAGGACGGGGATGACTAAGGTCACCATGCCGATGTCCTTATAGGACTGGCGGTGAGTCAGGCCACAGACGATGAGCAACGTGACCACCGCACCCGAGTGCGGCAGCGTGTCGATGCCACCGGCGGCCATGGCCGTGAGCCGATGCATGATCTCCAGGCTCATCCCCTCCTGATCGGCCATCGCACGCAGGTCCTCGCCCAGCGCGTTGAGCGCGATGGTCATCCCGCCCGAGGAGGAACCGGTGAGTCCTGCGGTGATCGAGGTGGTCACCACGGAGGTCACCAGCGCATTGGCCCCCATGGTGAACACGGAGTCGCGGATGACTGCGAAGGCGGCGACCGAGGCGACCACTGCCCCGTAGCCGACTTCTGAGGCGGTGGAGAAGATCGGCAGCATCGAATGCTTCGCCCCGTCATAGAACCCGGCGCGCAGTTCGGCGAAGTGCCGGATGTTCAGCAGCACGATGAGCGCGATGGCCGCAAGGATAGCCAGCAGGACGGCCCAGAGGGCGGCGCGGTCATCGACGGTGATGGCGCCGAACTGCTCCCCCTCCAGATAGCTCCAGTCCATGGCGGGAAAGAAGACCAGCGTGCAGGCGAAGTTCACCACCGCCACAGTCAGCAGCGGCAGAAACGGCACCACACGGTTCGGCGGGGCGAGAGCCACAGCGGTCCGGGAGCCGCCGTCGTCGGCCGGACCACCGATGACCTGCCGGCTGGCGTCGCTGTCGAAGTGCTCGCCCTTGGCGATGAGACTGCGCCGCCGGAACTCCAGCCACAGCAGACCGAGGCCGAAGATCATCGCGCCTCCGACGGTCCCCAAGACCGGGCCGGCATAGGAGCCGGTGCCGAAGAACTGCCCGGGGATGACGTTCTGCACCTGGGGCGTCCCCGGAAGCGCCGTCATCGTGAAGGTGAAGATACCCAGTGCGATCGTGCCCGGCACCAGCCTCCTGGGGATATCAGCCACGCGGAAGAGCTCTCGGGCCAGCGGGTACATCACGAAGGCGACGACGAAGAGACTGATCCCTCCGTAGGTCATCAGGGCGGAGGTGATCACAGTGGCGGCGATCGCGCTGCGGCTGCCCAACCAGGAGGTGATGGTGCGCGCGATGGATTCGGCATAGCCGGTCACCGTCATCAGCAGGCCGAAGATCGCCCCGACCAGGAACACCGGGAAGAAGTTGCGGACGAAGTCGCCCATCGCCGGCATGAAGATCTCAGTGTAGGAGGCCAGGATCGGTGCGCCGGAGAAGATCAGGCACACGGCGGAGGCGATGGGTGCGGCGATGATCACCGGCACCCCTCGGTAGGCCAAGGTGATGAGCAGCAGCAGGGATACGACGATGCCGATGATGCCCAGGATCATGGGGTCCCCTCGAAGGATGGTGGTCGACGGGTGCGGCCGCTCAGGCAGGTGCCCGGCGCCGGTGGTCGTAGACCAGCATGCGTCCCAGAACGTGATCTGCGCTACAGTGAACCGTCCAAGACTGGAGTCGTCATCTTGTAGCCAGCTACAACTGCGGCTCGCCCTCGGACGCGGATCGGCTGAGGTTCCCCCGATGCGCCGCGACCCGACCGTCACGACCGCCTCGCGCCGCCAGCGCCCAGGAGACTTCGACGATCGTGTCCACGTCGCCCAGATCCGCCCCGGTGAACTCTTCGAAACGTTTGAGCCGGTAACGCAAAGTATTCACGTGCACCGGTATGCTCCGGGCAGCCAGCGGGATGCTCATCCGACAGCGCAGGTACGCCTCCACGGCTTCCATGATGTGCTCACCGAAGACCCCGGCCTCCTCCAGCGGCGCCAGATGCCGCTGCCACAGCATCTGCGTGGTCTCGGGGCTGGTATGGATGCCCAACCGCCAGGAGAGTCCCTCGACGTCGACGATGCCGCAGGCACCGACTTCTGCGGCCGTCACCAAGGCCAGGGAGGCCGCTTCGAAAGACTGGGGCAGCTCGTCGAGCAGCACCGGACCGCCCATCCCCACAGTCAGCTCCGTCAGGGGTACATCCTGCTGGTGTGTGCCGATGACGATGCCCAGCAGATGGGCTCCGCGCACAGCGGTCATCACCTGGACCCCAGCCTGTTCGGCCCACTGAGCGATCATGCGCTGATGCTCCCGGTCCGTGCCGGGCAGCGAGTCAGCCACCAATGCGCGGACCGGCTCGGTGGTGGGGACGTCGTAGAGCGCGGCCCCACGGCGCCGCTCGGCCTCATCCATCGGTCTGGTCACCACATCACCGATCCACTCAGCCTGACGGGCGGAGTCTGCCAGCGCCCGGTCGAGTTCCTTCTCCTGATAGACCACGACGGCCCGTGCGGAGAACGCATCGCCGAGCGCCCAGAGGATCGTCGAGCAGTCCAACACCTGCTCAGCGGGTATACCCAGCTGCGGGGCACGGCGCAGCAAACGGTCCAGGATCACCGACATGCAGACCCGGAATCCAGCCAGCACACTGCCCAGCGGAACACCTTGACCGTGACGTTCCACAGCCAGCTCATCGGCCTCCGGCACGTCACCGGGCGCCGGAATGCCTCCGTCGCGTACCGTACGGATGCTCAGCGCGATGTTCCGCTGCGCGGAGGCCTCCAGCGCAGCCGTGGGGACGTTCTCATACCCCGGGACGCCGGCCCGCAGATCACGGATCGTCTGTTCCAGGATCGTGGTGTCGCAGGAGAGCTCATCGAGCACCTGCTCCATCACCCGGTCCACCGGCCGGTTCATGCCTCGGTGCTCCGGTGCCGCGGCTGACGGCCTCTGGGAAGTCATCCTTCGTGAGAGCCGCCGTCACCTTGGACGATCTGATCAGCACTGACCCCGACTCCGAACATGACCGGCTCCGCCGCGGTGTTCTTCTGCGCTGGCTCCTCTGCGAGGCTGTCCGCGCCTGAGGATCCCGCTGAGAACGAGGCCGTGAAGGTTGCCACAGATTCTTCCTGCTGTTCGGCTGAGGTCTCCACCGTGTTGACCGGTGCGCCCGAACCCTGGGCCGAGCTGGCGGCACGACGGCGGCGACGCCCCCGAGCAGGTTCTGCACTGCGTGACGCCACAGCCGCGTCCAGGCTGTCCAGGGTCACAGAAGACTTCTCAGGAGACTTCTCGGCTGTGCGCTGGGCGGACTCGGAGCCCTGCTGGCCGGAGCTGGGCACGGTAACCTCTTCACCACCGATGGTCAGGGTGGCCGGTGCCTTCTGCCCGTCGGCGGCCTGGGACTTGTCCTCGGAGCCGTTGGAGCTGGCCGCGGCCACCTGAGACATCGCCTGGCGTGCCTTCTCTGCCTTTTCGGCCTTCTCCTGCTCCTCACGGCGCTGCTCGGCGGTCAGCTCGGTGTCCTCGCCGTTGCGGCTGTTCTGCCCATCCTGCGCGGAGTTGTCCTGCTGGCCGTTCTGCCCGCCACGGTTGCGTCCCTTCCGGCGCTTCTTGCCGCGTCCGGGACGCGATTCGCCGGGGGAAGCCGACGGCTGGGAGCTGCTCAACGGCTCGGAGTGGGTGATCAGACCGCGTCCGGCGCAGTGCTCACAGTCCTCGGAGAACGCCTCGACCAGCCCGGTGCCCATCCGCTTACGGGTCATCTGGACCAAGCCCAGCGAGGTGACCTCGGCAACCTGGTGCTTGGTGCGGTCACGGCCGAGGCATTCGACGACGCGGCGCAGCACCAGGTCACGGTTGGACTCCAGCACCATATCGATGAAGTCGATGACGATGATCCCGCCGATGTCCCGCAGCCGCAGCTGGCGGACGATCTCCTCGGCGGCCTCGAGGTTGTTCTTCGTCACCGTCTCCTCAAGGTTGCCCCCGGAACCGGTGAACTTGCCGGTGTTGACGTCGACCACCGTCATCGCCTCGGTCCGGTCGAAGACCAGAGAGCCGCCGGAGGGCAGATTGACCTTGCGCTCCAGTGCCTTGGAGAGCTGCTCATCGATACGGTGATGGGCGAAGACGTCATGGGAGGGCAGGTTGCCGTCGTCGTCGGCCACATCCCAGCGGGAGAGTCGGTCCAGCAGGTGCGGGGCCACATAGGTGACGTAGGCCTCGACGCTGTCCCAGGTCTCCTCTCCTTCGACCTCCATGGAGGAGAAGTCCTCGTTGAAGACGTCACGGACCACCTTGATCGTCAGATCCGGCTCGCTGTAGAGCAGCTCGGGAGCCAGGACTTTACGGTCGTCGCGCTTGGCGAGAATGGATTCCCAGAGGGAGCGCAGCCGGTTGATGTCATTGGTGAGCTCCTGCTCCGAGGCACCCTCGGCGGCGGTGCGCACGATCACCCCGGCGTTCTCCGGCATGTTCTCCTTGAGCACCTTCTTCAACCGGGCGCGCTCGGTGTCCGGGAGCTTACGGGAGATCCCCGTCATGGAGCCACCGGGCACGAAGACCAGGTAGCGGCCGGGCAGGGAGACCTGGCTGGTCAGCCGCGCGCCCTTATGCCCCACCGGGTCCTTGGTGACCTGGACGAGCACGGAGTCGCCGGACTTCAGGGCGTTCTCGATCTTCCGGGGTGCGCCGTCGAGGTTTGCGGCGTCCCAGTCCACTTCCCCGGCGTAGAGCACGGCGTTGCGTCCGCGCCCGATGTCGACGAAGGCCGCCTCCATCGAGGGCAGCACATTCTGGACCTTGCCGAGGTAGACGTTGCCGATCAGCGATTCCTGCTGTGTGTCTGAGACGTAGTGCTCAGCGAGCACACCGTCTTCGAGGACACCGATCTGCACACGGCGTCCGCGCTGGCGCACGATCATCTTCCGGTCCACCGATTCCCGGCGGGCGAGGAACTCGGCCTCGGTGATGACTTGACGGCGGCGGCCTCCGCTGCGGGAGGCCCGGCGCCGCTGGCGTTTGGCCTCAAGCCGGGTGGATCCCTTCACACCGGTGACCTTCGTCGGGGCAGAAGACTCCGCGTTGTCCCGCGGGGCGCGTACCCGGGTCACGGTGTGCTCGGGGTCATCGTCCTCACCGCCGGAGACCTCAAGGTCTACGGAGCCGCGACGACGACGACGGCGCTTGCGCACCACCTGCTCGTCCTCGGCACCG
The DNA here is from genome assembly GCF_031470965.1 of Nesterenkonia aerolata. Lineage (NCBI taxonomy): Bacteria > Bacillati > Actinomycetota > Actinomycetes > Micrococcales > Micrococcaceae > Nesterenkonia > Nesterenkonia aerolata. The sequence goes on along the minus strand of NZ_JAVKGR010000002.1, from coordinate 328,594 downwards.
GAGCCATTCTCGGAAGCCTCAGCCTCATCAGTGTCGTGGCCCTCGCCGTCCTGGCTGTCATTCTCGGAGCGCTCGCCACGACGGTCCTGCTGGCTGTCTTGGGACGTGTCCTGGGTGTTGCCGCCCTTGTTCTTCGTGGAGCGTCCGTTAGAAGACTGCTTCTTCTCCCGGTCCTGCTTCGCTGCAGAATCCCCGCTCTCAGAGTTGCTGTCATCGGCGCTGCCGGGGGTGTCGGACTCGTCCTGCTCATCCTGGCGGTCCTGCTGGTCACCCTGGCCACGGCCGCGGTTGCGCCCTCCTCCGCGGCGCCGCTTGCGCCGGCTGCGCCGGCCGCCTTCCGAGGAATCGGAGGAATCCTCTGAGGAGTCCCCGGCACCACTGGTGTCACCGGAGTCGTCGCTGTCCTCAGTGTCTGCTCCGGTGTCCGCTTCGGCGCCTGCTTCAGGGCGGCTGACCCGGACCGGCTCGACCTCGGAGAGGTCCGGGGCCTGGAAGAGCACGTTGAAGGGGTCAGCAACAGTCTCTGCGCCGGGGTTCTCCGCTTCAGCGGAGTTGGATTCGGATGTGGGTGTCTGATCGTTCTGCGTCATCGCCGGTTACTCCTGCCGACGCGAGCGGCGCCACACTCGCCGACGCGGCGGCTGCTCATACGGTCGCCTCAGCACCGCTCACCAACTGCCCCGGGTACCGGAGCGGGAGCGGCGCGAGGGGAATCCTACGTGTCGTCGAAAACCTATCTCGCAGCCTCGTCGCCTGAACACCGGGCGCTGACACCCCACAAGATGGGGCGTGCGCTCTGCACGGTGTGCATCGACGTCCACTCGTCGCATCAGTGATCGGCGGCGGCAGCTTGCCCTTGTTCTTCACGGCCGTGCGGACTCGAGGCAGCTGATGCTGCTTCTTGCCCACGACGGGTGCCGACCTCGCCGTCTCAGCCGATGCGGCGGCTGAGCCTACACAGATGCCGGGTGTGGTCCGGCCTCCGATGCGCTCCAGTATCGCACACCGATGCGTGCAGCCGACGGAGCCCCGCCCTGGGTCGGCAGGTTCGCGGCGTAGACTGCGGGCTATGAGCACTGAGATCGACGCCGGTTCCACGGTCCGTTGGGACGCTGCCACCGCAGGCCAGCCGGGCCCGGATGATCAGGCTGCAGCTGCCTGGATTGCCCGGCCACAGCCGTTGGGTTTCTGGATGCTGCTCACCGGGACGATCGGCGTGGTGGGCTCTTTCATGCTGCTCTATGAGCGAGTACTGCTCTGGCAGGATCCCGATCACGTCACGGCCTGCGATGTGAACCCGTGGGTCTCCTGCGGCGAGGTCATGCAGTCCTGGCAGGCGGCGACCTTCGGCTTCCCGAACATCTTCATCGGGGTCGTAGGCTTCCCCCTGGTGGTGCTGGCTGCCGTGACGGTGCTCTCCGCGGTGCGGCTGCCGCGCTGGTGGTGGTGGGGCCTGCAGGCGGGGGTCACCTTCGCCTTCGGTTTCTGCACCTGGCTGTGGTTCTCCGCGGTGTACAGCATCGGTGTGCTGTGCCCCTACTGCATGGTGGTCTGGGCCGGGACGATCCCCCTGTTCGTAGGGGTGACGGCGGCGAATCTGGTGCGCGGCACGATCCCGTCTTCAGCTCGGGTCCGGCGGCTCACCGCCGAGTGGTGGTGGGTTGCGGTAGTACTGATCTACCTCTTCGTCTTGGCGAGCATCATTGTGGAGAAGCCGCAGGCTTTCGGGCTCTGAGACGTCTCGAGCTCTGCAGATATCCGGAGCTCTGCAGGTATCCGGGCTGAGGCTGCCGCGGACTCACCCCTCATCTCTGCGGCCATCTCTGCGGCCTGAGCACTGGGATTCAAGCGTAGGGAAGAACGGTTTACTCACCTCCACCGCGGTGACAGGATGGTCCCAGACCACTGATCGAGGAGGATGCCATGCCCCAGACCGTCCGCGCCGTCGTCGTGAAGTCCAAGGACGCCCCGGCTGAGGTGGAGGAGATCATCGTCCCTGATCCGGGGCCGGGTGAAGTCGTCGTCGATGCGCTGACCTGCGGTGTCTGTCAGACGGACCAGCACTTCCAGCAGGGTGAGGTCGGTGATGACTTCCCCTATCTGCTCGGCCACGAGGCCACTGCACGGGTCTCAGAGATCGGTGAGGGGGTCACCCACGTCTCTGTCGGCGACAAGGTGATCCTGAACTGGCGCGCGGTCTGCGGTGAGTGCCGGGCGTGTCGGAAGGGTCAGCCGCAGTACTGCTTCGACACCGCTAACGCGGAGCAGAAGATGACTCTGCTCGACGGCACGGAGCTAGAGCCGGCGCTGGGCATCGGTGCCTTTGCGGAGAAGACCCTTGTCGCGGCTGGTCAGTGCACCCGCATCGATGACGTCGGCGCGGAGTCCGATGCCGCGGTCGGTCTGCTCGGCTGCGGGGTGATGGCCGGAATCGGTGCGGCGATGAACACCGGTGAGGTCCGGCGTGGTGAATCCGTGGCGGTCATCGGCTGCGGCGGGGTCGGCACTGCGGCGATCGCCGGTGCGAAGCTGGCCGGTGCCACGAAGATCATCGCCGTGGACATCGCGCCGCGGAAGCTGGAGAAGGCCCGTGAGCTGGGCGCCACTGAGACGGTGAACTCCGGCGAGGAGGACGCTGTGGAGGCGATCCGTCGGCTGACCGATGGTTTCGGCGCTGATGTGGTGATCGACGCGGTCGGCCGTCCGGAGACCTACCGGCAGGCTTTCTACGCCCGTGATCTCGCCGGGCGGGTGGTGCTGGTCGGGGTTCCTGACCCGAGCCACCAGATCGAGCTCCCCCTCATCGATGTCTTCGGCCGGGGTGGGGCGCTGAAGTCTTCCTGGTACGGGGACTGCCTGCCCAGCCGGGATTTCCCGATGCTCGTCTCCCTGTACCAGCAGGGCCGGCTTGATCTCGATGCCTTCGTCACTGAGCGGGTCACCTTGGATGCCGTGCAGGAGGCCTTCGAGACCATGAACCGCGGTGAGGTTCTGCGCTCAGTGGTCGAGCTCGAGGCCAGCTGACCGATTCTCCGGGCCAACGGTTCCACTGCACCCCGCCATACTGACTGACCGGAAGGACACGTGATCACTTATGACAGCGACCATCGAACACTTGGAGACCTCCGGCACCTTCTCCCTCGACGGCGGCACCTGGGAGGTGGACAACAACGTCTGGATCGTCGGTGACGAGCGCGAGGTCATCGTCATCGATCCGGCCCACGACGCCGAGGGTGTCGCCGCTGCGGTGGGTGAGCGTGAGGTGCGCGCCATCCTACTCACCCATGCCCATGATGACCATGTCTCCGAAGTCTTCGACGTGCAACGGCTGATCGGCGGGCGGGTCCATCTGAACCCTGAGGACTACGTCCTGTGGGAGAAGACCCACGGGGCCGCGCGCCCGGAGGTGGAGATCAGCGACGGTGACGTCTTCACCGTGGCTGGGGCTCAGCTCACCGCGATCCACACCCCGGGCCACTCCCCCGGCTCGACCTGCTTCTACGCCGAGGATCTTGACGGTGCCCCGGTGCTGTTCTCCGGAGATACGCTATTCGAAGGTGGTCCGGGCGCGACGGGCAAGTCCCACAGCAGCTTCGAGACCATCATCGAGTCTATCCGCACTCGGCTCTTCGAGGTGCTGCCGGAGGCGACCGTCGTCCACACCGGTCACGGCCCGAAGACCTCGATCGGCGCAGAGAAGCCGCACCTTCAACAGTGGATCGACCGCGGTGAGTGAGCGGCTGTCTCGCTGAGCCGATACTGCTCGCCGTAGACGTTCAATACGGCTTCGATGACCTGTTCCACCGTGATCTGCGGGGTGAGGTCCTCAGCGGCTCCTGCGGTCAGCGGGTCCCAGTCCATGCCCAGTGCCTCGTAGCTCTCACTGAGGACACGGCGGATCGGGCTGGAGTCTTCGACGATGATCGCTGAGGAGAACAGCCACCCGGTGCTGATGACCCGCTGGGCGGTGCCGATGAGCTTCACCCGGTGGTCCGGTGCGGTGGAGGACACTCCGTGGACGGTGTGCTCCCCGGGGCAGTATTCCCCGGGGAGCTCTCCCATGCGGGCGTCGACGTGGCAGCGTCTCAGCGCTTCGCGGAGGAGTTCTCCTAGTTCTGCGAAACGGTGCTGAGAACCAGCGATCGGGTCTCGTTCGGGAGCGATGTGATCGATGACGAGACAGCCGTGGTGGTACGCGGCCGCCCGGCCTCCGGCGCGCCGCACCAGCGGAGTGAATCCGAGACGACGGCAGGCTTCGGCGGCGGTGCCGAAGCCTGGGAGGCGGGTGTCGCGCTGTCCGAAGGCGACGGTCGGTTCGGGGCGGTAGAGCCGCAGCGTTGCCGGGGTCGTCCCGTCCCGAGTTCCTTGGAGCAGGGTGATGGCCGTGTCCAGGTCCGCGGCCGCGCCGAGAGTTCGGTCTTGGCGGATAACGGCCAGGGCGTCGGTGGTCATGAGCCGGGTGCGGGCCGGACGGTGAGGATCTGCTCGCTGCGGCCGAAGGGGCCCTCGACATCGTGGAGGACCGCGGAGGTCAGGCCGATACCGTCTGCACCGTAGGTCTGCTGGGCTTCGAGGCCGAGCCATTGGCCCACCGGCGTGCGGTGCAGGTGGATCTGCAGGTCGACGTTGGGGAACATCCAAGAGTTGGGTCCGGGTTCCGCGCGCGGGGCCACCCCGTTGGCGGTGTCGACCAGTCCCAGGAGCCGCTCCACCGGTGCAGTCTCTACTCCTCTGACCAGCGGGTACGGGGTACGCAGCCAGACCACTCCCCGCCCTGCCCGGCGTCCGGGGACTTCGCGGAACTCGAGTCCGCGGATATAGCCTCCGGGCCAGACGTCCATGCCCTCTGAGGGGCTGAGCTGTTCGGGTCCGGTGACGGGGGTGTCTTCCACTGCGGCGACGGCTGTGGTGTCGCCGGTGATCAGCCGCCAGGCACGGGCGACGATGCAGGTCCGCCCGCCGCCGATCATTTCCGCTTCGACGAGTTCGATGGTGCGGCCCGGCCGGATCATCCGGGTGTGGATCTCGATCTCTCCGCCGGGGATGAGTCCGTGGATGTCCAGGCTCATCCGCGCGATGCGCAGTTCCTCGCGTGGTTCGAACCGTTGGATCGCGTGGGTGAGGATTCCTGTGGCGGGTGCCATGTGCTGCTCGTGCGGGTTCCAGGCCCCCTGGGCGTGGATCGTCGAGCGGTATCGGCCGCCGCCGAGTTCCTCATAGTAGAAGTCACCTTCGGCCAGTGCCGTTGCCTCGTTGTTCATCGCTTGCCACCCTTCTGGATTCGACGACGTCGGGTTCCGCGTTGCTCGACACCACCGAAGAGAAGATAGGCCAGCGGGCCGAAGAAGTTCACGAAGCTGGCCAGCGCCCAGGCCCACTTCGGGCCACGGACCTCTCGGGCATCGCGTGCGGAAAGATCGATCAGTGCCACGGCCTGGAGGCCGAGCTGGATCACGGACGCGAGAACTGTCAGGGCCTTCCTGGTCATAGTTCCCTCTCAGTCAGGAATCAGCCGCCGCTCATCGGAGACACCCGGAGGAGGCAGCCAAGGATACCGGGCACGAATCTACCGTACGACGTCGGCGCCTGCGCTCTGGCTGATTCGCCTGTACTAGTACATCGGACACGGCATCCTTCAGCGCCAAAGCACCCAGGGTGGGGTAACAAGGTTCTAGAACGGCTTGCGGCAGACCTGCGCAACGAGTTCCCGGATTATGAAGGGATTCTCCCGCCCCGACCTCTTCCATGACGCGATCCTTCGCTGAGCCCCTACCTCAGGAGATAATTGTCCGACAGGCCCTTGGACAATCGCCCTGGAACCACAACCTCATGCTTCTCAGTAAGCTCAAAGACACTCAGACTCACCTTTGGTATGCCGAGGAAACACTAGGGAAGGGCTACTCCCGCAACGTCCTGGCAATGCAGATGGATACTGCTGCATGAAAGCGAGTGGGCGCAGCGGCCACAGACTTCTCCGACATTCTGCCGAAGCCAGACCCAGATCTCGCGCTCTAGTCATTGAAGAACCTATAAATTTGGACTTTCTGGATCTTGAAAACGAGGCCAAATAGCGTAATGATGGAACGGTTGCCGCTGCCAAATAATCACATCAGAGATAGAGTATAATTCAAGACCAAGCTGAAGACTTACGGATTCACACCTTCCAAGCCCTCCGCTCATGGCTGGAGATTTCAACACGCGCGCACCTGGTGCCCCGACTCCGGACCAGACTTAGAAAACCCATCTCGAATAAATGCGACACCATTGATCAATATTTCGCCACGCTATAAATGTAAATTTATACGACTCGCGAACTCCACACTAAATCTGAACTTTACTGTTTTATAAATTTACCCTTTATTCATCGGAAGAAGATCCGGAAAAGGTCCGGACGGGCCTCCAATCAGCCCTTTCGGGCCTCAGGGAAGATCAGCGGCTGATAAAATTCCAGTCTTTGTCGCGCGGTCTGTATGGAATGAAATCTCGCGGTTCCCGGGCCGGCATCTGCGACTCGTGCCTCCTGCACGGGACCCATGGGAAACCCCATCTAGTTGCTAAGCGCAACCTATCACACAATGAGAGTCTACTCCTCCAGTGGGCTGACTCCTATGAACTCAGCGAGCAGCTTAGGGTTACGATGCTGATCGTACTGCTGAAGCAGCTTGATGTACCGAACTTTGTCCAGCTCCCAAACGTATTGCCAAAGGTCCTCGGTACCCTGAGCCGCGAGAAAGACAAGATCTGCCAGCAGGCGCGTAGTTCTGCCGTTGCCATCAACAAAAGGATGTATCCGTACTGCTTCTGCATGAACTGCGATCCCCAGCTCACGGGCACTCCAGTCCTCAGTGTGCTCCCAGTGATACCGGATAGTCTCGAGGGAGTTTCGCAGCTCTACCGCGATCAGTTCAGGAGCGACACCGATATTCAGTTCGCGCTTCCGATAGGTACCTGCCCAAGTCCAGGTATCTCCATAGAGCTTCTGGTGGAGCTCTCTGAGAAAGAAGTCGCTCACCAAGTCATCAATCTTTAGTTCTCCCTCCAGGACTGGGATCACCAGTTCTTCGGCAACTTCCTCCTGGACGGCTTGTTCAAGGTCGTAGATGCCCGCCTTCGTGATGGGCTCTCCAAGAAGTTCCCTGATAGACGGTAGGAGAGCGTCGGCTTCATCAGGAGAAACCGGCGTGTCACCATAACCAGGGATAAACGACATCAGGCACGCTGTCGACGCTCAGCTAGAAAACGGTGCACTCGCTCTGAACGAACGTGCCCAACAGGGACGGCCCGTCCCTCAAGCTTGGCCGACTCTCTAGTGGATCGTACAGCGAACCGTCTGATCGCTTCTTTGCTGACGATACGACGCTTCACAGTTCACCCCTTGTCTCGACTTCGTACTGGGTCTCTGGCCCAGATTCTATCGCGATGAGCCCCCACCATCGGATTTCCGTCATAATCCACAGGTCTTGCCTGGCGCCCTAGGAGCGAACTCTCACCTGTTCCTCCATCAGTACCGACGGCTATCCCAGATCAGCTGCACCGGCATACTAGATGAGGCCGCTTGTCGTGCCACTGCTGCTGAGAGCACAACCGCCACACCCTCCGCTCAGAGACCCTGTGCCCAGCAGTGTGGAGTTCATCGGCGATGAACCGGTGTCCGAACTCAGGATCATCGGCGTGGATGTCGTAGGCGGCGTTGAGCAGGTGGGCATCCTGCCAGTCCCGATGGCTGACTGGGGCTGCTCCCCATTTGTAGAAGGCTTGTTTGGAAAAGCCCAGGACCCGGCAGGTCACCGCCACCGGGACTCCGGCGGCGGCAAGGTCACGGACCAGCGGGAAACTCATTTTGGGCGGGAACCTCCTAGTTTCAAATTCGCCTGCGACAGATAGGCGGCCGCTTCGCGCAGAACCTTGTTCTCCTGCTCCAGTTCATGGATCCGGCGCAGCATCTTGGCCTGCTCACGAGATTCTTCAGGGTCGTTAGAGGGCTCAATACCACGTTCGCGCAGTCGAGAGCCCTTCACCCAGGCCTGCAACGCAGATTTCGAAACTCCAAGATCAGCACAGACCTGCTTCTGGGTCATCCCACCAGCGATGAGATCCAGCGCTGTCTGCTTGAACTCCTCGGTATAGAACTTCGGCATGACTCACTATCCTTCCTGCTTCCTAAGCAGTCGTGAAGTCAACCGAACCTTCAGCAGACCCGATACTGATGTTCATCTGTGCTCTCCTCTGTCCTTCGGATGGAGGCACGAAAAAGGCCCGGACCTGCAGAAACCTGCAGGTCCGGGCCTCCCATCAGCCCTGTCGGGCCTCGAGCAAGCTCTGGGGTCTTAGAAGTCCCAGTCCTCGTCCTCGGTCTCCACGGCCTTGCCGATGACGTAGGAGGACCCTGATCCGGAGAAGAAGTCGTGGTTCTCGTCGGCGTTGGGGCTCAGGGCCGAGAGGATGGCCGGGTTCACGTCAGTCACGTCCTTCGGGAACATGGCCTCGTAGCCCAGGTTCATCAGCGCCTTATTGGCGTTGTAGTGCAGGAACTTCTTCACATCCTCACTCAGGCCCACCCCGTCGTAGAGGTCATGGGTGTACTGGACCTCGTTCTCGTAGAGCTCGAAGAGCAGCTCGAAGGTGTAGTCCTTGAGCTCCTGCCGGCGCTCCGGGGTCTCCTGTTCCAGGGCACGCTGGTACTTATAGCCGATGTAGTACCCGTGGACGGCCTCATCGCGGATGATCAGCCGGATGATGTCAGCGGTGTTGGTCAGTTTCGCGTGCGAAGACCAGTGCATCGGCAGGTAGAAGCCCGAGTAGAAGAGGAAGGACTCCAGGATGGTGGAGGCCACCCGCTTCTTCAGACCGTCGTCACCGTGGTAGTAATCCATGACGATCTGTGCCTTGCGCTGCAGGTTCTCATTCTCCCGGGACCAACGGAAGGCATCATCGATCTGCTGAGTCGAGCACAGGGTGGAGAAGATCGACGAATAGGACTTCGCGTGCACCGACTCCATGAAGGAGATGTTGGTGTACACCGCCTCCTCATGCTGGGTCAGCGCATGCGGGATCAACGCCACCGCCCCCACGGTCCCCTGGATCGTGTCCAGTAGGGTCAGCCCGGTGAAGACCCGCATCGTGAGGGTCTTCTCCTCCTCGGTCAGCGTGGACCAGGACTGGACATCATTGGACAGCGGTACTTTCTCCGGCAGCCAGAAGTTGTTGACCAACCGGTTCCAGACCTCGACGTCCTTCTCATCCTGCAGACGGTTCCAGTTGATCGCCTCGACGTGATCGAGGATCGTGCTTGTCTTAGCCATGGCGGCAGTCTCTCCCTATGCAGCAGCTCCGGTGATCTCTGCTCCGGAGCGAGGTCTGATCGTACGGATATCTCACAACATGCAGGACACGCAGCCCTCGACCTCAGTACCCTCCAAGGCCAGCTGACGCAGACGGATGTAGTAGAGGGTCTTGATGCCCTTCTTCCACGCGTAGATCTGGGCTCTGTTGATATCCCGGGTAGTGGCGGTGTCCTTGAAGAACAGCGTCAACGACAACCCCTGATCCACGTGCTGGGTGGCCGCCGCGTAGGTGTCGATGATCTTCTCGTAGCCGATCTCATAGGCATCCTGGTAGTACTCCAGGTTGTCCTCGCTCATATACGGCGCCGGGTAGTACACCCGCCCGATCTTGCCCTCTTTGCGGATCTCAATCGGAGAAGCCACCGGGTGGATCGAGGAGGTGGAGTTGTTGATGTAGGAGATCGAGCCCGTCGGCGGCACCGCCTGCAGGTTCTGGTTGTAGATCCCGTGCTCCATCACCGAGGCCTTCAGCTCACGCCAGTCCTCCTGGGTGGGGATGCGCACATCGGCGAACAGCTCCTGCACGCGCGCAGTCTGCGGCACCCACACCTGCTCGGTGTACTTATCGAAGAACTCCCCCGAGGCGTACTTCGACCGCTCGAAGCCGTCGAAGGCTTCCCCGTGCTCCATGGCCAGCCGGTTCGAGGACCGCAGAGCATGGAACAGCACCGTGTAGAAATAGATGTTGGTGAAGTCCAGCCCTTCCTCAGAGCCGTAGTGCACCCGCTCACGCGCCAGGTAGCCGTGCAGGTTCATCTGCCCCAGACCGATGGCGTGCGAACGGCGGTTGCCCTCAGCGATCGATGGCACCGAATCGATGTAGGACATGTCCGAGACCGCCGAGAGCGCCCGGATCGCTGTCTCGATGGTCTGCCCGAAGTCCGGGGAGTCCATCGTGGTGGCGATATTCAGCGAGCCGAGGTTGCAGGAGATGTCCTTACCGATCTGCGAGTAGTTCAGATCGTTCTGGTAGACGCTGGGCTCCGAGACCTGCAGGATCTCCGAGCACAGATTGGACATGGTGATCCGCCCGTCGATCGGGTTGGCCCGGTTCACCGTGTCCTCAAACATCATGTACGGGTACCCGGACTCGAACTGGATCTCCGCCAGAGTCTGGAAGAACTCCCGCGCGTTGATCTTGGTCTTGGTGATCCGTGCGTCGTCGACCATCTCGTAGTACTTCTCAGTCACCGAGATCTCTGTGAACGGCTTCCCGTAGACCCGCTCGACGTCGTACGGGGAGAACAGGTACATGTCCTCGTTCTTCTTCGCCAACTCAAAGGTGATGTCCGGGACGACGACACCCAGCGAGAGCGTCTTGATACGGATCTTCTCATCCGCGTTCTCCCGCTTGGTGTCCAGGAAGCGGTGGATATCAGGGTGATGGGCGTTGAGGTACACCGCACCGGCGCCCTGCCGCGCCCCCAGCTGGTTGGCGTAGGAGAAGGAGTCCTCCAGCAGCTTCATCACCGGGATCACCCCGGAGGACTGGTTCTGGATCTGCTTGATCGGCGCACCGGCCTCGCGCAGGTTGGTCAGCGAGAGCGCCACCCCGCCACCGCGCTTGGACAGCTGCAGGGCCGAGTTGATGCCGCGGGCGATGGACTCCATGTTGTCCTCGATGCGCAGCAGGAAGCAGGAGACCAGCTCGCCGCGCTGCTTCTTCCCCGCGTTGAGGAACGTCGGAGTCGCCGGCTGGAAACGACCGGAGACGATCTCATCGACGATGCGCTCTGCCAGGGCACGATCTCCGCGAGCCAGGTGCAGGGCCACCATGCAGACCCGGTCCTCATAGCGCTCCAGGTAGCGTTTGCCGTCGAAGGTCTTCAGCGCATACGAGGTGTAGAACTTGAACGCGCCCAGGAAGGTCGGGAAGCGGAACTTCGCCGCGTAGGCGCGCTTGAACAGGGACTTGATGAAGGCGAAGTCGTACTGCTCGAGCGTCTCGGTCTCGTAGTAGTCATGCTCGACGAGGTAGTCGATCTTCTCCTCGAGGTCATGGAAGAACACCGTGTTGGTGTTGACGTGGTCGAGGAAGTACTGCCGTGCGGCGAACCGGTCGGCCTCGAACTGGATCTCCCCGTTCGGCCCATACAGGTTCAGCATGGCGTTGAGCTCGTGGTAGCTCAGCCCCTGCCACTCCGGGGGAAGCTCCTTGTGGGAATGCGTCCGGTGACCATGGGTCCAGGTGCGCCCGCTGGGTGCTGTCACTGCTGTGTCCAAAATTCTTCCAATCCCTTCGTCACGACGGCCACATCTTCGGCAGTGCCCATCAGTTCGAAGCGGTATAGGTGCGGAACCCCGCATTTGCGGGCGACGATGTCCCCGGCGATGCAGTAGCTGTCATAGAAGTTGGTGTTGCCCGCGCCGATCACTCCGCGCAACAGAGCCCGGTTGGACTCGACGTTGAGGAACTTGATGACCTGTTTGGGCACCGATCCCCGACCACCCGCCGCACCATAGGTCGGCAAGATCAGGACGAACGGCTCGGTGGCCCGCAGGGTCTCATCCTTGGTCCGCAGCGGCAGCCGGGCGGCCTGGTCATCGGCCAAGCCCAGCTTCGTCACGAACCGGTGGGTGTTGTTGGAGGCCGAGGAGAAGTAGATCAGCTGTGCGGCGGTCTCCGCCCCGGGTGCCGGAGTGTGCGGCTTCCCCGGAGCCCACGCCTGGGACGGGGCCTGTGCCATCTGCATGGCGGAATCCTCCTGCTCCGGACGCCGGGAGTCACCCGGCTGGTGATGTGGCCGGTTCAGGCCACAGAGCTGGCGGCTGAGGAGGTCAGGGCAGAGATCTTGTCCGGGCGGAAGCCTGACCAGTGATCGTTGTCAGTGATGACCACAGGGGCCTGCATGTAGCCCAGTGCCCGCACCCGCTCCAGCGCCTCGGCATCCTGGGAGATGTCGACGGTGCGGTAGGTGACGCCGTTCTTATCCAGGGCGCGGTAGGTCGCGTTGCACTGCACGCAGGCGGGCTTGGTGTAAACGGTGACTGACATGGCGGTCCCCTCTCATCTGGTCGAGGAAGTTGGCCGGTCCGCCTATCGAAGGGCGACCCGGGAGGAAGCAACGGCTCAATACTACATCTTGGGGCCGGCCGAGTCAGCCACCACTAGATGCTGTACTTACACCGCTGTGATCTCTCCACCGGATATGCACAACCGCTGTGGAGGAGGACAACCGCGTGCTCATGCGGAACGGGGCACTGCCCAGCCGATTCCTCCACAGGTGTGGACGGTGCCCCTCCACTGCGGAGACCAGGAAAACCAGCTGTCATCGACCGGCGTGTCCCGGCGTGTCGGCACCGCCGAAAGGGGGCGCCACAGGCAGTGAGACACCATATGTGGTTCGCCATGCCGCTGGAAGACTCAAGATGTAGTGTTCGTCACTGAAGCGATGCGACCCCGCGCCTGAGCCACCTGACGGGCGGCCTCGGCATCGCCGTCGCTGGACTCCGCCGCGATCTGCGCCCGGACCAGCCCCAGATAATGCTCTCGCTCCTGCTGCACCCTCCGGGCATCCCAGCCCAGACGAGCAGCCAGGATCTCCAGCACCTCATCGACGGCGCCTGCTCCCCGGTCGGCAGACTCCTGGAACAGCCGGGTCCGCCGGGTGAGGACGTCGTCGAGATGCCCCACCGCCTCCGCCTCCGCCGCATAGACGATCTCCGCGCGCAGATGCCGCGGAGCCCCGGACAACGGCTCCCCCAGCCCGGGATCCGCACTGATGAGCGCCAGCACCTCACCGAGCAGACTGCCGTAACGCTCCAGAAGCCGCTCCACCCGCTCCGGCGCCCAGCCATACCGCCGGGCGATCTCCTCGGCCCGTTCTACCCATTCGCCGTACCCCTGAGCACCGAGCAGCGGCATCGCCGCGGTCAGGCTCGGCCGGTCCCGGAAGCTGCCGTCGAGGGCGAAGTCCACCACATCCTCGGCCATCACCCGGTACGTCGTCAGCTTCCCGCCGGCCACCCCGGTCAGCCCGGGAGCGAGCTCCACCACCGTATGTTCCCGGGAGACCTTCGAGGAGCCACCCTCAGCCGACCGCAGCGGCTGGACCAGCGGACGCAGCCCGGCCCAGGTGCCCCAGACGTCCTCCCGGGTCAGATCCTCACCGAGGACCTCATTGGCATGCTCCAGCACATAGTCGATGTCTTCGGCCGTGGGCGCCGGAGCATCCACCGCCTCCTGCCAGGAGGTGTCCGTGGTGCCGATCGCCCAGCAGTCACGCAACGGGATGAGGAACAGCACCGACTTCTCCGTCTGCGAGATCACCCCGACCCGCCCCGAGGCGGCGATCCGCTCCTTCGGCACAGTGATGTGGATCCCCTTCGACGCCAGGACCCGCAGCCCGGACTCAGTGCCGGCACGCTCCTCGGCCTGCGTGGTCCACACTCCGAGCGCCGTAATCGTCTCCCGCGCGTAGACCCGATGCTCCTCTCCGGTGAGCCGATCGCGCAGCGCGGCACCGATCACCCGGCCCGCTGCATCACGCAGATACTCGGTCGCCTCCATCCCGGTGCTCAGATGCGCCCCCAGGCAGTGAGCAGAACGGGCCAGTGTGAGCACCAGACGAGCATCATCGACCTGGGCATCGTGATACTCCAGCCCGCCGATGAACCGTTCACCGTCCAACCCCGGAATACGCTGACGCAGACCTCCCCGGCTCAGGTGCCGGTGGAACGGCACCGCTCGGGAGGCGGCACCACCGCGCAGCGATAACGCGTCGTAGAGGGAGACGCCGGAACCGACGAAAGCACGTTCGAGCACATGCTTCTCAAAGGGGAAGACGAAGGGCAGCGCACGCACCAGATGCGGTGCCGTACGCCTCAGCAGCAGATCACGTTCCCGCAGCGCCTCGTGGACCAGTTTGAAATCGAGCATCTGCAGGTACCGCAGACCACCGTGGACCAGCCCTGAGGACCGCGAAGACGTCCCCTGAGCGAAGTCCTCCGCCTCCACCAGGCCCACCTCCAAGCCTCGAGTCGCCGCATCGAAAGCCGCACCGGCACCGACGACACCACCGCCGATGACCAACACATCCAGCGGCTCATCGGCAGTGGTCTGCGCGAACCGCTCCACCGCCCGGGCACGGGCTTCTGCATTCAGAGGCTGTGGTCTCACCAGGATCCTCCTGACTTCTGCGGCTGACTTCTGGGGCTGGCTTCTGCGGACGGCTTCTCACCCTCGCCGTCGTGCTCAGCGCCTTCACCGACGCTGCTGGCCCCAGCCTAATCAGCCCGCCCGCGGCTCGTCGCCCACCGGAGTTCCCCGCCCGCGCCACAGAGCACACATTAGAGCACACACAGGAGCACACACAGAGCCGGCAGAGGAGACAGCGCAGACAGGGCAAGCAAAGCAGTATCCGGAAAGCAGAAACAGTGTCCGGAGAGCAGAGAGGAAGCATCCAGGCAGCACGCGTATATTCGTCACCACTATGACTTCGCCCTGGCCCGAGCACTCTTCCCCACTCTCGGAGGACTCCCGGCACCCAGACCATGCCGAGGGGTCCTCCGGATCCGAAATGACGCGCAGCACCCCGGCCGGAAGCCTGCGCGACCCCGACGGCGGCATCGCCGGCGCCCCCACAGATGCCACGGAGGTGCGCGGTGATGAGGAACGTATGTTCCAACAGCTGCTGCAGACCGTGCGGCAGAAACGCTCCGAGGACGACACCGGCGCGATGCCCAGCCTCACCGAGATCCGTCGGCAGATCACCGAGTTTCAGCTGCACTATAAGTTCGGGATGGACCAGGTGCTCACCAAGATCACCATCCTGCGCGAGGAGTTCGAGCACACCCGGGACTACTCCCCCATCGAACACGTGAACTTCCGGCTGAAATCCTTAGAACGCATCATGGACAAGGTGCAGCGCTACGGCATCGAACCGGACCTGAGCGTCATCCGCGATCGCATCCGCGACATCGCCGGTATCCGCATCACCTGCTCCTTCGTCTCCGATTCCTATTGGATCGCTGAGATGCTCTGCAGCCAACCGGATCTGCGGGTCATCGAGGTCAAGGACTACATCAGCCGCCCCAAACCCAACGGGTACAAGAGCCTGCACGTGATCCTGCAGGTGCCCGTCTTCCTGTCCAACCGGACCGAGCTCGTCTACGTGGAGGTCCAGATCCGCACTGTGGCGATGGACTTCTGGGCCTCCCTGGAGCACAAGATCTACTACACCTATTCCGGGGAGGTCCCCGATGACATCGTCGCCGATCTCTACGACGCCGCCCAGCGGGCGGCCGCCCTGGACCGGCAGATGGCCGACATTCGGGACCGGGTCTCCAGCCTGAAGGCCCAAGCGCCTAAACCGGGCGAAGGTGCCACCGGAGACGCCCCACCGGCGCAGAACCGCCCCGACGGCGGCCGGTGGTTCCCCGAGGCGGCCGAAGACGGCACTGCGGATACGCGGGAGAAGCCGGAGACCGACTAGAACGGCGGGGTGCGTGCCCGTTCAGTACAAGAGCCTGTTCACACCCAGAGCTGGGCGAAGTGCTGGATCGGCCCATGCCCGGCGCCGACGTCGAGGTCCTCTGAACCCTGCAGCGCCTGGGTCATCCATTCCTTGACCGTGGTGACCGCCGCCTCCCAACTGAAGCCCCGGGCGCGCAGCGCCGCCAGCGCGGCCGAGACCGAGCAGCCGGTGCCGTGGGTGTTGCGGGTATGGACCCGTGGTGAGCTGAAGCTCAGAGTCTGCGCCCGAGAACCTGCCGCGGCCGGGCTGATGAGCAGATCGGTGACCTCCTCACCGGTATCCAGATGCCCGCCCTTGGCCAGCACCTGCACGCTGTGGGCGTCGGCGACCGCTTCAGCCTGAGCCACCAGCTCCTGCGCTGTGCAGGCCTGATCGGCCCCCGCCAGCAGCGCCAGCTCCGGCACGTTGGGGGTGATCAGATCCGCCCTGTGCACAAAGCCGATGAGCGCCTCTTCGGCCTCAGCGACCAGCAGCCGGTCCCCGGAGGTGGCCACCATCACCGGGTCAAGCACCAGCGGCGGGTGATCATCCAGACCGTCCCACCAGGTGGCGACGGTCTCGACGACCTCGGCCGTGCCGAGCATGCCGATCTTCACCGCGTCGATGGCCACATCGTCGGAGACAGCACGCAGCTGTGAGCTCAGAAAGGACATCGGCGGCAGGTGGATCTCCCGGACCCCCTGGGTGTTCTGCGCCACCAACGCGGTGACCACAGACATCCCGTAGCTGCGGTGGGCGGCGAAGCTCTTCAGATCCGCCTGGATCCCGGCGCCACCCGTCGGATCAGTGCCGGCGATCGTCAGGACGTTGGGGATCGGGCGGGTCAGTGTATGCGTCATCAGCAGGCATCCCTTCGCGATGAATAACCATGATCAGGTTCAGCGGGTGTACTCTCAGCCCGTCATGCGATGAGGAGGCAGAAGCCGACGACGTCGTCCCTGCGCCCCGACACGACAAGCACCCCGTGCCGAGAGGGAGTCTACCGGGTACCTGGTCAGCGGCTGAGGAACCCTCAGAACAGCCTGGACACCGGCGCGGTGAGTTCCGGGGCGTCATGAGCGACGTTGCCCACCGCCGCATCGACCTCCCGCAAGTTCCACTGGCGTGCGTCATCAACCGCTGCCGGGCGCAACCCGGCCAGAGCCGTCTCAGCCCCGGCGCCGTCCCAGGCTTCCGGCTCCAGCCAGCGATCGAGGGTCTGCCGGGTCAGCACCAGGGGCATCCGATCGTGCAGACGGCTCAGCGCCGACAGCGCAGGTTCATCCGGGTGCTCAACCGGGTGCTCATCCGGTGCGGCACCGGTGAGGATGGTGGTGGAGAGAATCCAGGGTGCCGGGTCGCCGGCCTCACGCAGCTGGGGGTCTTGCCACCACTCATAGAGTCCGGCGAAGAGCATCAGCGAACCATCAGCAGGGGTGATGTAGAAGGGCCGACGCCGCGTCTTCCCGGTCTCGGGGTCCTGCTCCACCTGCCATTCGTAGTACCCCTGGGCGGGGACCGCGCAGCGCCGCCGTCGGACTGCGGCCCGAAAACTCGGTGTGGTCGCAGCAGTCTCGCAGCGCGCGTTGAACGTCTTGGCGGAGAACCTGGTATCGCTGGCCCATCTCGGCAGCAGACCCCACCGGGCGGGGTGGACCTGCCGTACGGTGGGGTCTGTACCGGATGTACCGGCCCCTGCACCGGACCCCGCACCAAACCCAGTACCGGACCCCGCGCCGTGCTCGAGGTACCGTTCGACGAGGATCGGCACCGTCGAGGTCGGGGCGATGTTGTACGAGGTCCGCAGCTGCTCAGGTGCCGGGATCTCCGCATCGAGAGCATCGGCCAGCTCCCCGGCGCGCAGCGCCATCACGTAGCGTCCGCACACAGCACCCTCCCCTCACTCACTCCGGCGCCGGTTTTGGCTCCGGCCTCGATTCTGGCTCCGGCCCTGGTTTTGGCTCCGGCTCCGGACACACCGGGGCGACTCACCAGCGCAGCCGCACCCTCAACGGATGACCAGCCCCGGGCAGCACCACGTGATCCGCACGTCCGGCCAGCACCCCGGCCAAGGGATCCCAGGAAGGGTCCTGCCCCGCCGCGCGGACGACGTCGAGCTCAGGGACGAGGACCTCACGGATGACCTGCACCATCAGCCAGATCAGCGTGGCCATATGCAGCACGATGCCCACGCCGTAGAAGATCTCCACTCCCAGATGCCCGGCCCCGAACTGCCCACCGGAGGTGATCTTCGCACTCATCATCCACACTGACGCCCAGTGGAAGACCTCCGCAGCCTGCCACACCACATAACCGGTCACCTTGGGACGGGCCAGCACCAACAGGGGAATCAGCCACATCACGAACTGCGGCGAGTAGACCTTCCCCAAGAGGATGAACGAGGCGACGATCAGGAAGCACAGCTGCGCGAGTCGCGGCGGGGTCGGTGCCGCCCAGCCCAGATACGCGATGGTCAGACAGCACAGCAGGAACAGGCTGTTCTGCAAAGTGGAGAACGCGGCACCGTCCAGCCCGGTCCACTGGAAGGCCAACCACATCGAGGAGAAGCTGACCTCGCGCTCAGAGGAGAACACATAGAACCGTGACCACTGCTCAAAGGCCGAGAGCATAAAGGGCACATTGACCGCCAACCAGGTCACCGTCGCGGTACCGGCCACCAGCACCATCGAGCGGATTCTTCCCGCACGGACACAGAGCACCAGGATCGCCCCGAGGAAGAACAGCGGATACAGCTTCATCGCCGTACCTAATCCGATGAGCACACCGGCCCAGCCGGGCCGCCCGCGGCCCCAGAGCAGCAGAGCGAAACCGCCCAGGAACACCGCCCACATGTCCCAGTTGACGCTGATGGTCAGGATGATGCCCGGCGCCAGCGCCACCATCAACGCATCACGACGGCGCTGGCCGGCCGAGAGCGCGGTGATGACGACGACGGCGAACCAACAGGCGATCACCAGCACCATGTTGATGTCGAAGAACAGCAGTGTGCGCTCCGCACCGGAGCCCGAACCAGGGACCAGCAGGGCCGTCAGCCCAGCGACCACAGCGATCAGCGCCGGGTACTCCATCACCTGGTCATCAGGGACTGCGTCCACAAAGGGGAAGCGACCCTCAGCCAGGCCCCGCTCGGTGAACAGCAGGGAGAAGTCCGAATAGCACATGTGGATGTGCTGGCCCGGATCCGTCCAGCCGTTGGCCCGGCACCACTGGACCGAGAGCACAGCGGCCAACGCCGCACAGACTGAGGCGACGAGCAGCACCGCCAGCAGCTTCCCCGAGAGTCCCGCGCGGCGCTGCCCCGGCTCGCGCGTCGTCATGGTGGTGCTCATCGATCCCCTTCTCCGACGGACTGTGCCGGACCGTCGGCATCCTCTCCCCCGCGGCCGCCTGGTTCGCAGTGGCGCTGCGGCCGACGCCAGGACACGGCAGGCGAGGACAATTCTCGCAGGCGCGCCCAGCCCTCGGAGCGATTCCACCGTTCGGAGCGTCGACTGATGTCGAACAGCTCCGCGGTGTTGGGGTCGAAGAACAGCAGATAGACCAGATAAGCCAGGCCCACACCGACACCGATGAGCTGGACAGTGGTCGCATCGATCCACTGCGCCACTGAGACCTGCAGGACGATGACCCCGACCACCAGCAGAGTGATCAGCAGGCTCACCAGAACCAGGATGCGCCCCCGGTAGACGTGGACAACCGCGAACAGCGGCAGCAGCCACAGCAGGTACCACGGCTGCAGCACCGAAGACAGCACCACCACGACGGCGAGCCCATAGCCAGCCCACAGCACCGGGTTGCCGAGCCGAGGCCGCAGCAGAAGCCAGGCCACCACCACACCGGAGAACAGCCGGACCACGGCGAAGAACACCGCGGCGACGGTGTCAGCGTCCACGGCGGTCACTGCGGCGGCGGCCTCCCCCAGCCCCAGGCCCAGCAGACCCACCGGTGCCGCGGGCAGGGCCGCCGAGCCCGCGCCCAGTGCGGCGGGGATCCAGCCGAAGCCGACTCGCAGGCTCAGGCCCAACACGCCCAGCACCAGCACTGCGATGACACCGATCCAGAGCCACTGGCGCAGCCGCGCCCGCCGGGAACTGGTGTCGGACAGCAGCAGAAGCACGGCGAAGGGCACCACCACCAGGGCGATCGGTTTGATCGTCACGGCTCCCAGCAGCAGCCCGGCGCCCCACCACCTGCGCTGAGTGAGCATCGCCCAGCAGCCGGCAACCATCAGCCCGATCATCAGCGCGTCGTTATGCGCAGCGGCGATGAACACCAACAGGCTCAGCGGGTTCAGCAGACACAGCCACAGCGCCCAGGAGGCATCCGATCCCAGACCTTCTGCCAACCGCGGGATGAAGACCACCATGAGTACGACGCCCAGCAGACTCAGCAGCCGGAACAGCACCACTGCGGCCTCGGGGACGTCATCGGAGGAGAACCAGATCAGACGCGCCAGCGCCAGGAACAACGGACCATACGGCGAGGGCGACTCTGCCCAGAGCCCGTCGGCACCCTCAGCGAACCATCCGGGAAGCTCCGAGATCCCCGTCTCATACGGGTTCAACCCGGCGTGCAGCGCACGGCCCTGCGCGATATAGGAATAGACGTCTCGGGAGAAGATCGGCACGGTGAACAGCAGCGGCGCACCCCACATGACCAGCGCTCGCCGCAGCACCGGCACAGCGTGGGGGCCCCAGCCGCCGAGACGTTGAGAGATGCGCAGCCAGGAACGGACCAGCAGCAGGGAACCGAGGGCCAGCAGCACGATGCAGGTGACCACCCCCGCAGTGGTAGTCCGCAGCGGCAGCAGCAGCGGATTGACCACCAGCACGGACCCCGGTGTGGTGGCCAGCCACCCCACTCCCCAAGAGCCGACCATGATCAGCAGCGAGCCCAGCATCCCCTGACGCAGCGTATGAGAGGCCTCCGCCTCCTCCCCGCCGATCAGCCAGGACGTGCCGGGGAATCGCCCCAGAAGGTCACGCAGTCCCGAGGCCGCCCGGGTCAGCCGGGAATCACGCATCCGGACCCGTCTCCTGGTTCGTGCCCGGTGAGGTGGTATTGGGTGAGGTGGTATCGGGCCGGAGCTCCTGGCCCCCTCGGCCGCGACGCCGACGTCGGACCCACCATCTCATCAGCCCCAGATGATGGAGCACCACCCAGCGAGTCCCCGGATCGAAGAGCGCCAGCCACAGAAGGCACACCCAGGAGATGACCTGAGACAGCACGATCATCTGCTGGTCCATCTCCAGGAACTGCCAGATGGAGAGCTGGTCAGCGGCACCGAAGGCCAAGAAGAACGCCACCGTGAAGGCGACCCAGGTGAACTGCCAGTCTCCTCGGCGGATACCGGTCACCGCGAAGAAGGGCAGCAGCCACAGCAGGTACCAGGGCTGGATGATCGGTGAGAGCACCACCAAGGCCGTGAACGCCCACATCATCCGCTGGATGAGGAAACGATCAGCCCCGCGGAACATCAGGGCTACCACGATGAGCACGGAGAGCACCCGGGCGATGTTCTTCAAGGTGTCCAGCGTCCAGAAATGCGGGATGCCGATGGCGTCCAGCACTGTGGTCATGAACGTGTCCATGATGCCTAGCGGAGACCAGAACACACTTCCCGTGCCGGTGCCCGCCAGCACCGTGACCCAGCCGAATCCGTACCCCTGGACCACACCGATCGTCGTCAGCAGCGCGGCGGCGAGGCCCGCCGTCATCGCCCAATAGGTGAAACGCCGCCGCCAACTCGCGCCCGGACCCGCCCACAGCAGGCCGATGAACGGCAGCAGGACCATCGTGATGGGCTTGACCCCGATGGATAGGACGATGAGCACCACCGCCACCACGCCGCGGCCGCGTGCCGCGCAATACACACCGGCCAGGGCGAAGCCGACCATCAGGGCATCGTTATGCGCCGAGGAGATGAAACTGAGGATCAGCAGCGGATTGGCCACCGCGATCCACTGGGCGCGGGCCGGATCCACCCCGTGGAGCCTGGCGAGCCGAGGAATGAAGACCATCATGAGCACTACGCCGGCGGTGCAGATGAGGCGGAAGAGCAGGATCGCGAGATCGACGTCCTCCCCGGCGGCCCGCATCACGGCGGCCTCCGCCCACAGGAACAACGGACCGTAGGGGGTTTCATCCTCCGCCCAGGTGATGTCCGTGCCCAGCTGGAACCAGTTGGCCAGATGCGAGACCCCGGTGGTGTAAGGGTCCTCACCGGCGAGGACCAGCCGCCCCTGACCCAGGTAGGCGAAGACATCCCGGGAGAAGATCGGCACCACTACCAACTGCGGCAGCGACCACAGGATGACCGCGATGTTGACCGTGCCGAGTGCCGACTCACCGAACTCCCGCAGCGCACGGCCCAGGCGCAACCAGGCGCGGAACATGATCCAACAACCCAGTGTGAGCGCCACCGTACAGCCGATGACGCCCTCAGGCTCCGTGCGCAGCGGGATGACGAACTCGTGACGGGTCAGCCGGGAAGTACTGACCAGCCAGCCGACGCCCAAGGACCCGAAGAGCACGAGCACCGAGCCGATGAGCCCTTCGACCAGTGGCCCGAGCGGACGAGGTCGGCTGTCGGTGGGATCGTCCTTGCGCCCCGGCATAGGCTGTGGGCCGCCAGGGTCAGCCGTGCGAGATTCGCCGGGGCCGGCCACGTCGGTCATCAAGACAGAAAGATATCATCGGGGCTGTGAACTCAGATGCGACACCACTGCCCGAATCCCAGCCTGACCACTCGCTGAGCACGGAACCCGGCCATGAGCCGAGCTCTGTGCGCTCGTCTCCCGGAGGTGACTGGAGCGGGAGAATGGTGTGGATCGACTGCGAGATGACCGGGCTGGACCCAGATTCCGATGCCCTGGTGGAAGTCGCCGCTCTCGTCACCGACGCGGAGCTCAACATCCTCGGTGAGGGTGTGGACGTGGTGATCCGGCCCCCGCAGCAGGCACTGGCTGCGATGGGGTCCTTCGTGGAGAAGATGCACCGCTCCTCCGGGCTGCTCGATGAGCTTGAGTCCGGAATGGAGCTGGCCGAGGCGGAACGCCAGGTGTTGGAATATGTCCGCGCCTGGGTGCCTGAGGCTGGTGTGGCGCCGTTGGCCGGCAACTCAGTGCACGCCGACCGCGCGTTCTTGCGCAAGGGGATGCCCCAGTTGACCGGGCACCTGCACTATCGGCTGATCGACGTCTCCACGCTGAAGGAGCTCGCCCGGCGGTGGCACCCGGAGGCGCTTGCCTCAGCCCCGGTCAAGACCGGCAACCATCGGGCCATGGGTGATATCCGCGATTCGATCGAGGAGCTGCGGCACTACCGGCAGGTGTTCTTCCCAGAGGCCTGAGACGCGCAGTTCCGGGGTCTGAGCTGGAGGGGTGGGCGTTCCACAGATGCGATGCGGCTCACGTCCGGCACGCCCTCCCCCGATGTCTCATCGGCCTGCGAATATGTGTAGAATCTATCAGGTTGCTCACCGGAGTTTCCTCAGAACATCCGGTTCGAGCACACCTGTGGTGGGCGTAGCTCAGCTGGTAGAGCATCGCGTTGTGGTCGCGAGGGTCGCGGGTTCGAGCCCCGTCGCTCACCCCACCACGATCCCCGGGAATCCAGACACGTACGGACGGAGTCCCGGGGATCGTCCCTTCACATCGAGAGAATCGCCCCGAACCTGACGGTTCGGGGCGATTCTCATTGAGGCCTCAAGCTCCTCTCGTCTCTCCGGCCGCCTTCATGTCTTCGATGACATCAGCGACCAGTTGCCGGATACCTCCCCAAGCAGCCTCCCTAGTGGGCTCCAGCCAGAAGGCCAGGTATCTCGGCAGCAGCACGGATGCTTTCTTCGTCTAGCGGGGACCAGGCCACCCTGGTTCCCCTGCATCGGAATCGACGTCCCTTTTGCAGTCACATTCGCCCCTGCCATCCCCGGAGATCGCCCAATCCGTGACTGCAAAAGGGACGCCGATCCTTGACGACCGCCCTTCTCCGATACCTGGTGGCCTGTCGCGAGACCACAGGCCACGCCGGCCGAGGTCAGGAGTCCTCGTCGATCGCGGACTCACGGTCCACGTCGAAGTCCAGCGCCTCCGCCATCGTGAAGAACAGGTCCGTCTGGTCGGTCAGGCCCACCACATTGGCCGCGCCGGGACCGTAGGCTGCGATACGCAGCTGCGCTCCAGTGTGCATCTGCGACTCGTCCTCCTCAGCCGTGCCGTAGGCCACCGTCATCTCCGCACCCTCATTCGTGGTCAGCGTGCGAGTCAGCCCGGGGGTGTCCTCACCGGTGTAGGTGATCTGGCTGGTGTGAGCGTGGTCAGCGGTCACGACGACCAGAGTCTCCCCGTCCTCCTCAGCGAAGTCCATCGCGACCTCTGTGGCCTCATCGAGGTCGATGGTCTCACCGATCTGGCCGCAGGGGTTGTGAGCGTGGTTCTCCTTGTCGATCGAGGCGCCCTCGACCTGCAGGAAGAAGCCTTCATCGTCATCGAGCAGCTCGATGGCCTTATCGGTCATCGTCGCCAGATCAGGGATGTCATCGGTGCGCTCGTCGTTCTCGGTGCATTCTTCGGCGCCTTCCTCAGCACCACCTTCTGTGGCCAGCGGGCCTTCCCAGCGCACAGGCATGTTGCCCTCGGAGAAGAGTCCCAGCACCGGTGCGTCCTCGTCGGCCGAGTCCACCGCACCCAGCTCATCAGCATCGGTGACGATCTGATAGCCGCGGTCCTCCGCCTGCTCCATGAGGGTCATGCCCTCCCAGTCACCGGCGACGGCCTCCTGCTCGAAGGTCTCTGCCCCACCACCGAGGGTGACATCGGCCCGAGCCTCCAGGTACTGCTCGGTGATCGAGCCGGGCCCGCCGTCCTCCAGCAGCGCCTCAGGGCACTCCTCAGCGGTCTCCTCCGGCCCGTAGCAACCGCGCTGGCTGATGTGCGAGACCAGCGCCGCCGGTGTCGCATCCTGGATCTCCGCAGTGGAGACGTTGCCGGTGCGCAGCCCGGCCTCCTGAGCCATCTCAAGGATGGTCTCCTGCGACTCCCCGTCGACGTCGACGCCGAGAGCGCCGTTATACGTCTTGGTCCCGGTCGACCAGGCGGTGGCCGAGGCCGCGGAGTCGATGACGTAGTTCGTCTCGCCAGTCTCCTCGTCCAAAGCGTAGGTGGTGTACTGCCCCGTCATCGGCAAGCTGTCCAGACCGGGCAGGAACCCGCCGGCACCGTGCTCGTAGTTCCGCGCGATGGTCAGCTCAGAGTCCGCCATACCGTCGCCGATCAGCAGGATGACGTTCTTCGCACCAGCATCCTGGACAGCCTCGCGGATCTCCTCGGTCTGATCCTCGGTGATGCGCTGAGCGCCGCCGTGTTCGGAGGTGTCGCCGACGGCGCTGCGATCAGTGTGCCGACCGCCCGAACCGTCTCCGGAGCCTTCACTGCCGCCGTCCTGCTCCTCGCCGCCGTCCTCATCGGTGGAGTCGTCCCCGTTGGTGGACTCGTCCTGATCCTGCTGCTCGTCGTCTGAGCCGCCTGCGGCCTGCGCGCCCTCTCCTCCGCATGCGGTCAGTGCCAGAACTGCGCCGAGGGCTGTGACCGCCAACGCACGTGAGAGATGACGCGGCCCCTCCTCAAGGCGTCCGTCGTTCTCTGAAAGCCAGTGGTGTCCCCTCATGTGATGATCCTCTCGGTGTGATCGGCAGTGCGCGCGATGTCTTCGCCGCGCACGGACCGCGTTCTCGGGTGATCGCTGTTCCCACGTGACTGCCACGGGCTCACCGTCTCAGGTGCTTGCGTGATCACGTGTGGGCACGACGCTAGAGACGCCAAGCAACGTCGCGATGACACGGAAGTGACAGGACAGCCACAGTTCGCCAAACCACGCTGACCCGCGACGAACCGCCATCACACCTCCTTGGCGGACCCGACAGGACCGTGATCTGTAACTCACATGTTGTTCACAGATTCTTGTATAACAGGTCGATAACAGCCCAGAATCCCCGGAATCACGCGGATGTGGCTTCCGACACGCCGCCTCGGGATGGTTGACGCAACACTTCTGAGACCTTTTACTAGTACGCGGACGTCTTCCGTGATGTCGGCGTGACCTTCGGGTCAGCCATCTCAGACCGAGATCGCGGAAGCTCAGGAGTCGAGGCTCTTCCCAGCACCGTCTACGACCTCGACTCTAGTGAGACCACCTGCAATTCCTACGTGAAGAAGCGCAGACGGTGCCACGACGACGGCCCGGGAGGGTCCGAGTGCAAGGGACTTCGGAGTGACTGCTATGCAGACTAAGAACAACGTGAAGCGCATCGTCGGCGGCGGCCTGGCTGCTGCTACCCTCGCCGGCGTCGGCGTCGCAGCCACTGCCCCAGCTGCGTCGGCCAACGTGTGGGACCGCCTCGCCGAGTGCGAGTCCGGCGGTAACTGGTCGATCAACACCGGCAACGGCTACTACGGCGGCCTGCAGTTCTCGCAGCAGTCCTGGAACGCTGCCGGCGGCTCCGGCAGCCCGGCCAACGCCTCCAAGGCTGAGCAGATCCGCGTGGCCCAGAACCTGCACTCCATGCAGGGCTGGGGCGCCTGGCCGTCCTGCTCCAACCAGCTCGGCCTGCACGGTGAGAGCCCGAGCGCCGGCGCCACCTCGCAGGGCTCCAACACCGGCTCCGCTCAGGAGAGCCAGCAGGAGCAGGCTCCGGCTCAGGAGACCGAGCAGGAGGCTGCCCCGCAGCAGGAGCAGGCTCCGGCAGAGGAGACCGCACCGCAGCAGGAGGAGACCCAGCAGGCTCCCGCCCAGGAGCAGGCACCGGCTCAGCAGGAGACTCAGGAGCAGGCACCGGCTGAGCAGCAGGCTCCCGCCCAGCAGGAGGCCCCGGCTCAGGACGCTGCTCCGCAGCAGGAGCAGGCACCGGCTCAGGAGACCCAGCAGGAGGCTGCCCCGCAGGTTGAGGCCAGCGGCGAGACCTACACCATCCAGCTCGGCGACACTCTGAAGGAGATCGCTGACGCTCACGGTGTGAGCCTGGAGCAGCTGCTCGAGGTCAACCCCGAGATCCAGGACGCCAACCTGATCTTCGCTGGCGAGCAGCTCCAGCTGCCGGCTCTCTGAGCCGCAGTCCAGCACCTCACTGAGTCACCTCACGCGAGGAACTGATGATGTGAGCTGAAGTCCTCCAGCCGAGAGAGCGCGGGGACGACAGTACAAGGAGGGCCTGTCCGCCACAGACGTGGTGGGCAGGCCCTCCTTATGTATATCTTGTGTATATCTTCTCTCCGGTCTATCCGGTCATCCGGTCACCGTCTCTGCGCGGAGTGCCTCGTCGTCGAAGAACAGAACGACTGTGCCATGCAGGTCGGTCCGATACACCCGCGCTCCGATGTCATCGAGAGCATCAGTGATCACCGGCGCCGGGTGGCCGTACATATTGTCTTCACCCACCCCGATCAACGCGATATCCGGAGCCAAGGCGTGGAGCATCTCGGTCCCGCCGTTGGCTGCACCGTGATGGGCCACCGAGAGGACATCGACGTGGCGAGGCAGCCTCTCCTGTTCCAGAGCGCGGCGTGTCTGCTCCTGCTCGAGGTCTCCGGTGATCAGCAGCCGCAGCGGATCCTCCGCCGTGCCCGGCGGTGACGCGGCGTCCGGGTCCACGAGCTCCACCAGAGCTACCAGCGAGTTGTCATTCGGCTCGGGATGATGGTCATCGGCCATCCATATCTGCCAGCGGACGGGGAAGTTCGCATCACCGACGCTCCGTGAGTCCCCAGGTACCGCGCGGTTGATCTCAAGCTCCTCGCTCGGCGTATCCCCGAAATCCACCTCCTGATGGGGCTGCCACGGCGCCGACCCCGCATGAAGGACCTCCTCCACGTCCCGGCCGCGCAGCACACCAGGAGCTCCACCGATATGATCCTGGTGCTCATGAGTCAGCATCATGGTCTCCACCGTCTGGACTCCCAGATCCTGAAGACAGGAATGTGCCAAGGCCGGGTCATCACCGGTATCGATGACGATCGCCTCCCGCGGACCGGTACGCACGACCACCATGTCAGCCTGCCCGACATCGCAGAGCGCGATCCGCCACTGCTCACCGGTCTCTGTACCCAGCAGCCGAGCACCCGGTACCACCAGCCCGAGGACGGCTCCCGCGGCCGCGGCCACAATGCTGACCCGCAGGACAGCCCCACCTATGCCACCGTTCCGGACGTTCCGTTCCCCTGAGGCAGCTACGTCATCACAGCTCACCCGCCGAGCAACGGAACGCTCCGAGCCACGACGTGGCCGGTTGCGCACCAGATGATGCGCCAGGATCAGGCACGCGAGGACGTAGAGCACCACCAGCACCACACCCAGAGGCCCCTGGGGCCAGGGGGCCAGGGACCGGGGAAGCTGCGCGGTCAGCCGCCCCACGGCTCCGATGCCTGCCGCCGCGAGTCCGGAGCACCACAGAATCCCGGTGGAGAGCAGCGGCAGCGTCGTCGAGAGGACCGCGGCGAAGGTCCCCGGCACGGTGATCAGCGGCACCAAGGGCGCGGCGAGCATATTCGCCGGCACCGCGTAGGTGTTCACGCCCTCGGCCAGCGGCAGCAGCACCGGGGTCACGAACAGCTGTGCCGAGAAGGCCAGGGCCAACGGCGCGGCGACGAGGACAGGTAGGCGCCGTTCGAGCAGCTGACGTATCGGTGTACCGATGAGCACGATGCCGGCTGTCGAGGCCACCGAAAGCTGCAGCTCCGGTTGCACAGCGAACCAGGGGTCATAGACCAACAGAACTGTGACGCAGACGCACAGCAGGGAGAAGGAGGCTCTTCCTCGCCCGGCGAAGAGTGCCATCGCCCCGATAGACCCCATGACCGCCGCGCGGATCACACTGGGCTCAGGCTGGACGAGCATGACAAACAGCGCCAGACCCACCAGACAGACCGGCACGGAGGTCCAGCGCGGGGCCCGCAGCATGCGCAGCGTACCCAGCAGAGCCCCGAGCACCAGCGCACAGTTGGCACCGCTGACCGCAGTGAGGTGACTCAACCCGGAGGTGCGCATGGCCTCGTCGAGCTCCGCGGACTGCAAGGATCGGTCTCCCAGGACCAACCCGGGCAGCAGACTCGGCCCATCTCCGATCGCTACTGACGCCGACTCCGCTGTCGCAGCGCGCATCCCGTTGAAGACCTCAGTGAACTGTGTCCACCCATCCGCCGGCAGAGCCTCCAGGCCGAACTCACCGGACATCGGCTCGTCGAAGGGGAACAGCAGCGCCGTGGCCCGCTGCCCCGGCTCCGTCGCGGCAGTCCGGAACATTCCCTGGTATCGATGACCCGCCCGCAGCATCTGCTCCGGACCTTCAGCGGCGGTGCCTGCCTGTTCTTCGTCTTCAGGCACCTGCAGAATGAGCACCACGTCATAGGACAAATCCTGCATCTCACGACGAGCTGACTGCTGATCCTGCGGATCCGGAAGCTCGGCACGGAGCACTTCGGCCTCAGCGATCAGCCGCAGCGATCCGTCAGGCGCTCGGCGCTGGGCACGGTCCGCATCTGACGTCACCCGCAGCTCCACCTGCACCGGACGGTCAGATTCCACGGCCGCCGTCCACCCGGAGGCTTCGTATCCGGACAGAACAGACCCGGCCTGCCATGACACCGCACCGACCGCCGCCGCGCAGAGCACCACCTGCCGCAGCAGAGGACGGCCAAACGGTGGATATCCAGATGATGGGCATCCAGATGGTGGGCATCCAGATGGTTGAGATCCAGACGGTGGATGACCCGGTATCAGACGACCGCGCATCACACGGCCCAACAGCTGAGGGCCCGGGCATCGGCCTCCTGACGAGGTACCCCCCGTACACAGCAGCAGCCCAAGCCCGAGGACCACCACCACCCCGGCGATGACGGCCATGCACCGACCGACGTCACCTCCGACATGGACCACGATCAGGGCAGCGCCCCAGGCACCTACAGCCGTCGGCAGCAGCCTCAGATCCAGAGGCGCCGCCGGGCTCACCAGCTCACCCGCCCCTCCAATTCTTGGAGCCTGGCCGGACCAATCCCACTGACCGCCGCGAGATCTTCCAAGGCGGAGAAAGGCCCCTCAGATTCCCGGTGCGTGATGATCCGCTCGGCCATGGCCGGGCCGATCCCCGGAAGGGTCTGCAACTGCTGCGCATCGGCGGTGTTGACATCCACCACCGCTTCCTCGGCACTGTCCCCGGCTCCTGACCCGACGCCCGCCTCACCGCCGGTGTCCTGGGCGTCTGCCGTGGATGATCCCGGTGCACCCCTCGGCCCCGCCTGCGCCGCCTCAGCCTCTTCGGCATTCGGCACATGGATGAGTGTGCCGTCTTGGGCCTCAGCCGCAAGATTCAGCGCTTCCAGGGCAGCTTCCTCCTGGGCGCCGCCTGCGGCCTCCACCGCTTCATGCACACGGGCGCCTGCCTCCAACTCCACGATCCCCGGCTCCTCCACCGCTCCGGTGACGTGGACGATCACCTGCTGGGCTGCACCCTCGGATTCATCGGCCGGGCCATCGTCAGCACTCGGCGAGGACGGCGAATCCGGATGATCCCGGGGCCGGCCGCCCCCGGCGGGACCCGATGCACCGCCGGTCTGCGACTCCGTCGCCGCGGACTGTATCGGCGCGTCAACATGATCCTCCGGTGGTGTGGAGCCTGAGGTCAGCCACGAGACCAGAAGCCACGCCGCCAGCGTCACCACGGCTGCCGCAACGGCACCGGTGCGCAGGCGGATGCGTGCAGGACGAGCATGCTGTGCCTCCC
Organism: Nesterenkonia aerolata; assembly: GCF_031470965.1. Lineage (NCBI taxonomy): Bacteria > Bacillati > Actinomycetota > Actinomycetes > Micrococcales > Micrococcaceae > Nesterenkonia > Nesterenkonia aerolata. The sequence goes on along the minus strand of NZ_JAVKGR010000002.1, from coordinate 298,004 downwards.
GAAGCCGCCGCTGCTGCTCGGCACGGGAGAGGACGGGATCCTGAGCCCAGAGATCCTCGGAGAGCTCCGTGACCGGCTCCTGCGGGATCTGGTGGAGATCCGAGCCGCTCCCCCACTGTCCTCCCCGCCGATCATGCATAGCCTCAGGCTAGGCACCCACAGCTCAGGCTCAGGAAGACCACCCATCGAGCTGGGGACGACCGGGCGTGTCACGGCCTTCTGCAGGTCTCTGTGGAAGACCCTCGTTGCCGGGACGCTGCCTCAGTACACCTCAGCGCACGTCAGTACACCTCAGCGCGCATCAGCACCGGTCAGGCTCGCAGGGCTCGGGCTCACCGTCACCGCGAGCACCCCCAGGCCCAGATGCGCCCCGAGCACCGCAGGAACTTCAAGGACGGGAATCGTGAGGACCGAGAGCGGCTGAAGCCGCTGCGCCAGTTCCACGCCCTGCTCTTCATTGCCGAAGACGTGGATCCCCACGCTCGGTTCTTCGCACGCAGCCGCCGCCTGCTCCACACGGCGCTGCAGCGCCTCAGCAGCCTTGGCCATCGTCCGCGGACGCTCCACCGGCACAATGGCACCGTCCTGTAACGCCAGCAGCGGGCGCACCTGCAGCAGGGAGCCCGCCCAACCGGCCAGGGCACCGATGCGCCCTCCGCGGCGCAGCTGCTCCAGGTTCGGCACCGCGAAGAGACTCGACGCACCCGCGCTGCTGCGCCGGGCAAGCTCGGCACACTCGGCCAGCGGTCTGCCCAGCCGACTCGCGGCGGCCGCTGCGAGGGCCGCTTGGCCCAAGGCCAGCCCCGCCTGCTGGGAATCCACCACCTCCACCGGAAGCGGCGCGTTCTGGGCCGCCAGACGCGCAGAATCCACCGTGCCCGAGAGCGGTCCGGCGATATGCACCGAGACGATGCCGTCCATGCCCTGTCTATGCAGCCGCTCGTAGACCTCCGCGAAGACACCCGGCGAGGGCCGCGAGGTCGTGACCTCCACACCGGAGGCCACCGCCAGGGCCAGCTCACGGGGCAGATCCGCACCGTCGCCGGAGTGGATCTGCCCCCCGATCATCAGCGGCAGCGGGACCACCGACAGCTGCTGGGCCACGCGCCCCATCAGCTCCACCGGCAGCCCGCACGAGGAGTCCGTCACCACCGCGATCCGTCCACGACGGCGCCGTGGGCCGCTCTGCAGTCCGAGAGAGTCGCCGCGGCGCGGAGTCAGGGCGGAGACCGTCTGCTGCGCCCACCGTGTGCGCCGCCACAGTGCCGAGCCTTCGACAGGCTGTGACTGCTCGTCGCCTTCGCGCCCGGCCGCGGCGGCGTCCTCGAAGGAGGTCATCAGCGCATCATCCGGTGACGACGTTGACCAGCTTCGGCTCCCGGACGATCACCTTGCGGACTCCGCCGTCGGCCTCGATGTACTTCTGGATCTTCGGCAGCTCCACAGCACGGCGCTCCAGCTCAGCGGCATCGATATCGGCAGGCACCTCGATCTTCTCGCGCAGTTTGCCGCGCACCTGGATCACTGCGGTGACGGTCTCCTGCACCAGCAGCGACTCCTCCACACGCGGCCAGGCAGAGTTCGCCACCGAGGCACCACGGCCAAGCGCCGCCCACATGTCCTCCGCCGTATAGGGGGCCACCAAGCTCAGCAGCTGGGCGACCACCTCCACGGCCTCACGCACTGCAGCATCCGCCCCACCGGCACCGGAGTCGATCTCCTTGCGCACCGCGTTGACCAGCTCCATGGTCCGAGCGATCACCACGTTGAACTTCTGATCGTCAAGGAGCTGCTCCGCATCAGCGATCGTCCGGTGGGTCACTGCGCGCAGCCCGGCCGCCCCGGTACTCGGGTCTGCCCCCACCTCACTGGTGACGTCCTGGGCCAGACGCCACGCCCGGCCGAGGAACTTCGAAGCCCCGGAGGGCGAGACATCGGCCCAGTCCACATCGTCCTCCGGCGGAGAGGCGAAGACCATAGTCAGCCTCACCGCGTCGACCCCGTAGGCCTCCAGCTGCTCACCGAGATCCACGCCGTTGCCCAGCGACTTCGACATCGCCCGGCCCCCGTTGAGCACCTGCCCCTGATTCATCAGGGCTCGGAACGGCTCCTGCGCGCTGACCAGGCCCATGTCATGGAGCACTTTGGTGATGAACCGGGAGTACAGCAGGTGCAGGATGGCATGCTCGACGCCGCCGACGTACTGGTCCACCGGCATCCATCGGCGTGCCGCCTCAGGATCGAAGATCTGCTCACCGTCCCGCGGAGAGAGATAGCGCAGGTAGTACCAGGAGGAGTCGACGAAGGTGTCCATCGTGTCGGTGTCCCGCTGGGCCCACCCGCCACAGTCCGGGCAGTCCACCCGACCCCAGGATTCGGCCGCGGCCAAAGGACTGCGCCCCTTCGGTGCCAGCTGTTCGCCCCGCAGGTCCTCCGGCAGGGTGACCGGCAGCTGCTCCTCCGGCACCGGCACCTCACCGCAGCGTTGGCAGTGGATGATCGGGATGGGCGCACCCCAGAACCGCTGGCGGGAGACCAGCCAGTCGCGCAGCCGGTAGTTCGTCGCCGCGGAGCCGGTGCCGCGGCCACTGAGCACCTCGATGGCGCGGGCCACCGCCTCATCCTTCCCGAGGCCTTCCCACTGCGGAGAGTCGATGAGAACACCGTCGCCGGTGGTCGCGGTCCCGGTCTGGACGGGGTCCTCCTCACCGGTGTCGACGACCACGCGGACCGGCAGGTCCACCGCCAACGCGAAGTCCAGGTCACGTTGGTCGTGGGCGGGCACAGCCATGACCGCGCCGGTGCCGTAGTCGGCCAACACATAGTCCGAGGCCCAGATCGGCAGGTGTTCACCGGTCAGCGGGTGGACGGCGTACCGGCCGAGGAAGACTCCGGTCTTCTCCCGCTCAGCGGACTGACGCTCGATGTCCGAGACCGAGTCCAGCCGACGCCGATACTCCTCGAGCTGCTCGGCGTGCTCGGCGGTCACCAGGTCAGCGGCCAGCGGCGCATCGGCGGCGACCACCAGGAACGTGCACCCATAGAGGGTGTCCGGGCGTGTGGTGAAGACCTCGACGGGTTCGACGTCCGCACCGTTCTCAGCCACAGCGATGGAGAAACGCACTGAGGCACCCTGCGAACGGCCGATCCAGTTGCGCTGCATCGCCAGCACACGTTCGGGCCAGCTGCCGGCGAGGTCGGCCATGTCATCGAGGAGCCGGTCGGCGTAGTCGGTGATGCGGAAGTACCACTGGTTCAGAGACTTCTTCACCACTGCGGTGTGACAGCGTTCGCAGGCGCCGTCGACGACCTGCTCGTTGGCCAGCACGGTCTGGTCCTTCGGGCACCAGTTGACCGGGGAGTCCTGGCGGTAGGCCAGGCCTCGTTCGTAGAGCTTCAGGAACAGCCACTGGGTCCACCGATAGTACTCGGGGTCTGAGGTGTGCAGTCGCCGCGTCCAGTCGGTGCTGATCGCATACCGTTTGAAGGATGCGGCCTGGGTGTCGATGTTCGTGTAGGTCCATTCAGCCGGATGGGCATCATTCTTGATCGCGGCGTTCTCCGCAGGCAGGCCGAAGGAGTCCCAACCGATCGGGTGCAGCACGTTGTAGCCGCGCAGACGCCAGTAACGTGCCGGGACATCTCCGATGGCGAAGGCCTCGGCATGGCCCATGTGCAGGTCACCGGAGGGGTAGGGGAACATGTCGCACACGTAGCGTCGTTCCCGCTCGTCATGCTCGTCGACGACGAAGGTGCCGTCCTGTTCCCAGAACTGCTGCCAACGGGCTTCGATCTCGCGGACGTCGTACTGTGCGGCCTCAGTTCGGCTCACATTGCTCACCTGTGGGGCACCTCGTGGTGGGTCGGTCTCATCCGGTGCCGACGGTGCCGGTGGGCACCGCCGCGGATGCGGGCAGTTGTCGGCGTCCAGTCTATGGGAGAGCACGAGCTCAGTGCTGCCAGTAGAGTGACTGATGTGCCGGACCCAGCGCCACAGCAGCCAGGACTCACCGATGCTCAGCTCTCGGAGGGTCCCTCCGAGACAACGGGGCCCCGCCTCGATCACTGCGCCGAACAGCGCCGCCTCCGCACCCGGGAGACGATCGAGGACGTGGCGATCGTCGTCGAGGGACAAGAGACCGTGATCCGGCTCCACCGCTACCGCTCCGTGCCGGGGTCCGGCTCGGCACGGAGCAGACCGCGGATGCTGCTGATCCACGGGTTTCGCGGTGATCATCACGGGATGCTCCGGCTGGCCAGCCACCTGGAGGAGATGGACCTGGTGGTGCCGGACCTTCCCGGTTTCGGCGCCAGTTCCCCACTGTCCGTTCGGCACACGATGTCAGCCTATGCCGCCGTGGTAGAGGCGATCGCCGCCGCCGAAGGATTCGGTGACCAGGATCTGCTGATGGGTCATTCCTTCGGCTCTCTCGTGGTGGCCCATCATGCGGCCACACGCCGACGGCAGTGGGGGGCGGTGCTGCTGATCTGCCCGATCAGCGAGGAGATGTTCACCCGCCACGAGATGTTGACCCGCCACACACCCGAGGAGCAGCGCACCGGCTCACCGGGGAACCTGCAGCTCACTGGTGCTGCGCTGCACCCACCGCGGATCAGTCGTCTCCTCCCCGGTGCCCTGCTCACCGAAGCCTATTACCGTCTCTGTGAAAGGGCGCCGGAACCACTCGGACTGGCGCTGCTGCGCAGTCGGCTGGCTCTGGCCGTGACCAATCTGACCATGATCACCTCGAAGCAGCCAGAGATGCGGGCCTATGTCCGCGAGCAGCATCGCCGCTACTTCGGCGGTTTCGCTGACCGCCGCACCGTGCTGGAGGCCTACTATGCCTCCAGTCGGCACAGCGTCACCGAGGTCGCCGGGCAGATCGATGCGCCCGTGCTGCTGATCACCGGCACACGAGACCCGCTCTCGACACCCCGCGGACTCGCTGACCTGCAGTCTGCGCTGAGGCATTCCCAGACTCAGACGCTGCGCGGAGTGGGTCATCTGATCCATTACGAGGCGCCTGCGGCAGCGGCCCGAGCGATACGCCGCTTCCTACACCAGAGACCGCACTGATTCACCGCGCCCTCACGCCCCCACGCCCCGCACATCCCGCCGCACCCTTCTGGCGTGATGAGGTTCTTACCGATCCGAAGGGCTTCACATCTGCAGGGCCTGAGCATCATCCACCCGGATGCGCACCCCCCGCACGCCCCGGTGGGCGCTGAAGGTCCGGCGCACCCGCAGCATCTCCTCACTGACCGCCGCACCGTCGGCATAGCCGAAGAACAGCAGATACCGGTGGGCGCCGTCCTCAGTGATCGACGGGCCGATCCACCCCAGATGCTCGGGAAGGTCCGCTTCCGCCACGAAGGCCTCCGCCTCGGTCTGCTCCGCAGTGAGGCTGAGCATCCGCCGGGCCGGCGGCAGACCGAGCTCCAGACGCCGATACAGCTCACGGTGGGCATAGCCGACCGGGTCCCACCGCACCAGGGCCCCGGTCAGCTCTTCGTCAGCGGCGGTGACCACGACCACGCCCTGCTCCTGGTGCGAACGCACCAGAGAAGCCGCGCGGAACCACCGTGCCAAGACGGTGCGCGGAACATCGAGACCTTCGCGCATCAGCTGTGTGTCACCGTCGAGCAGCAGCGCCGCCGCATAGCCCCCCGAGGCTACCGGTTCCACCCCCGGGGTGCTCACCACCAGAGCCGGCCGGTCGGAGACCTCGGAGACCGCGTGGTCCCGGGTCGAAGAGATGACCGGCACGGAGGGAAAAGCCCGGCCCAGCTCCTGGGCAGTGCGGTCCGCACCGCGGCTTCCCGCCCGGAATGCCGCGTGCCCACAGACCGCACACCGGTGATCTCGCTGATGCAGCCCGCACCACCGGCAGCGCAGCGTCCGGGACTGGACATGGTGCGGCGGCAGCGCCAGCGGTCCGGCGCACTGAGGACACCGCTGGTGGCTGCGGCACCGCTCGCACACCACGGCGGGGACGAAACCGGCGCGTCCCACCTGGATCAGCACCGGGCCGCGCTCCAGCCCCTGACGCGCCTGCCGGTATGCCGCCGACGGAAGCCGGGCTCGGCCCGCCGCCCCGTGCTGCTGGGTCTGATGCGAATCGGCGGTCGCAGTGACCAGCGGCGAGGCCGCTCGTCGCAGACTGCGCTCCGGGGCGTGGTCCTGGAGCCAACCGCGCTCGACGAGCCGCTGCACCTCAAGACTGCGTGCGGTCGAGAGCAGCACCAGCTCGGCTCCAGAGGCCACTGTCCGCAGCAGCGCGGTCTCCCGCACATGCTGGTAGGGGGCGCGCGGCTCCTCGTGGCTGGGGTCATCATCATCGAGGATCAGGATCAGCCGCGGACGGACCACCGGGGCGAAGATCGCCGACCGCGTGCCCACTGCCACCTGCGCCAAGCCATAGCGCAGCCGCAGGAACGAACGGTAGCGCGGAGTCGGGCCCATATCGGCGCTCAGCCGGGCCACGGCCTCCTGCCCGAGCCGCTGGACCAGCTCGTGCTCCACGGCCTCGACGTCCCGGCCGTCAGGCACCACGACGACGGCGTCACCGCCGTGCTGCAGACAGGCGCTGACCCGATCCACGACCATCGCCACCCAGCCGTGCTCCCCGTAGGACTTCAGAGCCAGATGGGCCTGCCGCGGTCCCGGCTCCTCGGGACGCAGCTCAACAGTGGGGACGTCGAGTCCTTCGAACTCCTTCTCAACCCGCGCTGCGCGGGTGGGCACCGCAGCACGGAGCACATCCGAGGTCACCCCAGCCCCGCGCGCGGCAACCTGCTGGGCCAGGGCCAGGATCTCCGGAGAGAGCACCGAGACCGCCGAGACCACCTTGCGCAGCGGGCTCAGCCGGGACCGGGTCCCCGGAGCCGAGACCCGGTCGATCACATAACCGGGGATCTCCCGGCCGGAGAAGAGCACCCGGACCCGGCAGCCCGGGCGCACCGCGGCATCCAGCTCCTCCGGCACGGTGTAGTCGAAGAGGCGGTCCAGATGCGGGACCGCGGAGTCAAGGAGCACCGTGGCCACCGGATCACGTGCCGCCGTGCCCGCAGGCATCGCCGGGGCCGGCGCCGGGGCCAGGTCATCGAGCAGCGCGGGCTGGGTCTCCGCGGAGTCGCCGTCGGCGCACCCGGAGACTGCGTCGTCGGCCTCTGGTGCCTCTGGCGGCTGTGGCGGCTCCGGGAACTGCGGCGAATCAGGCATCGAAGAAGGAACGCAGCTGCTCCACTCGATTCAGCCGCTCCCAGGGGAACGTCTCACCGTCATGACCGAAGTGCCCGTTCTTCGAGGTCTCCCGGTAGATGGGCCGTTTGAGGTCGAGATCCTCGATGAGGCCGAGCGGCCGAAGATCGAAGATCTCCTCGATCGCGGCGGCGATGCGCTGCGGATCCACCGTCTCGGTGCCGAAGGTCTCCACATAGATGCCCACCGGCCGGGCCCGGCCGATGGCATAGGCGATCTGGATCTCGGCCCGCCGCGCCAACCCCGCGGCGACCACGTTCTTGGCCACCCACCGCAGCGCATAGGCCGCCGAGCGGTCCACCTTCGACGGGTCCTTCCCGGAGAAGGCACCCCCACCGTGCCGGGCGAAACCGCCGTAGGTGTCCACGATGATCTTGCGACCGGTCAGCCCGGCATCACCGACGGGCCCGCCGATGACGAACGGACCCGAGGGGTTGATGATCTCATTGGCCCGGCCGATCTCCAGGCCCGATTCCTCGATCACCGGTGCGATGACGTGGGTGGAGATCTGTTCGCGCAGCTGCTCCTGCGTGGTCTCCTGAGTGTGCTGGGAGGACACGACGACCGTATCGAGACTGACCGGACGGTCTGCGTCGTACCCCACGGTGACCTGGGTCTTACCGTCAGGTCGCAGGTTCCCCAAGAGTCCGGACTGCCGAGTCTCGGTCAGCCGTGCGGAGAGCCGGTGGGCCAGGGCGATGGGCATCGGCATATACGTGTCCGTCTCATCGCTGGCATAGCCGAACATGATGCCCTGGTCACCGGCTCCCTGGGCGTCACGGGGATCTGTGGCGCCCGCGCGCGCTTCCAAGGAGTTGAAGACCCCGGAAGAGATGTCCTGAGACTGCTGGCCGATGGAGACGGAGACCCCGCAGCGTGCCCCGTCGAAGCCGTTGGCCGAGGAGTCATAGCCGATGTCCAGCAGGGTCTGCCGGACGATCTGCGGGATCTCGACGTAGGCCGAAGTGGTGACCTCACCGGCCACGTGCACCAGGCCGGTGGTGGTCAGCGTCTCTACGGCCACCCGCGAGTCCGGGTCTGCGGTGAGCAGGGCGTCGAGCACGGCGTCGGAGATCTGGTCGCAGATCTTATCCGGGTGGCCCACGGTCACCGACTCTGAGGAGAACAGGCGCAGTGCGGGGGCGGCAGCTGAGGAAACGCTCGAGATGGTCACCGGCTCATCCTACGACAGCGACCGAGGCGGCGGCTGGGCCGATGAAACCCAGCTGTCACACGGGGACGCATCATCGGCTGCTGATCGCAGGCAGGCGCTGAAGGTCCGTGCAGGCGGACTGTGTCAGAGCAGCCGACTCGCCTGGGCCACGACGGCCTGGGCGGCACGGGTCTTGGAACCGGCCACGGTCAGCGGTTCCGCTCCCAGCACCTGCTGGGACTGCTGTGAGGCGAGGATGTGCACTTCAGTGTCCTCACGGCCGAAGACCAGGTCGGTGCCGACCTGGTTGAGCACGAGCAGATCACAGCCCTTGCGCTGCAGCTTCTGCCCGGCCAAATCCACGGGGTCATGCTCGGCGTCGCCGGTCTCTGCGGCGAAGCCGACGATCACCGTCGGTCCCTTGCCGGTGCGGCTGCGTGCCGCCACGGTCTCGGCGAGGATGTCGGGATTGCGGGTCAGGGTGATCGTGGGATCCTGCCCGTCATCGGTCTTCTTGATCTTCGATTCGCCCACGGTCAGCGGCCGGAAGTCCGCGACGGCGGCGGCCATGATGAGCATGTCGCATTCAGCACTCGCCTCGGCCACAGCGGCGCCCAGCTGCTGAGCCGACTCGATGTGCTCGAGCGAGATGCCCTCATCGGAGGCCGGCGGCTCCGTCTCCAGGGTGCCCAGGATCAGATGGACATCGGCCCCGGCCTGCCGTGCGGCGCGGGCGAGGGCGATCCCCTGCCGCCCCGAGGAGCGGTTACCGAGGAACCGCACCGGATCGAGCGCCTCGCGGGTGCCTCCGGCGGTGACGACCACACGACGGCCCCGCAGGGGCTCATCATGTACGGGGTGATCAGCCGGCTCAGAGGCCCCAGCAGGCGACATCGGCGCCGGGTCGGCGAGGAAGGCCTGCAGGTGCCGGTGGATGTCCTCGGGCTCGGGCAGCCGGCCCGGACCGGAGTCCGTACCGGTGAGCCGACCAGAGGCCGGTTCCATTACCTCGATGCCGCGGGCGCGCAGCACCTCGACGTTCTCCGCTGTGGCCGGATTACCCCACATCTCGGTGTGCATGGCAGGCACCAGGATCACCGGAGCCTGCGTGGCCAGCAGGGTGGAGGTCAACAGGTCATCGGCCCGCCCAGCTCGCACTCGTGCTAAGAGGTCCGCTGTGGCCGGGGCCACGACGACGAGGTCCGCCTGCTGGCCCAGCCGCACATGGCGCACCTCATCCACCCGGGAGAACACTCCGGTGGTGACGGGACGGGAGCTGATCGCTTCCCAGGTGGCGGCTCCGACGAACTCCAAGGAGGCCGCCGTGGGCACCACATCAACCTGATGGCCCTGCTCGCGCAGCAGCCGCAGCAGATGGACCGCCTTATAGGCGGCGATCCCGCCGCTGACTCCCAGGACGATGCGCATCTTGCGGTGTCCGTGCCCGGACCGGCTCAGGAGGCCGGGTTCTCTGCCGGGTGGTTCACCAGCAGGTCATCGTTGATCTCACGCAGCGCGATGGACAGCGGCTTCTCATTGAGCTTGGTGTCCACCAGGGGGCCGACATACTCGAAGAGGCCCTCGTGCAGCTGGGCGTAGTAGGCATTGATCTGGCGGGCGCGCTTTGCGGCGAAGAGGACCATGGCGTACTTGGAGTCGCTCTTGTCCATCAGCTCGTCGATGGGCGGGTCGATGATGCCTGCGTGCTGGTCGGTCACGGAAGATCCGTCCTTACTCGACGCCCTGGGCGTCAGCTGGGTGTCATGTCATCTCTCCCGGGCCGTCGGGATGACCATCCTCGCCCGGGACGTCACTCTCCGGCGGGTTCCGCCCCGATGAGAGCAACAAGTTCATATGCGGCACGTTCCAGCTCGTCGTTCACCACGGTGACGTCGAACTCGGATTCTGCCGCGAGTTCCATCTTAGCTGTTTCGAGCCGACAGTGCTGTTCCTCGGCCGACTCCGTCCCGCGACCGATCAGCCGTCCGACGAGTTCATCCCAGGACGGCGGCGCCAGAAACACGAACTGAGCCTCCGGCATCGTCTCCCGGACCTGCCGAGCACCCTGCAGGTCGATCTCCAGCAGCACTCGGCGCCCGGCCTCCACCGCATCGAGGACGGTGGAGCGCAAGGTCCCATAACGATGCCGGCCGTGGACCGTCGCCCACTCCAGAAAGGCCTGGTCCTCGATGAGCCGGTCGAACTGCTCCGGGGTGAGGAAGTGGTAGTCGGCCCCGTCGGCTTCTCCGGGGCGGGGATCGCGGGTGGTCGCGGAGACCGAGAAGAACACCTCGGGATAGTGCTGGCGGATGTGCCGGCTCAACGTGGATTTCCCCACTGAGGTGGGCCCGGCCAGCACTGTCACCCGCGGCCGGTCCGGTTCAGTGTGCGTCATCAATCCTCCTGCTGGTCACCTGCTCTGCCCGTTCCTCACGCCGTTCCTCCTGCTATGACGCGACAGCGTCCGACGGTATCCGACGGCGTCCGACACAGCAGCGGTGCCGTCCATCCTACTGATGAACGGCACCGCTGCTGTGTCTTCTGCCGCCTGAGCTCAGCCGTGACGCAGGTGCTCACCCAGCGCCGCGCGCTGTTTGATCCCCAGGCCCCCGATGCGTCGGCTCTCTGAGATCCCCAGCGACTCCAGCGTCTTGGCCGCGGTGACCTTGCCGACACCGGGCAGGGCCTCGAGCAGCTCCACAGTGCGCAGGCGGGCCACAGCCTCTGAGGTCTCAGCCCGGCTCAGGACATCTTCAAAGCTCAATCGGCCCGCACCGAACTCCTCTTTCACGCTGGCGCGTTCAAGGCGTGCGGCAAGAGCCTTCTGGCGTGCAGTGTCGCGTTCTTCCTTGCTCAGCTCCCGCAATGCCACGGAATCCTCCTCATACGGGCTTCACGCCTCCGAAATCCGTCGTTCCGGCGCGCCCGCCCTCCAATCGACTTCTCTGTGCCAAAAGATAGCCCGTTGAAACCCGGCGCGCAATCATCGGTAATGCGCATCTCACATAGTGTCACCACAGTCTGCGCCGCATGCTCCCAGGCTTCCGGATATCTCCAGGTCACATGCTGGGAGCTTGTTTTTCAGCAGCCGCACATCACCTGAAAGAGGCGAGATCTCGGCGTGTCGATTCGATGGCCTCACTCAGCTCCGTAACCTCAGGACCCACCTGGAGGATCTGCCGGGAGGAGTTCACCAGCACCTGACGGCTCGCCGGACCGAACCCCTGCCGCAGATCCTGCGAGGAGGCCCCCTGGGCACCGAACCCCGGAGCCAGCAGCGGTACTCGCCCGACTGTGAGGTCGATGCCGTGCTCCGCTGCCAGCGCGGCAGTGGTCGCACCGACCACCAGCCCCACCGAACCCAACGCACCGGTGGCACTGGGCAGGGCGGTGGCGGCGGCGCGGACGATCTCCTCCGCCACCCTGCCACCGGCCTGGGTCTCGGCGAGCTGCACCTGAGCCCCTTCAGGGTTCGACGTCAGTGCGAGGACGAACAATCCGGCACCCCGGGCCTGCGCCGTCTCGACGGCCGGCTGCAGCGCACCGAACCCCAGATAGGGGCTGACCGTCAGTGCGTCCGCAGGCCACGGCGCATCCGCGCCCAACCACGCGTCGGCGTATCCGGCCATCGTCGTGCCGATATCTCCGCGCTTGGCATCGGCGATCACCAGCAGCTCCGAGGCCCGGGCGAGGCTGATGATCTCCGCCAGCGATTCCAGGCCACCGGGGCCGTACTGCTCGAAGAAGGCCACCTGTGGTTTGATCACTGCGACGCGCCCCGCGGCCGCGTCGATCACGCGCCGTCCGAACTCCAGCAGGCCCCGCTCATCGAGCGGCAGCCCCCAGCTCCGCAGCAGCTGAGGATGGGGGTCGATGCCTACGCAGAGCGGACCACGGCGGTCCAACGCCTCCTCCAGACGCTCGCCGAAGGGACGGACACCGAAGGGATGGACACGGGGACTCACCGTGGCAGTCGTGTGGGGGGACATCATGACCTCTCAGACTCTCAGGCCAGCCGCTGGGCGTGGCGCTGCAGCGGGGTGACCGACCAGCTGAACTGCCGCAGCGCGTCGATGGCCTGCACCGCCACATTGAACTCAGCCACTGTGGTGATCACCGGGGTGCCCATCGACGTCGCCGCCGCGCGGATCTCGTAGCCGTCACTGCGGGCGTCTCCGCCGGAGGGGGTGTTGATGATCAGATCGATCCGCCCGGACTCGACGTAGTCGAGGATGGTCTCCCCCTGCCCCGGAGCCTCGGCGATCTTACTCACCACAGAGGTCTCGACATCATTGCGGCGCAGCACATCAGCGGTCCCGCCGGTGGAGATGATCTCGAAGCCGAGGTCAGCCAGACGCTTCACCGGCATGATGATCGCCCGCTTATCCCGGTTCGCCACGGAGACGAATACCCGGCCCGAGGTGGGCAGCGGGTTGCTGCCGGCCAGCTGAGACTTCGCGAAGGCGGTGTCGAAATGCCGGTCGATGCCCATCACCTCACCGGTGGAACGCATCTCCGGGCCCAGCAGCGAGTCGACCACACGGCCCTGAGGCGTCCGGAACCGGCTGAACGGCAGCACCGCCTCCTTCACCGCCACGGGAGCCTCGGCGGAGAGGTGGGAGCCGTCGCCGGCGGCCGGCAGAACTCCGGCGAGCTCATGGCCGGAGCCGGCGCGCAGCGCAGCGATCGAGGCGCCGGTGCCGATCAGTGCCGCGGCCTTGGCCAATTGGACACCGGTGGCCTTGGACACGAAAGGCACAGTCCGCGAAGCCCGCGGATTCGCCTCGATGACATAGAGGACATCGGAGGCCACAGCGAACTGGATATTGATCAGTCCGCGCACTCCGACGCCTTCGGCGATGGCGGCCGTGGCCTCACGGACGCGCTCGACCACATCGGGGCCCAGAGTGATCGGCGGCAGCACGCAGGCCGAGTCACCGGAATGGATCCCGGCCTCCTCGATGTGCTCCATGATCCCGCCCATGTAGAGCTGCTCGCCGTCATACAGGGCATCGACGTCGACCTCGATCGCATCTTCGAGGAATCGGTCGACCAGCACCGGATGCTCAGGGGTGACTTCGGTGGCGTTGGCGATATACCGGCGCAGACCGTCGAGGTCATAGACGATCTCCATGCCCCGGCCGCCCAAGACGTAGGACGGGCGGACCAGCACGGGGAAGCCGATGGACTCGGCCACCCGCTGGGCCTCCTCGAAGCTCACCGCAGTGCCGTTCTTCGGGGCGATGAGTCCTGAGCGGCGCAGCACCTGGTCGAAGGCTCCGCGGTGCTCGGCGTGATCGATCGCCTCCGGCGAGGTGCCCAGGATGGGTACACCGGCATCGGCCAACTGCTGGGCCAGCTTCAGCGGAGTCTGCCCGCCGAGCTGGACGAAGACGCCGTGGACTCCCCCGGTGCGCTGCTCGGCGGCGATGACCTCCAGCACGTCTTCGAGAGTCAGCGGTTCGAAGTACAACCGGGTGGAGATGTCGTAGTCGGTGGAGACCGTCTCCGGGTTGCAGTTGATCATGACCGTGTCATAACCGGCCGCCCGCAGCGCCATAGTCGCGTGGACGCAGGAGTAGTCGAACTCGATGCCCTGACCGATCCGGTTGGGCCCGGAACCGAGGATGATCACCGAGGGCCGGTCATGGGCGGCGATCTCATCCTCCCGATCATAGGCCGAGTAGTGGTACGGCGTATAGGCCTCGAACTCCGCAGCACAGGTGTCCACGGTCTTATACACCGGCCGCACGCCCAGGGCGTGGCGCACTCCGCGGACGACGTCGGCAGACATATGCCGCAGCGAGCCGATCTGCTCATCGGAGAAGCCGTGCCGCTTGGCCCGCCGCAGCACCGGAACGCTCAGCTCCGGGGCGTCACGCACCGCCGTGGCGATGTCATTGATCAGCTGGATCTGATCGAGGAACCACGGGTCGATCCCGGTGATGGCGTAGATCTGCTCCGGGTCCGCGCCGGAGAGCAGGGCACGCTGCACCTGGTGGATCCGCTCAGTGGTGGGGGTGGCCATCGCCTCGAGCAGTTCGCTGAGCTCGCCGTCGTCGGCGACGTCGAAGGAGAACTCGCTGCCGCGCTGTTCCAGGGAGCGTTGGGCCTTCTGCAGCGCCTCGGTGAAGCTGCGTCCGATGGCCATGGCCTCTCCCACGGACTTCATCGTGGTGGTCAGCGTGGGGTCGGCCGCCGGGAACTTCTCGAAGGCGAAGCGCGGCACTTTGACGACGACGTAGTCCAGAGTCGGCTCGAAGCTGGCCGGGGTCTTCCGGGTGATATCGTTGGGAATCTCGTCCAGGGTGTAGCCCACGGCCAGCTTGGTGGCGATCTTGGCGATGGCGAAACCGGTGGCCTTCGAGGCCAGCGCCGAGGACCGCGAGACCCGCGGGTTCATCTCGATGACCACCACACGGCCGCTCTGCGGGTCAACCGCGAACTGGATGTTGCAGCCACCGGTGTCCACACCCACTTCACGGATCACGTTGATGGAGATGTCACGCAGCCGCTGATACTCGCGGTCGGTGAGGGTCAGCGCCGGTGCCACGGTGATGGAATCACCGGTGTGAACCCCGACTGGGTCCAGGTTCTCGATGGAGCAGACGACGACGACGTTGTCGTTGGCGTCGCGCATCATCTCCAGTTCGTACTCCTTCCAGCCGAGGATCGACTCCTCGAGGAGCACCTCAGTGGTCGGGCTGTACTGCAGCCCGGCGCCGGCGATCCGGTGCAGGTCCGCCTCGTCATAGGCCATACCGGAACCCAGGCCGCCCATGGTGTAGGAGGGCCGGACCACCAGCGGGTACCCCAGATCCTCGGCGGCCTCGAGCGCCTCGTCCATCGAGTGCACGATGCGCGAGCGGGCGGACTCCGCACCCGAGCGTTCCACCACCCCTTTGAACTTCTCCCGGTCCTCGCCGAGCTCGATGGCGGCGATGTTGGCGCCGATCAGCTCGACGCCGTACTCCTCCAGCACCCCGGCCTTGTCCAGGGCGATGGCGGTGTTCAGCGCGGTCTGCCCGCCGAGGGTGGGCAGCACGGCATCGGGGCGCTCAGCCTCGATGATCTTCGCCACCACCTCGGGGCTGATCGGTTCGACGTAGGTGGCGTCGGCGAACTCGGGATCGGTCATGATCGTGGCCGGATTGGAGTTGACCAGGATCACGCGGATGCCCTCTTCTTTGAGCACGCGCAGCGCCTGGGTGCCGGAGTAGTCGAACTCGGCGGCCTGCCCGATGACGATCGGACCGGAGCCGATCACCAGCACGGAGTCGATGTCGGAACGCTTAGGCATCGGTGGTGGTCCCTCCTGTGGTGGTCTCGGCCGGTGCGGAGCCGGCCGTGATCATATCGACGAAACGGTCGAAGAGATACGCGGAATCGTGAGGTCCGGCGGCGGCCTCCGGGTGGTATTGCACGGAGAAGGCCGGAATATCGAGGCACCGCAGACCCTCGACGACACCGTCGTTGAGGCTGGAGTGGCTGACCTGGACCCGTCCGAAGCGCGACTCAGGTGCGGTCACCGTCTCCCCCACCGGAGCGTCGACGGCGAACCCGTGGTTCTGTGAGGTGATCTCCACCGTGCCGGTGGCATGGTCCATCACCGGCTGGTTGATCCCCCGGTGGCCGAAGGGCAGCTTATACGTGTCGAAGCCCAGGGCGCGGCCGAGGATCTGGTTGCCGAAGCAGATGCCGAAGAACGGTATGCCGGTGTCGAGGACCTCGCGCAGCAGAGCGACCTGAGAGGCGGCGGTCGCCGGGTCACCGGGACCGTTGGAGAGGAACACCCCGTCCGGGGCGAGTCGACGGATCTCTTCGAAGCCTGTGCTGGCGGGCAGCACATGGACTCGCAGACCCCGTTCGGCCATCCGCACCGGCGTCATCGTCTTGATCCCGAGGTCGATGGCGGCGATCTCCCCCACCGGGGCGGCGTGCCAGCCGTGATCGCCCGGCTCGATGACATAGGGCTCTGTAGTGCTGACCTCCTCAGCCAGACTCGCTCCCTTCATCGAGGGCTGCTGGCGGACTTCTGCCACCAGCTCCGCGAGCGGGCGTTGAGCCTCGGCTCCCGAGAAGATCCCGGCCTTCATGGACCCGCCGGTGCGCAGGGCCCGGGTGATCGCACGGGTGTCGACCTCCCGGATGCCGACGATGTCCTGGGCGATGAGCTCCTCATCCAGGCTGCGGACCGCGCGCCAGTTCGAGGGGCGGCGGGCGGCATCGCGGACCACGTAGCCGGCCACCCAGATCCGCCGGGACTCCGGGTCGTCGTCGTTGACGCCGGTGTTGCCGATATGCGGTGCCGTCTGCACCACGATCTGCCGGGCGTAGGAGGGGTCGGTCAGGGTCTCCTGGTATCCGGTCATCCCGGTGGAGAAGACAGCCTCCCCCAGCCGCGCGCCGAGCGCGCCATAGGCCAGCCCCTCATGGACGGTGCCGTCCTCGAGGATCAGCAGGGCCGGGCTCTCTGGGGTGGTCGTGTCTGCACTGGGCTTCTCCGGACTGATCACAGTCTCCTTCACGGCGTACTCGCCTCCTGGTCGATGAGAGTCTCCAGCTGCTCCAGCAGCGGCTGATGAGAACGGGCGTAGCGGGGCCTGAACGCGGTCTCCACCTCGGTCTGACCGAGGCGCCATCCGATGATGACCACACCGTCAGACTCCACGAATTTGCCCACCACACCGCGGTCGGTGCGCACGTGGGTCAGGCTCTGAACAGGAATGAGGTAGTTCTCCGCACCGGCGCGCAGCACCGCCACCCCCTGCGTGTGCACTTCCAGGCGCCCGTGGCTGCGCAGCCCGAGCCCGTGGACGGCCACCCGATCCAGGTGATCACCGGCGTGCACTGTGCCGACGACCATCCCCTCCGCCCCGACGAGCGGTTCCTGATCCAGCAGCGGTGCGGGGATCTCTTGCGGCGCCGGGATCGCGGACTGCCGACGGCGGCGTCCGCGCCACCCCCACCACAGCAGCAGCCCGGCCAGCAGGATGATCGCCAGGGCCACCCACAGGTAGGTCAGATACGTCTGGGTCTGTTCTGTCATCGCACCGCCGTTCTGCCGGTCAGCGATTCACGCAGCTCTCCATCGAGGACGACGGCCTGGCCATCGAGGATGGTGGCCCGCACCGCGCCGGGCAGCTCTGTGCCGGCGAACGGGGAATTGCGACCTTTGGAAGCGTGGGTATCGGGGTCGACGATGCGGCGCACCTGCGGGTCCACCAGCACCAGGTGAGCGGGTTCGCCCGCGGCGATGGGCCGTCCCTGGTGATGATGCCGGCAGATCTCTGCCGGGCGCTCAGAGGTGACCTCCGCCACCCGTCGCCAGTCGATCAGACCGGTCTCGACCATCGTGTGCTGGACCACTGACAATGCGGTCTCCAGTCCGGTCATCCCCATCGCCGCGCGCGACCACTCGCACTCTTTGGCCTCCACAGGGTGGGGTGCATGGTCAGTGCCGATCACGTCGATCGTGCCGTCGGCCAACGCCTCACGCAGGGCATGGACGTCCTGATCGGTGCGCAGCGGCGGGTTGACCTTATAGACCGGATCGTAGCTGCGCACCAGCTCATCGGTGAGCAGCAGGTGGTGCGGTGTGACTTCGGCGGTGACCTCGACGCCGCGCTGCTTGGCCCAGCGGATGATGTCCACCGATCCCCGGGTGGAGACGTGACAGATGTGCAGCCGCGAGCCGACGTGCTCAGCGAGCAGGACATCACGGGCGATGATCGCCTCCTCGGCCACCGCTGGCCATCCCGGGAGACCGAGCACCGCGGAGACCGCGCCTTCGTTCATCTGTGCGCCCTCAGTGAGCAGGGGCTCCTGCGCGTGCTGGGCGACGATCCCGTCGAAGGCTTTGACATACTCCAGGGCCCGGCGCATCAGCACCGGGTTGTGTACGCACATCCCGTCATCGGAGAACATCCGCACCTGCGCGGAGGACTCCGCCATCGCGCCCAACTCGGCGAGCTCTTCTCCGGCCAGCCCGACGGTCACCGCACCGACGGGGTAGACCTCGGTCCACCCGGACTCCAGGCCCAGCCGGTGGACCTGCTCGACGACTCCGGCCGAATCAGCCGTCGGCGAGGAGTTTGCCATCGCGTGGACAGCGGTGAATCCGCCACGGGCGGCGGCCCTGCTGCCGGTCTCCACCGTCTCAGCATCCTCGCGCCCGGGCTCGCGCAGGTGGGTGTGCATATCCACCAGGCCCGGCAGCAGCACACAGCCGGTGCCGTCGATGCGCAGAGGATCTTCTCTGGCCGCCTCATACTGCTCGGCACGGCCGGCGGCCTCCTCACCGACGGCAAGGACCCGTCCCTCGGCGAGGAGCACGTCCTGCGTCTCTTCCCCGTAGGGCGCGGCACCGGTGATGAGAATGGGCTGACGTGTCATCGGGGACTCCCCTCAGTCGATGCAGAATCACGCAGATGGTGCGGCGGCGAATCGGGTGCGCCGCTGAGCAGCAGGTGCAGCACCGCCATCCTGACCGACACACCGTGGGCCACCTGATCCAAGGCGCGGGTGTGCGGCGAATCGGCCGCAGCCGAGGAGATCTCCACTCCGCGGTTCATCGGCCCGGGGTGCAGGATCGTCGGTGCACCGACCTGCCGCAGATAGCTGGCCAGCCGCTCATCGGTGAGCCCCCAGCGGCGGGTGTACTCGGCCGCGGAGGGGAAGAACGCCCCGCCCATGCGTTCAGCCTGCACCCGCAGCATCATCACCGCATCGGGACCGGTGGCCAGGGCCTCATCGAAGTCGTAATGGACCTGGACCGGCCAGGTCTCGACAGTGTGCGGCAGCAGCGTCGGCGGGGCGACGAGGCCGACCTGCGCGCCGAGAGCGGTCAGCAGCCACACATTGGAGCGGGCCACCCTCGAATGCAGGATGTCACCGACGATGAGCAGCCGCAGGCCGGTCAGATCCAGTCCGCGGGCATCGCGTCCCTCGCGCTGCGCCACAGACCGGCGCAGGGTGAGGGCATCGAGCAGCGCCTGAGTGGGGTGTTCATGGGTGCCGTCGCCGGCGTTGATCACTGCGCAGTCGGTCCACCCGGAGGCGGCGAGCCGGGAGGCGGCACCGGAGGCCCAGTGCCGCATGACCACCGCATCGGCGCCGATGGCCTCCAAGGTCTGCACAGTGTCCTTCAGCGATTCGCCCTTGGAGACGGAGGAGCCCTTGGCGGCAAAGTTCATCACATCGGCCGAGAGTCGCTTGGCCGCGGCTTCGAAGGAGATGCGGGTGCGGGTGGAGTCCTCGTAGAACAGGTTGACCACCGTGCGTCCGCGCAGGGTGGGCAGCTTCTTGACCTGGCGGCCGGAGACTGCGGACATCTCTTCTGCGGTGTCGAGGATCTGTAAGGCCTCGCTGCGGGAGAGCTCCGCAGTGGAGAGCAGGTGCCTCATGAGTCCTCCTCCGCAGCCGCAGCCCGATCGATGACCACGGACTGTTCCGCCTCGGCGACGCCGTCGACGGCGCTCAGCCGCACTGTGACGCGTTCGCTGCGCGAGGTGGGCAGGTTCTTCCCCACGTGATCGGCGCGAATCGGCAGCTCGCGGTGGCCGCGGTCGACCAAGACGGCCAAGCGCACCGCCCGGGGACGTCCGAGGTCGGAGAGGGCGTCGAGGGCGGCACGCACTGTCCGCCCGGAGTACAGGACGTCATCGACGAGCACCACGACGGCGTCGTCCACGCCGCGTGCCGGCACCCGCGTGGGCTCCGGCACTCGGGCGGCGCGGCTGCCCAGATCGTCCCGGTACATCGTGATGTCCAGCGAGCCCAGGCAGGAGTCGGGGTCGAAGGCGGGGTCGATGCGGCTGAGCCGTTCGCTGAGGGCCTGGGCGAGGGGTACCCCGCGGCTGGGGATGCCCAGCAGGATGAGTTCATCGACGCCGCGCTGAGCCTCGACGAGCTCATGGGCGATGCGCGTGAGCGCACGGTCTATATCAGCAGCTGACATGACCGTCGAGGTCTGAGGCGATCCTGTCGCCATCGGGCCCCCTTCCTCGCCTCACAGGACGATGTTAAAAGGAGAACGTATGAACAAGCGCGATGCCATGAGCCGAAGATGGCCTCGGCAGGGCTGAGCATCCGCCACCCTGAGTTTAGCGGTCTCAGTCTAGACGTCTCAGTTTAGCGGCCTCAGCCTAACCATCTCAGTCGGTCAGCGTGGGCTTGAGCTTCTGGAGCCGCCCCAGCAGACCGTTGACGAAGACCGGGGACTCCTCCGTGGACATCCGGCGCACCAGGGCCACCGCCTCGGCGACGGCGACGGCGTCGGGGACGTCATCGTTGTGCAGCAGCTCCCAGGCGCCGATCCGCAGCGCCATCAGATCCACCCGCGGCATCCGGGCCAGGGTCCACCCGCGCGCGTAAGTCTCCAGCAGCTCGTCGATCTCCTCGCGGTGCGCCGTCACACCGCGCAGGATGTCGAGGACATAGTCGTCGACGACGAGTTCGGCGCGTTCACGCCGCAGCCGAAGCACGTCGAGAGGGTCGGCGTCACGCTGCTCGGCCTCGAAGAGGATCTCCAGGGCACGGCCGCGTGCTTTGCTGAGTCTGGCCACGTGTTCTCGTCTCTCCCAGCTCAGTCGGTGACGCGGCCGAGATACTCAGAGGAGCGGGTGTCCACCTTGACTTTGGTGCCCTGCTCGACGAACAGCGGCACCTGGATCTCATGGCCGGTCTCCAGCGTAGCGGGCTTGGTCCCGGCCGATGACCGGTCGCCCTGCAGGCCGGGCTCTGTGTAGGTGATCTCCAGCACCACTGACGGCTGCATCTCCAAGTACAGCGGGGTACCCTCATGCAGCGCGATGGAGACCTCGTTGCTCTCCAGCAGGAAGTTCGCGGCATCGCCGACGACGGCGCCGGGCACGGTGATCTGGTCGTAGTCGCGCAGGTCCATGAAGACGAAGTCGTCGCCGTCGGTGTAGAGGAACTGGTAGTTGGAACGGTCCACAGTGGCCAGCTCCACCTTCGCCCCGGCATTGAAGGTCTTGTCGACCACCTTGCCGGAGGTCAGATTGCGCAGCTTGGTGCGGATGAACGCTCCGCCCTTACCGGGCTTGACGTGCTGGAACTCCAGGGTGTTCCAGAGCTGGCCCTCCAGTTTCAGGACCGATCCGTTCTTGATGTCGTTCGAGGTGGCCACAGGCTGCGTCCTTCGTCGTGCGGTCTCAATGCGGTGATGCGGGTGCCTCAGGCCCCGCGCCGACGGCCTAGTCTACCGTCTGTGCGGCACAAGCTCTGCACGGTACCAGCTCTGTACGGCACCAGCTCTCTGCGGCACCGGCTCTGCGCAACACCGGCTCTGCGGGGCCAGCGGACTCAGAGCTGGATGGCGCCGGTCTCCGGTGCCGCCGCGATCTCCTGGTAGGTGGCATAGAGGATCGAGGCGTCGGGGATCTCCACTGTGGTGGGCTGCCCGAGACCGGAGAGCAGGACGAAGCGCAGCTGATCCCCGCGGTTCTTCTTATCCCGGCGGATGCCCTCCAAGAGCTGGTTCCAGCGGTCGTCGCGGTAGGTGGTCGGCAACCCGAGCGCCGAGAGGATCATCAGGTGGCGGTCCGCGGTCGCGTCGTCGAGGCGGCCCATGCTGCGTGCCAGTTCGGCGGCGAATACCATCCCCACGGAGACGGCTGCGCCGTGGCGCCACTGGTAGCGTTCGGCCAATTCGATGGCGTGGGCCAGGGTATGGCCGTAGTTCAGCGCCTCCCGGGCACCCGATTCCTGCGGATCACCGCTGACGACCCGAGCCTTCACCGCGATGGCCCGCTCGATGAGTTCGCGCAGCCGCGGTGAATGCGGGTTCTGGGCCTGGTCCGGCGCCTCCTCGATGATCTCCAGGATGCGCTCATCGGCGATGAACCCGCATTTCACGACTTCGGCAAGTCCGGCGACCAGCTCATTGCGCGGCAGAGTGAGCAGCGTGTCCAGATCGGCCAGCACACCGGTAGGCTGATGGAAGGCCCCGACGAGGTTCTTGCCTTCGGCGGTGTTGATCCCCGTCTTCCCGCCGACCGCGGCATCGACCATGCCCAGCAGCGTGGTGGGCATATGCACCACACGCACTCCGCGCAGCCAGGTGGCGGCGACGAAGCCGGCGGCGTCGGTGACCGCACCGCCGCCAACGGAGACCACTGCGTCACTGCGGGTGAAGCCGTTCTGCCCCAACACCTGCCAGCAGAAGGCCGCCACCTGGATGTGCTTGCCCTCTTCGGCGTCCGGGATCTCAGCGACCACCGCACGGTAGCCGGCATTTTCGAGGTCTTCGCGCACCACGTCACCGGTGGCCCGCAGCGCCCGGGGGTGGATCACCAGGACACGTTCCGCGCGGGGGCCGATCATCTCCGGCAGGCGGGCCAGCAGGCCGTTGCCCACCAGCACGTCATAGCCCAGCTGTTCGCCGCCTTCGCCGGTGCCGGTGCCCACGGTGAGACGGGTCGGCTCCGAAACCGCGGCCGCCTGCTGACTCGATGGAGTCGGCGCCCCCTCGGGGGAAGGTTCTTCTGCCGCCTGATGGCTCATAGCTCTGATGCTTCCTGATGGGGTCTGGTCGGAGGCGTCGCCGTGCGCAGGTGCACACGCAGCGCCTCCACGATGGTAACTGCTCGCTGCGGCACGGTCGCATCGGCAGAGTCGATGACGACGTCGGCGGCACCGCGGTAGAGAGGCTCGCGCTCGGCATAGACCTCGGCCCAACGCTGCATGGGATGCTCCCCGAGCACCGGGCGGGTGCTGCCGTCGCCGATCCGACGATGCGCCTGCTCCAAAGACATGTCCAACATCACCACCAGGTGCCCGCGCAGCAGCCCACGAGTCGCCGCAGAGAGCACCGCCCCACCGCCGAGACTCACCACAGAGGGGCGCGGAGAGTCGAGGAGATCGGCGACGACGCGTTCCTCCTCGGCTCGGAAGGCCGCCTCCCCGTGGGCAAGGAAATACTCCGGGATGGCGCCGTGCCGGGCGACGAAGAACTGGTCGCTGTCGACGTGAGGACGGCCCAAACGGCGGGCCAGCGCTGATCCCACCGTGGATTTCCCCGAGCCCATCGGGCCGATGAGCACGATGTTGCGACCTTCGAAGCCGTCGTCGTCGGCCTCGTGTTCGGGCCCCGGTACCGCGTCGATGCGTCTGGCTTCCTCGTCCATGGTCAGTCCTTCCGTGGTCTGGCCCAAGTCTTGCTCACGTCCGGCTCGCGTCTGGCCCAAATCTTGCTCACGTCTGGCTCAACGTCGCGAACACCTGGGCTCAGGAGTCGAAACCGGCCGGTGCCTGCACAGGATCGCCGTCTCCACCGGCCGGTCCCTGTGCCGCACCGAGTGCCGGCAGTCCGGCCCGGTAGACCTCGAGGTGTCGGCGCACCTGATCCACACTGTCTCCGCCGAACTTCTCGAGCACGGCATCGGCGATCACCAACGAGACCATCGCCTCAGCCACCACTCCTGCCGCTGGCACCGCACAGACGTCGGAGCGCTGATGATGCGCAGTGGTCTCCTCCCCGGTGGAGGTGTCCACAGTGCGCAGCGCACGGGGCACCGTGGCGATGGGCTTCATCGCAGCCCGGACCCTCAGCACGGAGCCGATGCTCATCCCGCCTTCGATCCCACCGGCGCGATCGGTCACGCGGCGGATACCGTCGCCGTCGCGGACGATCTCATCATGGGCCTCAGAGCCGGGCCGACCGGCGGTGCGGAACCCATCGCCGACCTCGACGCCTTTGATCGCCTGGATCCCCATCAGCGCCCCGGCCAGCCGAGAGTCCAGCCGTCGGTCCCAGTGGACGTAGGAGCCCAACCCCGGGGGCAGGCCCTCGACGACGACTTCGACGACGCCGCCCAGGGTCTCCCCTGCCTTATGGGCCTCATCGACGGCCGCGCGCATCCTCTCCGAGGTCTGCACATCAGCACAGCGCAGCGGGTCAGCATCGAGCCGGTCGATCTCCTCGACACCCGGCACAGCAGCGGTGTCGGGCACCGCCACGGTGCCCACGGCCACGGTATGCGAGACCGTGCCGATGCCCAGTTCGTCCAAGAAGGCCTGAGCCGCCGTCCCCAACGCCACCCGGGTCGCCGTCTCTCGGGCCGAGGCGCGTTCCAGCACGGGACGCGCTTCGGAGAAGCAGTACTTCTGCATCCCGGTGTAGTCGGCGTGGCCCGGCCGAGGCCGGGTCAGCGGCGCGTTGCGGGCCAGTCCCTCCAACTCTGCCGGGTCCACCGGGTCCGGTGACATGACCTTCTCCCACTTCGGCCATTCGGTGTTGCCGATCTCCACTGCCAGCGGAGCACCGATGGTCCGGCCGTGACGCACACCACCGATCAGGGTCACCTGGTCCTGCTCGAACTTCATCCGGGCCCCGCGGCCATAGCCGAGACGACGCCGCGCCAACCGCGACTGGACCGCCGCAGTGGTCAGCGGAACCCCCGCAGGGAGGCCTTCGAGGATGCCGACGAGACTGCGGCCGTGGGATTCTCCGGAGGTGAGCCAGCGCAACATGGCTACCATCATGCCACGCAGGGCACAGCACACGCGCTTCGAAGCCTCAGCGCTCAGGCTCTCACACAGGACCTCACTCGGGCTCCAGCTCGGACTCCATCAGGCTCCCGCTTAGCAGCGCGACAGCCCGATGGCAGCACGCATGGCATCCACCATCGCGGTGTGCTCGTCCTCGCTGAGAGACTCTGCCGGGCGTTCGGTGGACCGGGTGAACAGGCGCACCTGCTCCACCGCCTGGTGCAGCAGCATGGTCAGCCCGTTCACCACCTGCCCCCCTGCCTCTTCCCAGGACAGAGCCAGAGCAGAGGGCCAGGGGTCGTAGGCCACATCGAGCAGCGGCAGACCAGCGGCGAGCTCATGGATCTGTGCGGCCACCCCGTCGGCAGCTCCGGGAGGAAGGGTGGAGACTACGGCGTCCAGACGGTGATGCCCCAGGTCCGTGGTGACCTCAGTGAGGTCACGGACCTCCAGCTCGATGCCTGAGGTACGGGCGAGATCCTGCAGAGGTGCCGCGCGGGAGGCCGTGCGGGCGTAGACCGTGACGGCGGCGCAGCCCATCTGGCGGGCGGCCTCAAGGCCGGCGGCCGCTGTGGCCCCGGCACCGATCAGCCCCATCCGGTGCGGAGCTGAGAGGTCATCTGCCTCCCGGAGGGCGCGGATGATGCCCTCGACGTCGGTGTTCTCCCCGGCTGCCGCGGCAGGGTCGGGGCGGCCTTCGGCGTCGAAGACGACGGTGTTGAGCGCTCCGAGCCGCTGGACACGATCTGAAGGTCGCGCCACCCTCCGGGCGAACTCCGCCTTCAACGGCATGGTCACGGAGAAGCCGAGCCATCGCCCCGGTTCAGCATCGAGTGCGCTGAGCACTGCGTCGATGTCCTGAGGCTGCGCCTCGTACCGGCGATAGTCGACTTCAAGGCCGAGAAACTCATAGGCCGCACGGTGCAGCTGAGGAGAACGGGAGTGGCCGATGGGACTGCCCCACACCGCCGCCCGAAGGTCCGGGCGGCTCATTCCTCGCTCTCGTCCTCTCCGCCTTCTTCATCCTCACCGACGTCGGGAGCCTGATCTGCGGCGTCTCCGGAGCAGATGTCCGGGTTGTCGGCGCAGTAGTCGCGGAACTCCTGCCAGTAGACCTGGTGTTCGGCGTAGTCCTCGGCGAACTTCGTCTCACCGGTCTCGATGTTCACGGTGAGCCAGTAGTAGTAGTCGTTGTCCTCGGGGTCAGCCGCCGCGTCGATCGCCTCGGAGGCCGGCGCCTCGATAGGACCGGGAGGCAGCCCGGCGTGGACGTAGGTGTTGAACTCGTTATCCGCGTCCTGACGCTCTTCCTCGGTGAACTGCAGGCTCTGCTGGCCCAGCCCGTAGATCACGGTCGCGTCGATCTGCAGCAGCCCGTCGGTCTCGTCGTTCTCCGGGTTCAGCCGGTTCTCAATGATCCCGGCGACGGTCCGGTAGTCGTCCGGCAGCGCCTCGGCGGTGAGCAGCGAGGCGATGATGATCCGCTCGAACTGCTCGTCAGTCTCCGTCACGCCGTCGTCCTCGAGGCGCTCGAAGGTCCGATCCACCATCTCTTGGAGGATGTCCTCAGGCTCGGCCTCGAGATCGAAGCGGTACTCACCGGCGGCGAGGAAGCCCTCCAGGCTCAGTGCCTCCTCGGGCAGACCGTACTGGGTGGGGTCCTCGGCGGCGTCGTCGAGCTCCTGCTGATCGATGCCGGTGGCCTCGGAGATGTTCTCCAGGGCGGCGTCGAGCCGACTGCCGACGTTGATCGCCACATAGTGCTGGGCCTCACGGTCCGGCACGATCGCGGCCAGGGCGTCCTCGGCCGGCATCTCCTCGCGCAG
Organism: Nesterenkonia aerolata; assembly: GCF_031470965.1. Lineage (NCBI taxonomy): Bacteria > Bacillati > Actinomycetota > Actinomycetes > Micrococcales > Micrococcaceae > Nesterenkonia > Nesterenkonia aerolata. The sequence continues at coordinate 271,252 of NZ_JAVKGR010000002.1, read as the reverse complement.
CTGATACTCCCCGGACTGCAGAGTTCCCAAGTCCTCAGACTCCTGAATGGCGTTGATGAACGCCTCGGAGCTGGCGATGATGCCCTGATCCTCCAGGCGCGAGGCCACCGCGTCCCAGCCCTCGCCGCCCTCGACGGTGAAGGTCACATCATCACCGGCCTGGGTGTCGTAGTCCTCGGGACCGCCGAACATCCCGCCGAAGAGGGAGTTCACCACCACGACGAGGATGACCAGCATCAGCGCCAGGCCGCCGAGCACAGCAGCCACACCGAGCGTGCGGCGACGTCGACGGCGACGCCTGCGGTGCAGGATCGCCCGAGTGGCCCCGCCCTCCATGGGCGTGACCGTCTGATAGCCCCGGCCGTATGTGGAGGAGGAGATCAGCAGCGCCGCGCCGTCCTCATCGTGCTCGATGTAGTCCTCATCGTGGGCGGGATGGTCCTCGTAGAGGAGGTCATCCACACCGGCCTCCTCCTCGAGGGGACCGGCGGACTCCACCGGATGAGCTGGGTCCGAGGCATGGGGGGACTCATCGCCCTCATGCCATCGGTCGCCGGAGCCGGGCTGCGCCTCCGGGTGCTTCTCATCGCTCACGCGGATCCTCACTGGTGCTCGACTGCCGGACGGAAAGCTCAGGCCCGCAGACCCTCGCTCCACGACGTCCGTTCTGTCGAACTCCCTCATCGGACGTCGAGGTCGATTGTAATGTATCTGTGATCCGCATACGTGGAGATCCGATAGCCACGGCCGTGCCGAGGTTTAGGAACTGCGTGCGACGATCTCCCGCCAGGCCCGTCGGGCCTCGAGCGCCTCTTCGGCCTGCTGACGGGCCCGTTCATCTCCGGCGTGCTGAGCACGGCGCAGCTCCTCTTCCAGCTCGTGGACCGAGGCGTCGATCTGCGCGAGCACGGAGTCCTGCCGGGCCTGCGTCTCGGGGTCGCTGCGCTGCCAGCGCTGCTGCTCAGCCTGTCGGAAGGCGTCCTGGACACGGGCCAGCGCATCCTCCATACGGCGGACGTCGCCGCGCGGCACCCGTCCGGCGGCATCCCACTGCTCCAGCAGCGCGTGATATCTCTCACGCACGGCATCGGGGTCCTCGAAGGGCATGAGCGCCTCAAGCTGGGCGAGCACGGCTTCTTTGGCCTCCAGGTTCTGGCCGTACTGCCGGTCAGTCTCCGCATTGGCGGCATCGCGAGCCGCGAAGAAGACGTCCTGGGCGGCGCGGAAACGTGTCCACTGGGCATCGTCGCTGCGCCGTGAGCCGCGGCCGGCAGCCTTCCACTCATCCATCAGACGGTGATAGGCCTTCGTCGTCGGTCCGAAGTCGGTGCTGTGCTGCAGCTGCTCCGCCCGGGTGATCAGCTCCTCTTTGGTCCGCCGCACCTGGGCGTGCTGCTCATCACGGCGCCCGAAGAACTCCCGGCGGCCCTTGTCGAAGGTCGTGCGTGCCGCACGGAATCGCTTCCAGTACGGGTCCTCTTGGGCCTTGCTCAGCCGCGGCGGCCGCTTCTGCTCAGCCTTCCACTGGTCGAAGAGCTCCTCGAGCCGGGTCTGTGAGTTCTTCCAGTGGATCGAGGCGGGGTCCTGGGCAGCGATCGACTCGGCTTCGGCGACGATCTCCTCCCGCCGGGCCAGGTGCTCGGCGGTGGCCTCCTCACTGGCCCGGCGCTCCTGATCACGCAGCGCCTCGACCTGCCCTTCGATCTCACCGAGCACAGTGTGCAGCATCTGGACATCACCGACCCACGCCTGGGCCTCCAGCTCGGTCTGCAGCGCCGCTCGGCTCTGCTGCAGGGAGTCGGCGGAATCAGCACCTGCGCGCACCCGGGCCTTCAGCAGCAGGACACGGTTGGCCAGTTCGTCGAACTTCCTGCTGAAGTAGCCCAGGGTCTCCTCTTCGGAGACTCCGGGATACTGGCCGATATAGGTCTGCTGGGCATCGCGGGCGTACACGTGACCTTCGGCGTCGACGACGGCGGCCTGGCGGGCCTGCTCAGGGGTCGTGACATGATGTCCTGGTCTGACTGCAGAGCTCATGGGACCACCATACCGATCCCCTTGCTGATACCCCTGCCGATGCCCCTGCTGACGCCCGCGCTGATGCGCCTGTCGGCGCACCCGCCGATGCCCGCTGATCGCCGCCGCTGCTCGCCACCGATGTTATGACCACGCGGGGGCGTGCAGATCGCTATGATGGTCAGGACCTTGCGCCTGCGAATGCTCTGCTGTGCGTCTGTGAGCCGCCCTCCGGCGACGTCGTCCGGTTTGCCGTCCGGCGTCATCCGGCGTCGTGCGGATTATGGCCTTCGGGCACACAGACCGCAGGCACCCGGACCCACACCCCGACACAGGAGCCCCTCCTCCCCTATGGCACGTACGAGTTCACTCTCCGGCTTCACGGAATGGCTGCCCGAGGAGCGGCTGGTCGAGCTGCATCTCCTCGACACCCTCCGGGAGGTCTTCGAGCGGCACGGCTTCGCCTCCTTGGAGTCCCGCGCCGTCGAGACGGTGGAGACCCTGCTCCAGAAGGGTGAGATCGACAAGGAGATCTATGCGATCTCCCGGATGCAGGATGACCAGGCCTCGGCCCGGGACGCCCGGCTGGCCCTGCATTTCGACCTCACCGTGCCCTTCGCGCGCTATGTGGTGGACAATGCCGGCTACCTGCGCTTCCCCTTCCGGCGGTACCAGATCCAGAAGGTCTGGCGCGGCGAGCGGCCCCAGGACGGGCGCTATCGGGAATTCACCCAGGCCGATGTGGACATCGTCGGCGACGGCGCGCTGCCCTTCCGCGCCGACGTCGAGCTGGCGGTGGTCATGGCGACGGCCCTGGAGGCGCTGCGGATCGGTGACTTCCGGATGCGGATCAACAACCGCAAACTCTCCGAGGGGTTCTACCGACTCCTGGGGCTGGACGACTCCGCCGCGGTGATGCGCGCCATCGACAAACTGGAGAAGATCGGCCCGCAGAAGGTCACCGAGGAGCTGCAGACCCAGGCCGGTGCCGATGTCGAACAGGCGCGCCGGGCCTTGGCCCTGGCCGAGATCCGGACCGCAGGCACCGAGTTCCTCCACCAGGCGCGGGCGCTGGCCGCTGACCTCGACGGCAACTCCGCCCTCTTCGAGGAGGGGCTCAGTGAGCTCAGCGAAGTCATGGAGCAGATGGAACGTCGCGTGCCCGGACGCGCCCAGGCGGATCTCTCCATCGCCCGCGGCCTCGACTACTACACCGGCACGGTCTATGAGACCGTGCTCATCGGCCATGAGGATCTGGGATCGATCTGCTCGGGCGGGCGCTACGAATCTCTGGCCTCGAAGGGTTCCCGGACCTTCCCCGGCGTGGGCCTGTCCATCGGTGTCACACGTCTGGTCTCCCGTCTGCTGGCCGTCCAGCAGCTCCGAGCCGACCGGTCCGTGCCGACCGTCGTCTACCTGGCCCTGCGCGATGAGGAGTCCTGGCCCCAGGCCCAGGACGTCGCTGAGATCCTACGGGCCCGCGGCATCAGCGCGGAGGTCGCCTTGACCGCCGAGAAGCTCGGCAAGCAGATCCGGCACGCCGATCGCCGCGGCATTCCCTTCGTCTGGTTCACCGACGCCTCCGGGGCCCATGAGGTCAAGGACATCCGTTCCGGGGAGCAGGTGCCCGCTGATCCGCACACCTGGCAGCCGCCTACCGAGGATCTGGCCCCGGCGATCATCGCCGATGGGCCAGCCTCCGCCGAGCCGTCAGCCGACTGAGGACTCCACGAACCATCCTGGCCGACCATCCTGGCGAATCGTCTTTAGCGAACCGTCTCTGGCGAACCGCCCCGAGCAGACCACACACTCGACGCACTAGCAGATCACCCCATACGGCCCCGCTGATCAGCGGAGGAAGAGGAAGAACACCGTGCTACGTACTTTGGAGACCGGCGCACTGACTGCTGCGCATATCGGAGAGACCGTCACTCTGGCAGGCTGGGTGGCCCGTCGCCGCGACCACGGCGGTGTGGCGTTCCTGGATCTGCGCGACGCCTCCGGGCTGGCCCAGGTCGTCGTCCACGACGAAGAGGTGTTCGGCCCGCTGCGCAATGAGTTCGTCCTGCAGGTCACCGGCGAGGTGCGTCGGCGGCCCGCCGGCAATGAGAACGCCCAGCTGGCCTCCGGCGAGGTCGAGGTCGAAGCGGAATCGGTGACAGTGCTCAGCACTGCCGAGGCCCTGCCGTTCCAGCTCGACGAGCACGTCGAGGTCGGTGAGGAGGCCCGGCTGCGTCACCGTTATCTGGATCTGCGCCGTGAGGGCCCGCAGCGGGCTCTGCGGCTGCGTTCCGAGGCCAACCGTGTGGCCCGCGAGTACCTGCACGGTGAGAGCTTCACTGAGATCGAGACTCCGACGCTGACCCGCTCGACGCCCGAAGGCGCCCGGGACTTCCTGGTCCCGGCGCGCCTGGCGCCCGGCTCCTGGTATGCCCTGCCGCAGTCTCCGCAGCTGTTCAAGCAGCTGCTGCAGGTCGGTGCTTTCGAACGCTACTACCAGATCGCCCGCTGCTACCGGGACGAGGACTTCCGCGCCGACCGGCAGCCGGAGTTCACCCAGCTCGACGTCGAGGCCAGCTTCGTGGACCAGGAAGACGTCATCTCCTGGTCCGAGGAGCTGGTGCGTCGGCTCTGGTCACTGATCGACGTCGAGCTCGCCCCGCAGTTCCCGCGGATCACCTACTGGGAGGCGATGCGCCGCTACGGCACCGATAAGCCGGACCTGCGGTTCGGCCTGGAGCTGACCGAACTCACGCAGTACTTCGCCCAGACGCCGTTCCGTGTCTTCCAGGCCGAGTACGTCGGTGCTGTGGTGATGCCCGGTGGTGCCTCTCAGCCGCGACGGACCTTGGACGCCTGGCAGGAATGGGCGAAGCAGCGCGGGGCCAAGGGCCTGGCCTATGTGCTCGTCGGGGAAGACGGTGAGCTCGGCGGCCCCGTGGCGAAGAACCTCTCGGAGGCCGAGTGCGCCGGCCTGGCCTCCGCCGTGGGTGCCTCCCCCGGTGACTGTGTCTTCTTCGCCGCCGGTGAGACGGCCGCGTCCCGGGCGCTGCTGGGAGCGGCCCGAGTGGAGATCGCCGAACGCACCGGGCTGATCGACCCGCAGCAGTGGTCCTTCGTCTGGGTGGTGGACGCCCCGATGTTCGAGCCGGCCGCTCAGGCCACCGCCGCCGGAGATGTGGCCGTCGGGTCAGGCGCCTGGACCGCGGTCCACCACGCCTTCACCGCACCGAAGGCGGAGTTCGCCGAGACCTTCGACACCGATCCTGGTGCAGCCTTAGCTGACGCCTACGACCTGGTCTGCAACGGCAACGAGATCGCCGGAGGCTCCCTGCGTGTCCACCGGCGCGATGTCCAGGAACGGATCTTCGAGGTCATGGGGATCAGCCAGGCCGAGGCCGCAGAGAAGTTCGGGTTCCTGCTGGAGGGCTTCCGCTACGGCGCTCCCCCGCACGGCGGCATCGCCTTCGGGTGGGACCGTGTGGTCGCACTGCTGGCCGGTGAGGAATCCATCCGCGAAGTCATCGCCTTCCCCAAGACCGGCGGCGGATACGACCCGCTCACCGCGGCCCCTGCACCGATCACCGCCCAGCAGCGCAAGGAGGCCGGGGTCGACGCGAAGCCCCAGCCCAAGAGCTGATCTCCACCACACGGCACGCACAGCACCGCACAGCTCGCACGGCACGGCGCGCACCGTCCAAGAAGGCTTGGGCGGTGCGCGCTGTGCGGTCGAGACTCACGACTGCCGACGCGGTCGAGACTCACGACTGCCGACGCGGTCGGCGGAGGTCCTCAGTGTCGATGATGAGCGTCACCGGGCCGTCGTTGATCAGATCGACCTCCATCGCCGCGCCGAAGTCGCCGGTGTGGACCGTGGCTCCGCGCTCGCGGAGAATCTCGACGAACCGTGTGTAGAGAGGTGCGCTGACCGGCCCGGCAGCGGCGGCGCTCCAGGAGGGACGGCGCCCCTTGCGGACGTCGCCGTAGAGGGTGAACTGGCTGACCACCAGCAGCGGGGCACCTGCCTGCTCGCAGGAGCGCTCCCCGGCGAGGATCCGCTGGGTCCAGATCTTCTCCGCCAGCAGCACCGCCTCGGCCTCTCCGTCGTCATGGGTCACACCCAGCAGCACGACGAGCCCCTCACCGTCGAATCCGCTGCGCCGGAGCACCCGGCTGCTCTCCCGGGTGTGGTCCCCCTCGGGGGGGGGCTCGCCGCCCGGTCCCTCATCGAGGATCCGGACTTCTGCTCGGCTGACCCGTTGGATGACTGCACGCATAGGGGTCAGTCTTGCAGAAACAGGTCTGTCAGTGCTCGGCGATAGAGTGGACGGGCGCGGCGGGAAGGAGTCTGTGATGGCCGGTGATCTGTTCTCCTCGGACGACCCTGCCCCGACCCCGGCCAGGGTCGGGCCTTCGGGGTCCGGGGGCTCTGCAGACGCCGCTGGGGCGCGGCGTCCACGGCGTCACACTCCCCTGGCTGTGCGCATGCGCCCACGCTCAGTGGACGAGGTCCTCGGCCAGCAGCATCTGCTCGAGGATGGTTCGCCCTTACGAGTGCTCGCCGAAGGGGCTCAAGGCCCGGCCGGGGCCTCCTCCGTGCTGCTCTACGGTCCGCCAGGCACCGGGAAGACCACACTGGCCCATGTCATCGCCCGCGCCCCTGACCGGCGCTTCGTAGAGCTCTCCGCGATCCGTGCCGGAGTCAAGGACGTCCGCACAGTGATGGACCAGGCTTTAGAAGACCGTGATCTGCGTGGACTGACCACTGTGCTCTTCCTCGATGAGATCCACCGGTTCAATAAGGCCCAGCAGGACGCGCTGCTGCCGGGAGTGGAGAACGGGTGGGTCATCCTCGTCGCTGCGACCACAGAGAATCCCTCCTTCTCCGTGATCGCCCCGCTGCTCTCCCGATCGCTGCTGGTCACGCTGCGCTCACTGACCGAAACCGACCTCTCCGGACTGGTGGACCGCGCGCTGGAGGACAACCGCGGACTCGATGGGGCGTTCGTGCTGGAGGAGGCGGCTCGAGGCCATATTCTGCGTATGGCCGGAGGAGACGCCCGCCGAGTCCTCACCACGTTGGAAGCCGCTGCGGCCGTAGCCTCGGGCCGCGCAGGCGCCGACGCGCAGGCCCCGGTGAGCGTCACGGCGGAGGATGCCGAGCAGGCGATGGACCACGCGGTGCAGCGCTATGACAGGGACGGCGACCAGCACTATGACATCATCTCTGCGTTCATCAAGTCGCTGCGCGGCTCTGATCCCGATGCGGCCCTGCACTACCTGGCACGGATGATCGTGGCCGGCGAGGACCCACGGTTCATCGCCCGCCGTCTGGTCATCGCCGCCGGTGAGGAGGTCGGTATGGCGGATCCCACCGCGCTGCAGACGGCAGTCGCCGCGGCCCAGTCGGTGCAGCTGATCGGCATGCCCGAGGCACGGATCCTGCTGGCCGAGGCGACGGTGCATATCGCCACCGCCCCGAAGTCGAACGCCTCCTATCAGGCCCTGGATGCGGCCATCGCTGATGTGCGTGCCGGCCGCTCGGGCGCTGTGCCGGCCCATCTGCGTGACGCCCACTATGCCGGTGCCGAGCGCTTGGGCCACGGGAAGGGCTATCGCTACGCCCACGACGCCGAGCATCATGTCGTCACCCAGCAGTATCCGCCCGATGAGCTGGTGGGTGTCGACTATTACCGCCCCACCGGCAACGGGATGGAGAGGGCCGTGGCGGAGCGGCTGCAGCGCCTGCGCGGCATCGTCCGCGGTGGCTGACCGACGGTCCCTGAGACGAGCCTTGAAGGCGCTGAGGCGTCGAGGAGCACACCTGTCCGTGACCAACGAGGGCGGGCCCTGAGAGTCATCCTCTCAGGGCCCGCCCTCGTCATCTCTGCGTCAACACATGGGAGTCAGCAGAGTTCGACTCAGTGGTGCTGCGAACCGATCTGGCCCTGCGAGGCCGAAGCCTCGATGCCGGGCTCCGTAGCCTCGTGGTGATCGTGAGACAGCGCCTCCTGGTACTCCTCACGGGTCACCGGAGCCACCCGGTCCTCGAAGAACCAGCGGTTAAGGCCGGCACGCATCTTCTCCGTGCGCGTGACCTTGCCCTTCGCGTTTGGCACCGGACCACTGGGCTCCGGCGATTCGAAGGCCACGAGCGTGTAGAGCTCGTAGTCGTCGAGGCGGCTGTGCTTCTCACGGAACTCACCGTGAGGCAGCACCTCGATCACGCCCGCCTCATTGCCGTGGAGCACGATCTCACGGTCCTTGCGCTGCAGCGCCAAGCAGATGCGCTTGGTGATGATGAACGCGATCACCGGACCGACGAAGATCAGCACGCGCGACCAGTAGGTGATGTCGTTCAGCGAGAGCTGGAAATGCGTGGCGATGAGGTCGTTGGATCCCATGCCCCACATGATGCAGTAGAACGTCGCCACGGCCACGCCCACGGCGGTGCGGGTCGGCACGTTGCGCGGACGGTCCAGCACGTGGTGCTCCCGCTTGTCACCGGTGATCCAGGCCTCGACCCATGGCCAGATGAACAGACCCAGGAACATCAGAGCCACTGGGATCATGGGGATGAGCACCGGCAGTGCCAGGTTGTTCGCACCCCACGGCATCGGCAGGAGCAGCTCCAGCGAGGTGTCCCCGAGATAACCGGGCATCAGACGCAGGACACCTTCGAAGGGACCGATGTACCAGTCGGGCTGGGCTCCGGCCTGTACCGGTGAGGGGTCGTAGGGACCGTAGTTCCACAGCGCGTTGATCTGGAAGGTCCCGGAGATCCCGGCCAGGATGCCGAAGACGATGAAGAAGAATCCACCGGCCTTGGCGGCGTAGACCGGACCGACCGGGTAGCCGACCACGTTGGTCTCCGTGCGTCCCGGGCCCGGGTACTGGGTGTGCTTGTGGATGACCACCATGAACAGGTGCACGGCGATCAGCACCAGGATCAGCGCCGGGATCACCATGATGTGCAGCGCGTAGAGCCGCGGGATGACCTCGTCACCGGGGAACTCCCCACCGAAGAGGAAGAAGGAGATGTAGCTGCCGACCACCGGCAGGGCCTTGATCATGCCGTCGATGATGCGCAGACCGTTGCCGGAGAGGACCTCGTCCGGCAGCGAGTAGCCGGTGAAGCCGGCGCCCATGCCCAGGATGAGCAGCGAGCAGCCGACGACCCAGTTCAGCTCGCGCGGCTTGCGGAATGCTCCGGTGAAGAACACCCGCAGCATGTGGATGGCCATCGCCGCGACGAACAGCAGCGCCGACCAGTGGTGGAGCTGACGCATGAACAGACCGCCGCGGACGTCGAAGGACAGGTCCAGGGCGGTGGCGTAGGCGGTCGACATCTCCACGCCCTGCAACGGTGCATAGGAGCCGTTGTAGGTGGTCGAGGACATCGACGGGTCGAACCAGAAGGTCAGGAAGGTACCCGAGACGATCAGGATGATGAAGCTGTACAGGGCCAGCTCACCGAACATGAAGGTCCAGTGGTCCGGGAAGATCTTCCGCCCGAACTCGCGCACGATGCTGGTGCCGCCGACCCGCTGGTCGACGTAGTCAGCGATTCGTCCCGTCCGGGTTGAGGCGCGGTACTCCTGCGTGGGAGCAGCTGCGGATTCCGGTGCGTGGGTGCTCATTTCTCGCCTCGCTCCCAGTAGGTCGGGCCGACAGGTTCGGTGAAGTCGCTGCGTGCGACCAGGTAGCCCTCGTCATCGACGGTGATGGGCAGCTGCGGCAAAGGACGTCCGGCCGGGCCGAAGACCACCTTGAACTCGTTGGCGGCGTCGAAGGTCGACTGGTGGCAGGGGCACAGCAGGTGGTGGGTGTGCCGCTCGTAGAGCGCCACCGGGCAGCCGACGTGGGTACAGACCTTGGAGCAGGCGATGATGCCGTCGTAGGTCCAGTCCTCGCGTCCGCGGCTGACCGTCTCGAAGTCCTGCGGGTTCATGCGCATCAGCAGCACGACGGCCTTGGCCTTCTCGCTGAGTCGGTCACCGTGGCCGGGGACGTCACGCAGATTCTCCGGAACCACATGCATCGCCGAGCCGACGGTGAGGTCTGCCGCACGGATGGGCGTGCCGGTGGGGTCACGAACCAGGCGGACTCCCTCGTCCCAGAGGCTGTGGCGCAGCCGCTCGACGCCGAAGTCATCCGACTGGTCCAGATCACGGAGCACCAGCACACCGGGCAGCGGGGCGAGAACCATGGCACCGATGAGGGTGTTGCGGATCAGCGGGCGACGCTTGATCCCGGACTCTTCGAGCACATCGCCGACGATCTTCTCGGCCTCAGCACGCTCGGCCTCTTTGCGCAGGGGCTTGCGGTCCTCGACCATCTCGTGGTCCGGCATGAGGGTCTTGGCCCAGTGCACGACGCCGAGTCCGATGCCGAGCATCGCGAAGGCCACGCCCACACCGAGCAGGGTGTTCTGCAGACGCAGCATGTGCAGGTCTTCGGAGAGCTCGATCGTGAAGTAGCCGACGAAGAAGATGACGGTACCGATGATCGAGAGCAGGAACATCACGAAGACCTGGCGCTCCGAGCGCTTGGCGGCCTTCGGGTCCTCATCGGCCAGCCGCGGACGGTGCGGCGGCAGCCCCGGGTCGTCGATGGCATAGCCGCCGGACTCCCCCTCACCGGCTCTGATGACGGCTCCCCGGTGCTTCGGGTCGCCGTGACCGTGCTCGACCATATGGTTCTCGTCCTTTGCTTGAGTGATTGCTGTGCGGGTGCGTGTGTGCGGTGCTGATGCCCACCGCGGGTGCTCAGGAGGAGCGCGAGGTCAGCCAGACCATCGAGCCGATGATCACGGCGATGCCTCCGGTCCAGATGAACAGGCCTTCGGAGACCGGTCCCAGCGAGCCCAACGAGAATCCGCCCGGAGAGCCCTGCGCCTCGTAGGTCTTCAGGAAGGAGACGATGTCCCGCTTGTCCTCCGGCGGGATGTTCGCGTCGTTGAAGACCGGCATGTTCTGCGGGCCGGTGGTCATGGCCTCGTAGATGTGCCGCTCATCGACTCCGTGCAGGCTGGGTGCGAACTTGCCCTCGGTCAGGGCGCCGCCGGCGGCGGCGGCGTTGTGGCACATCGCGCAGTTGATGCGGAAGAGCTCGCCGCCTCGGGCCGGGTCGCCCTCGTCCACATCGAGGTACTGGTCCTCCGGCACTGCCGGACCGGCGCCCAGGGAGGCTACGTAGGCAGCCAGCTGCATAGTCTGCTCGTCATTGAACTGCTTCGGCTTCTGCTGAGCCTGCGGACCCTGCATCTGCATCGGCATGCGCCCGGTGCCGACCTGGAAGTCGACGGAGGCCGCGCCCACGCCGACCAGCGACGGACCGGCGTCAGTGCCCTCAGCGTTGATGCCGTGGCAGGTGGCGCAGTTGGCGACGAAGAGACGTTCGCCCTCATCGACGTCGGCGCTGGAGTAGGCGTCCTCATTGTTGCTCGCCTGGGCCTCGTTGATCGTGGTGGCGGCGGCATAGAGGCCGCCGGTGATCAGCAGTCCCAGAAGGAGCAGGGCCACTCCGGCGAAGGGGTGGCGGCGCCTCTGCGAAAGTGCCTTCACGTGCCGTGTCCTAACTTCTCGGTGCGTAGTCCGCCTGTCCGCCGCGTCGGCGTCGGGCGAGGTGTGCGATTGTCAGCGTGTCCGCTTCAGACGTCTGCGGTGCACCCCGGGGGCGGGGGTTTAGACGAAGAACGGGAGGATGTAGACGACGCCGAAGAGTGCGATCCAGACGACGTCGACGAAGTGCCAGTAGTAGGAGACCACCACAGCCGCGCTGGCCTCCTTATGGGTGAACTTCACGCTGAAGTAGGCGCGTGCGATCACGAAGAGGAAAGCGACCAGGCCGGCCACGACGTGGAGGCCGTGGAAACCGGTGGTGATGTAGAACGCCGAACCGAAGGCGTTCGCCGGGATGGTGACCCCCTCGGACACCAGGACCGCGAACTCGTAGGTCTGACCGGCGATGAACACCGCACCGAGGATGAAGGAGGCGATGTACCACTCCACCATTCCCCAGTGGCGCACGCTCATCAGCGATCCGGTGCGCCGAGGCTGGTGCCGCTCAGCGGCGAAGACGCCGAACTGCGCGGTCACCGAGGAGGACACCAGGATCACGGTGATGGTGGTGGCCAGCGGGATGTCCAGCAGCGCGCTGTTCTCTGCCCACATCTCGGGCTCAGCGGAGCGCAAGGTGAAGAACATCGCGAACAGGCCGGCGAAGAACATCAGCTCGCTGGTCAGCCAGACCATAGTGCCCACGGACACCATGTTCGGACGATTCGGCAGTGCGCGAGCCGGAACGTTGGGAGCTTGGGTTGCAGACGTCACGGACTCATTATGACCTGAACGTCAGCGTGTTCGCTAACGACGCACTGCGGCGTGGCGCCGCCTCTGATGAAGCTGATGGCCCTGCAGCCCCGTAATTCTCAGCATCCGCCCAGCTGTGAACTCCTCGGAAGGGCCGCAGAAATTTCTACGAAACGTAGTAGATAGACCGAATATGACGTGCCAACGGGCAGCTCTGGAGGACCTTCACGCAGTGCAGACGACGTACCTGGCCCACGACGTACCTGAGACACCATCCCTGAGACACCATCTCGGCCCGTCTGACATCCACTATGCCTGCACCACCTGGATTTCTCCTGGTGGCCTGCTGGGCCGAGGCTGTCACATCACGGCCCTCAGCCCCGTGGTGCCCGCTCTTCCCGCCGGGCACCGTCCCGCTAGGCTGGAGCCGTGACTTCGATGAGCCAGCACGACACCGAAGACAGAGACGGCGCTGCGAGAGACAGCGCTGCGAGAAACAGTGGTGCGAAAGACAGCACGGCAGCCGCGGCACCTCCTCCACGCACCTGGCCGCAGATCCTCGAGCATCTGCTGCACGGCGAGGACCTCTCGGCCGACACTGCCTCCTGGGCGATGAGCCAGCTGATGTCCGGGGAGCTCACTGACGTCGAGATCGCCGGTTTCCTCACCGCATTGCGAGCCAAAGGCGAGACCGCCGAGGAGCTTTTGGGTCTGAGCACCTCCATGCTGGACCATGCGGTGCCAGTGCGCATCTCCTCCCCCAGCCTGGACATCGTGGGCACCGGAGGTGACGGGCTGGGCACGGTCAATATCTCGACGATGTCCTCGCTGATCGCCGCCGGGGCTGGAGCGCGGGTCGTCAAGCATGGCAACCGCGGCGCCTCCACCACCGCCGGTGCTGCCGATGTCATCGAAGCGCTCGGTGTGGATCTGGCGATGAGCACGCAGCGCCTAGCCCAGTGTGCGGAGCAGACCGGGATCACCTTCCTCTTCGCCCAGCAGTTCCACCCGTCGATGCGTCATGTGGCACCGGTGCGACGAGGCCTGGGAGTGCGCACGGTCTTCAACTTCCTCGGCCCGCTGTCCAACCCGGCCGGGGTGACCGCCCAGGCGCTGGGATGCGCTCATGAGCGCCTGGCCCCTGAGATGGCACGGGTGATGGCGCTGCGCGGCATCCACGGACTGGTCTTCCGGGGGCGCGACGGCAGAGACAAGATCACCACCTCTGCTGAGACCGACATCTGGGAGGTCCGGCACGGAGAAGTGCAGCACTATGTCATCGCACCGGAGGACTTCGGGCTGGACCGCGTGACGGTCGATTCCCTACGCGGCGGTGACGGTGCGCATAATGCCGACATCGTCCGTGGCGTTCTCGATGGGAGAGGCGGGCCGGTGCGCGAGGCCGCACTGCTCAACGCTGCTGCCGGGCTCACCGCCTGGTCCGCTGCACATGCTGCGATGGCGCCGCGTCCCGATGGGACACAGCCCGAGAGGACCGTCGCCGGCGGCATCGGCGCGGAACTGGCTGATGATCTGCCCCAGCGGCTCCAGGCCAACTTACAGCTGGCGCAGGACTCCGTGGATTCCGGGGCCGCTGCCGCGGTGCTGGACCGCTGGGTGGAGTTCAGTCGCCGCTGAGACTCGGCGCAGCACGGCCCGGAGAACGGATCAGCGTCACTTCATCACTCCGTCACGTCACTGTCTGAGCGCTGCCTCATCGCTGAGCGTCGGAGACGGTGCCCGGCTCCTCGGCAGAATCCTCATCATGGCCGAACGGGTCAGGATCTTCTCCCGGCATCCAGCTCAGGCCGGGTACACCCCAACCTTCACGGCGGCGGGCGCGCCGCCAACGGCGTGTCCACTGCGGGTTGAGGCGGTCGACGTAGAGGAACCCATCGAGGTGGTCGTACTCGTGTTGCATGATGCGGGCAAACCAACCGCGAGCCTCGAACCGGATCGGTGCTCCATCGAGGCCGATGCCCATGACCTCGACGTGATCGCTGCGGTGCAGCGGGAAGCCGAGCCCCGGAACGGAGAGGCATCCTTCTGTGTGCTCTTCAGCGTCGGGCGCCGTCTGAGCGGGCTTGGCGATCAGCCGCAGACGCGGGTTGATGATCACGCCCCGCGAGGGCACCTCACCGGAATCGGCGTACTGGTAGGTGAAGATCCGCCGTCCCACGCCGATCTGCGGGGCGGCGAGACCGACACCGTGTGCGGCGTCCATCGTGGCGAACATGTCATCGATCAGAGTACGGATCTCGTCGTCGATGGTCTCGACCTCGGCGGCCCGCTGATGCAGGACGGGCTCGCCGCAGATGGTGATGGGGCGGATCGTCATGGTCCACGATCCTAACTCCTCCGAGGCCTGAACGCGGCGTCGAGCACAGACGTGGGGCCGCGACGAGCATCAGCTCATCACGGCCCCACGTTCTGAGGTCTCCCGCCCCTCGACGACCGCTGTCGTCGAGGGGCGGGCAGTCCCCGATCAGTGCGCGTAGCGCTTCCGGTTGTATTCCATGACCCAGCCCACGGTGAAGAAGAGCGTGGGCACCAGGGCGATCCCGACGACCCACCAGTCATAGGCCACACCGAAGACCAGCAGTGCGCAGGCCGCACCCAACCCGAGCGGCCACCAGCTCCACGGGGCGAAGTCCCCGTAGTTTCCGGCCATCTCGTGGATCTCGCCGTCGCTGCGGTCGGAATCCATGACTTCGCTGTTCTTCGCGGTCATCCGCAGGTAGAACCAGAGCATGAAGCCGACTCCGGCGCTGAGCAGCAGCAGGGGGAACCCGGCCAGCTCGTCGAACCCGGTGACGAACCCGTAGATAAACGCGATGACGAGCAGGAAGGCTCCGACACCCAGGAAGACTCCAATATTGGTCCTCATCAGATTCCTCCCTTGTCCTTCTGGTCAGCAGGTCCGAAGACCTTACCGGCCGCCGATTGCAGGGTATGACGCTCTGCCAGCTCCGGATGGTGCAGGTCCAGTGCAGGACGCTCCGAGCGGATGCGCGGCAGCGAGTAGAAGTTGTGCCGCGGCGGCGGGCAGGACGTCGCCCACTCCAGGGAGGCGCCGAAGCCCCAGGGGTCGTCCACCAGCACACGGCGGCCCTTGCGGTGGGTGACCCACACGTTCCAGAAGAACGGGATCAGCGAGGCGCCCAGCAGCATCGAGAACACGGTGGAGAACTGGTTCATCTGGGTGAAGCCGTCCTCGACGAGGTAGTCGGCATAACGCCGAGGCATCCCCATCACACCGAGCCAGTGCTGGATCATGAACGTGCCGTGGAACCCGGTGAACAGCATCCAGAACTGGATCTTGCCCAGGCGCTCGTTGAGCATCTTGCCGGTCCACTTCGGCCACCAGTAGAAGAACCCGGCGAACATCGCGAACACGACGGTGCCGAAGATCACGTAGTGGAAGTGGGCGACGACGAAGTAGGTGTCGGAGACGTGGAAGTCCAGCGGCGGTGAGGCCAGGATGACACCGGTCAGGCCGCCGAAGAGGAAGGTCACCAAGAAGCCGATGCTCCAGAGCATAGGGTTCTCGAAGGTGATCGAGCCTCGCCACATCGTGCCGATCCAGTTGAAGAACTTCACCCCGGTGGGTACGGCGATGAGCATGGTCATCAGCGCGAAGAACGGCAGCATCACCGCACCGGTGACGTACATGTGGTGAGCCCAGACCGTCACCGAGAGTGCGGCGATGGCGATGGTCGCGTAGACCAGCCCCTTATAGCCGAAGATCGGCTTGCGGCTGAAGACCGGAAGGATCTCCGAGATGATGCCGAAGAACGGCAGCGCGATGATGTAGACCTCAGGGTGGCCGAAGAACCAGAACAGGTGCTGCCACAAGATGGCACCGCCTGCCTCCGGGTCGAAGATGTGCCCGCCGAGACGACGGTCCATACCGAGGCCGAACAGTGCGGCGGCCAGCGGCGGGAAGGCCATCAGGATGAGGATCGAGGTGATCAGGGTGTTCCAGGTGAAGATCGGCATCCGCCACATCGTCATACCCGGGGCACGCATGCAGATGATGGTGGTGATGAAGTTGACACCACCCATGATGGTTCCGAAACCGGTCAGACCGAGGCCGAACACCCACAGGTCACCGCCGACACCCGGCGAATAGGTGGTGTCAGACAGCGGCGCATAGGCGAACCACCCGAAGGAGGCCGCACCCTGCGGGGTGAGGAACCCGATCATCGCCACCAGTGAGCCGAACAGGAAGAACCAGAAGGCCAGCGCGTTCAGACGTGGGAAAGCGACATCCGGAGAACCGATCTGCAGCGGCATCATCACATTGGCGAAGCCAGCGAACAGCGGGGTGGCGAACATCAGCAGCATCACCGTGCCGTGCATGGTGAACAGCTGGTTGTACTGCTCCTTCGTCTGCAGCAGCTGCATGCCCGGCTCCCAGAGCTCGGCACGGATCAGCAGTGCCATCACACCGCCGACGCAGAAGAAGATGAAGGAGGTGATCAGGTACATGTACCCGATGACCTTGTGATCGGTGGTCGTCAGCCAGCTGACGACGATGCTCCCCTTCGAGCGGGGAACCACGCGCGGGCCGACCGCGCTCTCATCCGTGGTGTATTCGAGGGTAGCCACGATCAGTCCCCTTCGTTCGCGGTCACGTCGTCATACAGGTTCGGGTTGCGGTCGTACTCGTCACCGAGCTGACCCTCCGGCAGAGTCTGCAGGTACTCCTCGAACTCCTCGGCGGAGACGACCTCTACGTTGAAGAGCATCTCGGAGTGGTACTCGCCGCAGAGCTCCGCGCATTTGCCCTGGAAGGTGCCCTCCTCCTGCGGAGTCAGGTCGATGCGGGTGGTCTTGCCCGGGATCATGTCGCGCTTCTGCAGGAAGGCGGGGATCCAGAAGGAGTGGATGACGTCGCGGGAGTTCAGCTCGAAGGTCACTGACTCGTCCACCGGCAGGTAGAGGGTCGGCAGGGTCTCTTCGACGCCCTCCTCACCGGTCAGATGGGCCTGGACACCGGCGTAGTACCGCTCCTCGCCGTCGTACTGGTAGTTGAAGTCCCAGGCCCACTGCTTGCCGCGGACGTCGACGACGAGATCGGCGTCCTCGGTCTCCTCGTCCACGGAGCGCTGCACCTGATCGGTGAAGTAGAAGAGCACACCGACCATGATGATCGGAACGATCGTGTACATGATCTCCAGCGGCACGTTGTAGGCCAGCTGGCGGGGGTAGCCGGTCTCACCCTTGCGACGGCGGTAGGCCACCATGCACCAGAGCATCAGGCCCCAGGTCACCAGGCCGACGCCCAAGGCCGCGATCCACGAGTTGACCCACAGGTCAGTCAGCTCGGCAGTGTTGCTGGTGGTCTCACGGCTTCCGGGCAGCCAGCCCCGCTGGACCTGCTCCGAGCAGCCGGTCAGGACCAGCGCCGCCGCCGCGGCGGCCGTGATCCCTCGGGCTGCGCGTCGGCCCCGGCTGACGGTTCGCTTCTCCGAACTCACAGACGGCCCTTCCTCTTCTTGGTGTGCGATGTGATCGACACCTCCGGGCCATCACCGCAGCGCTTCGGCAGCACCTCGGCGGAGCGGTAGGGGCTCCGGCACGTGTCGGGAACAAGATTACTACCAACTGTAGACGTTCGCTCCGACCGAACACAGGCTGTGACACGGCCGAGCGCCTGCTGAGCATCCTGCGCGTTGCCTCTGCGCTGTGGTGCGCACAACGGTGACGGCATGACGAGGCCGCCGTGGCGGCCCGGTGATCCGGGGTGCCACGGCGGCCTGGTCCTCAGTGCCCATACGAGCCGGCACAAGCCAGCACCACGCAGGACACGGAGTGAAAAGAACTTGGAAGATGTCGTGAGTATGACGGCCAGCGCACAGCCGCGCCGTTCAACGGCTCAGTGGAAGGAGTCACCGCAGGCGCAGGATCCTCCGGCGTTCGGGTTGTCGATCGTGAAGCCCTGCTTCGAGATCGAGTCCTCGAAGTCGATGGTGGCCCCGTCGAGGTACGGTACCGACATCTTGTCGACGATGACCTCGACCCCGCCGAATCCGCGGACGGCGTCGCCGTCGAGGGTCCGCTCATCGAAGTAGAGCTGATAGATGAGCCCGGAACATCCGCCGGGCTGGACTGCGACCCGCAGACGCAGATCCTGACGGCCCTCCTGTTCCAGCAGGGCTGCCACCTTCGAGGAAGCGGCCTCGGTCAGCTCCACCTGGTGGGACTTCAGCTGGTCAGCCTCTGTACTGGCTGCGGCGTCCTGAGTGGGGGTAGTCATGCGCTGTGCACCTCTTTCGGGTCGGGCTCATTCCCGTCGACGGCGTCGATGCGACCGATATCCATCGATATCAATAGAACCGATGCCACTGACGGTATCAAGCACCACAACATCAGCACAGTGCGCCGCATTCCCCTCTGCGCTGCCGGACCATACCCGGCAGGCTTCTGCGCAGAGCCGGGAGAAGCAGAGCCGGGAGAATCGGCTGTGCCCCGGGCGGGAACCCCGCGGTGACACCGATAGACTGGGCGTCGTGTTTGGACGTAAGAAGAAGACAGACGAGACGGCTCCGCCCGCCGAAGGATCTGCCGCACAGTCGGCCCAGCAGACTCCGGCCCCCTCACGGGGCCCCGCGCCGAAGGGCCGGCCGACCCCGAAGCAGCGGGACCAGGTGGCGGCGAGGAAGCGGCCCCTGGTGCCCGATGATCGACGCGCCGCCCGCGAGGCTCAGCGCGAGCACATCCGTGAGGTCCGCCAGAAGCAGCGGATCGCCCTGGAGACCGGCGATGACCGCTATCTGCCCCCGCGGGACCGCGGCCCGCAACGACGCTTCGCCCGTGACTGGGTGGACGCCCGCACGGGGCTGGGCGAGTGGATGCTGGTGCTGGTGCTGGTCTTCCTCTTCACCTCTCTGCTGCTCCCCGAAGACGCGCGCCTGGTGATGAGCCAGGCCCTCTGGGTGCTGGTGCTGCTGGTCATCGTCGAGGGCTGGTACGTGGGCCGGTCGGTCCGCAAACGGGCCGAGGCGAAGTTCGGAGAGATGGAACGCGGACTGCGCTTCTACTCGGCCATGCGTTCTCTGCAGATACGTCGGCTCCGGCTGCCGAAGCCGCTGGTGGCCCGCGGCGAGTACCCGGTCTGACGGCGAGTACCCGGTCTGGCCCCTGCACCGCTCAGACCCGGCGCTGCTCAGACCCGCCGACGGCGCCGGATCAACCCCCGATTGATCCGGCGGACCCACAGCGGTCCGGCATAGATGAACCCGGTATAGCCCTGGACCAGATCGGCCCCCAGCTCCAACCGTTCGACGACGTCCTCGGCCGTCTCCACACCGCCCACGGAGATCACCGCCGTGGACTCGGGGAGCCGGGCCCGCAGCCGTTGCAGCACCTGGATGGACCGGGCGGCGAGCACAGGGCCGGAGAGCCCACCGGCGCCGGCCTTGGTGATCTTCGCCGCTGAGGTCTTCAGCCCGTGCCGGGTGGTCGTCGTATTCGTCGCGATGATCCCGTCCAGAGGCAGCTCCGCCGCCAGATCCGCCACGGCGTCGACGTCCTCATCGGCCAGATCCGGGGCGATCTTCACCAGCAGCGGCACGGCTCGTCCCGCTGCCTGGTGTGCGGCCTCTCGTACGGCGGCCAGCAGCGGACGCAGTGAGTCGATCTCCTGGAGCTGCCGCAGACCGGGCGTGTTCGGGGACGAGACGTTGACCACCAGATAATCCGCCCAGGGCGCCAGTGCCCGGGTAGAGACCAGATAGTCCTCCGTGGCCTCCTCCAGCGGGGTCACTTTGGTCTTGCCGATGTTCACACCCAGCACGGGGGCATGCTGACCTGCGGCCCGACGACGATCGATGCGGGCCCGCAGCCGCTGCAGACGCGCCGCGACGACCTCGGCGCCGTCGTTGTTGAAGCCCATCCGGTTGATCAGGGCGCGGTCAGCGATCAGCCGGATCAGCCGGGGACGGTCGTTTCCCGGCTGCGGGGACGCGGTGACCGTGCCGATCTCGATGTGCCCGAAGCCCAGGGCAGCCAGCGGCAGCACGGCCACTGCACCTTTGTCGAACCCGGCGGCCAGACCGAACGGCGAGGGCCACCGCCGCCCGAGCGCCTCCACGGCGAGCTCCGGGGCAGGGCGGGTCAGCCGTTCCACTGGTGCCAGCACGCCCATACGATGTGCCGCACGCAGCCCGGTGACCACCCACCGGTGCGCTGTCTCCGGATCCATCCCGGAGAAGATTCCCCGGAACAGCCCGCGGTAGATCCGGCCCTCCTGCGGCGGCTCGGTCGATCTCGGGGGGCTCTGAGCGTGCTCGGACGGGACAGTCATAGCCACCATCCTATGATCCAATATCCGGTGCCCAGTCCCCAGGCCCAGTCCCCAGGCCGAGTGCCTGGGCCGACCGGAGAACTGAGCCTCAGCAGCAGGCATAGGATGGGGACATGGAGTCGACGCCGGAGCCGCAGCTGCTCGAGGACTCTGCCGTCGGCCAGTGGGTGCCCGATATCCTGCCCGGATGTTCACGCCGGACCCTGCCGCTGGGCCGGGACGAGGAAGGCCCGGTCTCAGCCACGCTGGTACGCCTCGATGACGTACCGTCACCACGCCAGAGGCCCGCTGCCAGCAAACCACCTGCTCCAGTGCTGCACATCCACGGGTGGACGGACTACTTCTTCAATCTCCCCATGGCCCGGGGCTTCGCCGCGAGCGGCCGGCCCTTCTATGCGCTGGACCTGCGGAAATACGGGCGCAGCCTGCGAGAGCACCAGACTCCGGGCTATATCGATGACCTGCGCACCTACCAGGAGGAGCTCGACGCCGCCGTCGAGATCATCGCCGAAGCCCACCCCGAGACGTCCGCCCCGATCGTTCACGCACACTCCACCGGAGGTCTCACCGCCGCGCTGTGGGCCGCGGACCGCCCGGACCGGCTCAGCGCCCTGATCCTCAACGCGCCCTGGTTGGAGCTGCCCGGAGACGTGGCCGCCCGCACCGCCGTCGACGGGCTGCTCGCACCGCTGAACCGCTTGGACCCCAAACGAGCCCTGCACGTCCCACCGGTCTCGACGTATTGGATGTCGCTGTCTGAGGACTCCCACGGCAGCTGGCGCATCCACCCGCTGTGGCGCCCGCCCGAGTCCTTTCCGATGCGTCCGGGCTGGCTGCGCGCCGTCCTCGCCGGGCACAGCGCGGTCTATCGGGGCCTGGACATCTCCGTGCCTCTGCTGGTGCTGCTCTCGGAGAAGACCGTCTACCGCCGGAACTGGGTGGAGGAGATGCAGCACAGCGACTCGGTGCTCGACGTCGACCTGCTGGCCCGCCGGGCGGTGAAACTCGGCCCGACGGTCACCGTGGAGCGGCTCACCGGGGCCATGCACGACATCTTCGCCTCCGCGGAACCGATCCGCCGCGAGGCCTTCCACCGGATCACCCGGTGGCTGCACGCCTACGGCCCCGAGGCCCAGACCGACCGTTCAGAAGGTCACTGCGACACCTGATCCACGGCCCCGCCATAGCGGCGGTCCCTGCGCGCGTAGATCTCCAGGGCGCGCCACAGGGTTCTGCGGTCGACATCGGGCCAGAGCACATCGAGGAAGACGAACTCGGCGTAGGCCGACTGCCACAGCAGAAAATTCGAGAGTCGCTGCTCCCCGGAGCTACGCAGAAAAAGGTCGACATCGGGCAGATCAGGCTCGTCGAGATGCGCCGCGATCGTCGTCTCGCGGATCCGGGACGGATCCAGCTGCCCGTCAGCGGCCTTCTGGGCGATCTGGCGCACCGCGTCGGTGATCTCCGCCCGGCCTCCGTAGTTCACGCACATGGTCAGCGTGCAGCGGGTATTGTGCCGGGTCAGCTCCTCAGCCGCCTCCAGCTCGCGGATCACCGAACCCCAGAGCCTGGGCCGCCGACCGTTCCACCGGATGCGCACCCCCCACGAGTGCAGGACGTCACGCTGACGCCGCAGCACCCGCCGCGAGTAGCTCATGATGAAGCGGACCTCCTCTGGGGAGCGCTTCCAGTTCTCCGTGGAGAAGGCGTAGGCGCTGACGTGCTCGACACCGGCCTCGATCGCCCCGGCGATGACCTCCATCAGCGCGTCCTCGCCGGCCTTATGCCCCTCGGTCCGCGGCAGTCCGCGCTGATTCGCCCACCGGCCGTTGCCGTCCATGACCACCGCCACGTGCCGCGGGACCAGCTCCGTGGGCAGCGGCGGCGGTGTGGCACCAGAGGGATGGACCGGTGGTCCGGCGAACGGGGTCGAATCACCAGAATGGGTGCGAACAGACGGCATGGCCTCCATTATGCCGCCCGGCGGTGCATCATCCGGTCACCCATGCCGCCGGATCACCTGTGCCGTCCGGTCACCTGTGCCGACTGAGCACCGGAGCAGCTCAGCCGGTGCCCAGACGCCGTTCCAGCTGATGCTGGGCGTAGCCATGCACCACGGCAGAGGCCTCGTGGCGTTCCGCCGCCGTGGCCCCGCGAGTCCGGGTCCAGTCGCCCTCCTGCAGAGCACGCAGCAGCACCACTGTGCCGTGATCCAGACGCCGTGCTCCGGGCGGGCGGCAGTCCTCGCAGGTCGGGCCGCCCAAGGCGGGGCTGAACCCGGGCTGCTCCCCCGGACGTCCGCAGGCCACGCACGCGTCCCAGGACACCGCCCAACCCGCCCGGGCCAGCGCACGCAGCAGATAGGAGCTCTGCACCGCATCCGGCGGATGGATCCCGCGAGCCAGGGCTGAGAGCCCCCCATGGAGCAGAGTGAACTGCTGCCGGGAGTCATCGACGTCGGTCTCGGAGAGACGCTCAGCGGCCTGCGCCATCACATGGGCAGCGAGATACTTCTCATAGTCAGCGACGATGGCGGCACCGTAGCTGCCCTTGGAGATCGCCTGCGTGACGATGTCCAGGCTCCGGCCATGGACGAACTGCACGTCAGCGGCCATGAAAGGCTCCAAGGTGGCGCCGAACTTCGACGTCGTCCGGCGCACGCCTTTCGCCACGGCACGGACCAGCCCATGACCGGGGGTCAGCACGGTGATGATCCGGTCGGCCTCCCCCAGGTCATGGGTACGCAGCACCAGGGCAGCATCACGGTAGCTGCGTGAGGCGAACGTCGATCCTGCCACAGGTCCTCAGGGGTCTTCCGGCTCAGTCCTCGGCGGTGCGCAGCGCCCGGTTGGCCGCTGAGACCACGGCCTTCAGCGAGGCGGTGGAGGTGTTGTGATCGATGCCGACACCCCAGAGCACCCGGTCGCCGATGGCACATTCGACGAAGGCCGCCGCCTGGGCGTCACCACCCTGACTCATCGCGTGCTCCGAATAGTCCAGCACCCGCACGTCGACACCTTCACGGCTGAGCAGCTGGACCAGCGCGTCCACCGGTCCGTTGCCCTCGCTGCTGCGTCGACCCCATTCGCCCTGGACCTGGAGGTCCAGGTCCATCGAGAACCGTCCCTCAGCGGTGGTGGTCGTCTCCACACGGCCCAGCCGGAACCGGCCCCACTGCGGCTCACCGGCGGCGGGCAGGTATTCGTCGGTGAACATCCTCCAGATCTCCTCCCCGGAGACCTCTCCCCCGCCGTCGTCGGCGCGGCGCTGGATGACTCCGGAGAACTCGACCTGGGCCCGGCGGGGCAGATCCACACCGTGCTCAGTCTTGAGCAGATAGGACACACCGCCCTTGCCGGACTGCGAGTTCACCCGAATGACGGCCTCGTAGCTGCGGCCCACGTCCTTGGGGTCGATCGGCAGATACGGCACCGCCCACATCGTGTCCTCCACGGCCTCCCCGGCGGCTTCGGCACGACGTTCGATATGGGCCAGACCTTTGTTGATCGCGTCCTGGTGGGAACCGGAGAACGCGGTGAAAACCAGGTCACCGCCGTAGGGTGAGCGTTCCGGCACCGGCATCTGGTTGCAGTACTCCACGACCCGGCGGATCTCGGCCATATCCCGGAAGTCGATCTGCGGGTCGATGCCCTGGCTGAACAGGTTCATGCCCAGGGTCACCAGGTCCACGTTGCCGGTGCGCTCGCCGTTTCCGAACAGGCAGCCTTCGATGCGGTCGGCACCTGCCATATAGCCCAGCTCCGCCGCGGCCACTCCGGTGCCGCGGTCATTATGCGGATGCAGGGACAGGATCACCGCATCCCGGTTCCGCAGGTTGCGGTGCATCCATTCCACCGAATCGGCGTAGACGTTGGGGGTGGCCATCTCCACAGTGGCCGGCAGGTTAATGATCATCTTCTGCTCCGCAGTGGCGCCGAAGACCTCGATCACCTCGTCGCAGATCCGGGCGGCGAACTCCAGCTCAGTGCCGGTGAAGGACTCCGGGGAGTACTGGTAGACGATCGGAGTCGAGGAGGTCATCTGCTCCTGGTACTTCAGGCAGAGCCGGGCGCCCTGGGTGGCGATGTCGACGATGCCGTCCTGGTCCTGGCCGAAGACGACTTCGCGCTGCAGGATCGAGGTGGAGTTGTAGAGATGGACGATGGCGCGAGGAGCGCCTTCGATGGCCTCGAAGGTCCGTTCGATCAGGTGCTCGCGCGCCTGGGTGAGCACCTGGATGGAGACGTCCTCGGGGATGCGTCCGCCGTCGATGAGCTGACGGACGAAGTCGAAGTCGGTCTGTGAAGCCGAGGGGAAGCCCACCTCGATCTCTTTGTATCCCATCGAGACGAGCAGGTCGAACATCCGGTGCTTACGCTCCGGCGACATCGGATCGATCAGCGCCTGGTTGCCGTCGCGCAGGTCCACCGCGCACCAGCGGGGGGCCTCAGTGATCACCTGGTCCGGCCAGCTGCGGTCCGGCAGGGACACGTTGATCTGATCGTGGAAGGGCAGATACCGGTGGTACGGCATCGCGGAGGGTTTCTGGTGGTTGCGCATCATCGCCATCCTCATGAGATCGGTCCGTGAAGGGGCTTCGGCCGCAGGAGACCCCGCGGAGGGGTCCCGGGATGCTCCGCAACGGGTGCCGGCCCGGCAGGCGATGTGACGCTGACGGATGTGAGAGGGCTCAGCAGCCCGTCCGTGTGCGCACCTGCACGTCCCCGCTGCGGCGGAGAAGTAGGTGTAGTCGCTGGATGCGTCGGTGATCGCTCACGATCGCCACGCTAGCACGGACTGCCGGGTCCACGTCGGTGCACACCGGCGGTGTCTCAGCATCCGGGCCGCCTTAGCTGCCGCTCAGAATCCGAGCCGCCCGAGCTTCTTGGCATCACGCTGCCAGTCCTTGCTCACCTTCACGTGCACATCGAGGTGCACCGGCGTCCCCAGCAGACGCGAGATCCCCTGGCGCGCCTGGGTACCGATGGCACGCAGCCGGGAACCACCCCGTCCGATGATGATGGCCTTCTGCGAATCCCGCTCCACATGGATGCTGACGTGGACATCGAGCAGCGGCTTCTCTGCCGGGCGGTCCTGACGGGGGACCATCTCGTCCACGGTGACGGCGATCGAGTGGGGCAGCTCGTCGCGCACATCCTCCAGGGCGGCCTCGCGCACCAGTTCGGCCACCATGACCGCCTCAGGCTCATCGGTGAGCTCACCTTCGGGATACAGCGGCGGGGAGACCGGGAGCATGGAGACCAGTTCCTCGGCGACGACGTCGACCTGCTCCCCGGAGACCGCCGAGACCGGGATGATGGCGGCGAAGCCCTCGGCCTGGGCGCGTTCCGCGGCCAGATGCTCACGGCCGAGCTGGTCCACGGCGAGCAGCTGCTCGGCCAGCCGGTCCTTCGGCACAGTGTCTGTCTTGGTGACCAGCGCGATGACGGGCTGATGCGGCAGCTTCTGCAGCTGGGCGGCGATGAAACGGTCTCCCGGACCGATCTTCTGGTCCGCCGGGAGGCAGAACCCGACGACGTCGACCTCGGAGAGTGTGTCGATGACGAGATCATTGAGCCGTTGACCCAGCAGCGTCCGGGGTCGGTGGAGACCGGGGGTGTCCACCAGCACCAGCTGCGCGTCCTGCCGGTGGACGATACCTCGGATGGTGTGCCGTGTGGTCTGCGGCTTTGAGGAGGTGATGGCGACCTTATGGCCGACCAGCGCATTGGTCAGTGTGGACTTCCCGGCGTTGGGCCGCCCCACGAAGCTGGCGAAACCGGCACGGAAGTCCGCCCCATGCTCGACGAAGCGCGGGGCCGGTCCCAGGGCGGCCTCCATCCGGGCCTCGAGATCTGCCGAGTCCTCAGCTGCGCGAGCACCCGGAGCGTTCTCCCCCGGCGCCTGAGACTGTCCGTGTGTTTGAGACCGCCCGTGTGTCTGAGACCGTCCATGGCCCGTCTGGTCCTGCCTGCTGGTCATCCCGGCGCCTCCCCGATGTTCTGCCGTGCCCGCTGCCGACGATCGCTCTGCGACGACTCAGCGTCATGACCGGCAGCCTCACTTGTGGCCTCGCCGGTGGTCTCCCTGGTCGTCTCGTGACCGACGTCGTCTGCCTCCGCGCTGTCTGCTCCGCCGCCGTCGCCCTCAGCGCCGCTGCCTTCAGTGCCGTCGCCCTCGATACCGTCGCCCTCAGTGCCGGCACGGGCGCCCCGATGAGCCTCCGCCTCCCAGGCCAGGATATGGCTGACCCGATTGCGGCGGCCTTCCAGCCGGTCGGCACGCAGCACCACACCTTGGATCTCCACCTCGGAGCCGGCGATCGGCACCCGGCCCAGCGCCTTGGCGAGCAGACCGCCGACGGTCTCGACCTCGTCCTCGTCGTCCAGACGCAGACCGAAGATCTCGGCGAAGTCGTCCACCGACATCCGCGCCGAGATCCGGCGCCGCTGATCGTCGACGACTTCGACGTCGGCGGCCTCAGTGTCGTATTCGTCCACGATCTCCCCGACGATCTCCTCGATCAGGTCCTCCAGGGTGACCAGCCCGGCAGTGCCGCCGTACTCGTCGATCACCACGGCCACATGGGTCGATTCCCGCTGCAGCTCGGAGAGCAGCTCCGAGACTGATTTCGACTCCGGGACGAAACGGACGTCGCGCTGCAGCTCCTCCACAGTGATCTGCTCCGGGGTCCGGCCCTGATAGGGCTCTGCGGCGCGCTGCGCGTAGAGGCTGTGCTCCAGGAAGGCCACATCCTTGAGGTAGACCATCCCGGTGACATCATCCACGGAGTCCCCCACCACCGGCACACGGGAGTAGCCCGAGCACAGGAACAGCTGCATGACATCAGACATCGTGGCGCCACGCTCTGCGGTGACCATATCGGTCCGCGGAACCATCACCGCCCGCACACGGGTGGCTGAGAGGTCGAAGACCGATTGGATGAGCTCGGCCTCAGTATCCTCGATGATGTCAGTCTCCGAGGCTCGGGAGACGAACTCGCGGAATTCGTCCTCGTCGTCGAAGAAGCGGTGCGCCGTGCCCGAGGCGCCCGGGGCCAGCCGCCGCCCCAGAGCGGGAAGCCAGCGCGGCAGCGGTCCCAGCACCATGCGCAGCCCCCGCACCACTGCGGCCGTCGACCGAGCCGCGACCACGTAGTGGGCCCGGCCCAGACGCCGGGGCGAGACCACCGCCAGGGACAGACAGAGCAGCATCAGCACACCGAAGGCCAGCAAGCCGGCCCAGATCGGACCCGCCGATCCCCAGTCGGCGGAGCCCAGCACGGCGGCCAGAGTCAGCAGGATCACCGCGGCCACTGTGCACAGCGCCCGCCAGATCTGCAGGGCGACGGTATGCGGTTCGGGATCACGCAGGATCTCGGTCACGGCGGTGGACCCGCGTTCGGCGGCGATCTCCTCGGCCTCGCGGCGTCCCAACCGCATGAACGCGGCCTCCGCCAGAGACAGTCCGGCCGCCGCCAGACCGCACAACACCGCACCGGTGAGCAGCAGAGTCAGCGTCATCGACCCGCTCCGTCCTGACTCAGCGGGGAACCGGCGCGCGTCGACTCGGTCGGCTGAGGGGCCGGGCGGCCCAAGTGGTCTTCCAGCAGAGCCTTCTGCAGGGCGAACATCTCCTCACGCTCCCGTGTCTCGGCGTGGTCATGGCCGAGCAGGTGCAGCATGCCGTGGACGGTGAGCAGCGCCAGCTCATCACTGAAGCTGTGCCCGGCCTCAGCGGCCTGACGTGCCGCGACCTCCGGGCTGATGACCACATCACCCAAGGTCCCCTCACCCACCGGCTCCTCGGCAGTGCCGGGGCGCAGCTCGTCGAGGGGGAAGCTCATCACATCTGTGGTGCCTGGCAGGTCCAGCCAGTCACGATGCAGCTGGTCCATCGCCTCATCATCGATGAGCGTGATGCCCAGCTCCACGGCCGGCCCCAGGTGAAGACGCTGGAAGAGGAACCTGCCCAGGCTCTCGAGCTCGTCGATCACGGCATCGGTCACCTGAGAGGACCCGGAGTCGTCCGTCACAGTGATCATGAGCGGTGCCCTCGGTCGGCCGCCCCGGGCCTCTGACCGGACTGCTGGTGCGCCTCATAGGCATCGACGATCCGGCTGACCAGGGCATGGCGGACCACGTCCTGGCTGCTGAGCCTCGAGATCGTGATGTCCTCCACACCTTCGAGGATGCTCAGCACGTTCCGCAGCCCCGAGTCTGTCCCCCGGGGCAGGTCCACCTGGGTGATGTCCCCGGTGACCACGATCTTCGAGCTGAAGCCCAGCCGGGTGAGGAACATCTTCATCTGCTCGGCCGTGGTGTTCTGCGCCTCGTCGAGGATGATGAAGGAGTCGTTGAGGGTGCGCCCGCGCATATAGGCCAGCGGGGCGACCTCGATGATCCCGGAATCCATGAGCCGTGGGATCGAGTCCGGGTCGATCATGTCGTAGAGGGCGTCGTAGAGCGGCCGCAGGTATGGGTCGATCTTCTCGTTCAGGCTCCCCGGCAGGAAGCCGAGCCGTTCGCCGGCTTCGACGGCCGGACGAGTGAGGATGATCCGGTTGACCTCTTTGGCCTGCAGCGCCTGGACCGCCTTGGCCATGGCCAGGTAGGTCTTGCCGGTGCCGGCGGGGCCGATGCCGAAGACCACCGTGGATTCGTCGATCGCCTCGACGTATTCCTGCTGGTTCGCCGTCTTCGGCCGGATCGTCCGGCCCCGGTGGCTGAGGATGTTCGTGGTGACCATCTTCGCCGAGGCTCCGGCGCGGTCGGCGCGGACCATGGAGACCACCTGCTCGACGAGTCCCTCGTCGACTGTGGTGCCTGATGCGGCCAGGGACTTCAGCTGATCGATGACCTCCACGATCTGCCGCACCTGGGCCTCCTCCCCGGCCAGGGTGATGCGCTGGTCGCGGAGCCCCAGAGAGACCGCGGGCCATACTCCCTGGATGATGCGCACGGCGAGGTCCTGCGGTCCCAGAGTGCGGAACATCGCGTCGGCGTCGGCGAAGCTGAGCTGACGTTCGATGCTGCCCAGGCGTGCGGCAGCCGCCCCTGCCGAGGCGCCGCCGGAGGATGCGGCGGGCCGATCTGCGGGGGCGGCACGGTCGGCCTGGGACTGAGCAGTGTGGTGATTCGGGGGCTGAGTCATCTCAGTCGGTCAGTCTACCGCCGTGGGCTCTGTGCTGTGGTCCCCGGGAGCTGCGTCCCAGCGGCCCAGCAGCAGCTGCAGGGCGCTGAGCGCCGCCGGTCCGGCGGTCGAGGTCCGCAGCACATGCGGGCCCAAAACGGCGCTGACGGCGCCGGCCTCTGTCAGGCGCTGCCTCTCCTCCGGGCTGATGCCGCCCTCGGGACCGACCACCAGCAGCACACGGCGCGGCCCTCGCCACGGCTCCGGGATGAGCCCCAGCTGGCGCGAGGCTTCGCACAGCGAGGCCTCCGCTTCCTCATGCAGGACGAGGACGGCAGTCTCAGCAGCGCCGGTGCTGTCAGCATCGTTGCTGTCAGCGCGAGTGCTGGCGGCATCTTCGATGAGACTGTCCAGCAGCTGTGCAGTGCTCTGCAGGGCTTCCACGGCGGGGACGCCGGTGCGGCGAGACTGTTTGGCCGCGGCCCGCACCGTGTGCACCCACTCCTGGTGCTTCTTCGCCTCGCGCCCCGGCTTCCACCGCGCCACAGAACGCTCAGCCTGCCAGGGCACGATCCGGTCGACGCCGAGCTCCACCGCCGTCTCCACCGCCTGCAGGTCGCGCCGATCCTTGGCCAGAGCCTGCACCAGCACGAGTTCAGGGTGCGGTGCCGGGTGTTCCTGCACAGTGCGCACTTCGATCTCCAGGCCGCCCTCGGCTGCGGCGACCACCACCCCGGCCACTCGGATCCGCCCGGTGTCGCTGAGGTCGATGGACTCGCCCGGCCCGAGCCGCATCACCGTGGCGGCATGATGGCCCTCAGCGCCGTCGAGGGTGAGGCGGACGCCCACGGCGGCGAGATCCAGGCTGCCAGGAGCCAAGTGGAACAGCGGGGCCGTCATCGTCCCTCACTCGTCTTGGGCGCGCTCACAACGCGTCCCAGCGTTCGCGCAGCCGAGAGAACACGCCGCGGTGCTCGGTCTTCGCCGGTAAGTGCTCCTCGCCCCGGACCTCGGCGAGCTGCTGGAGCAAATCCCGCTCGACGTCTGTGAGCTTCGAGGGCGTCTCCACCTTGAAGTGGACCTTCAGCGCCCCGCGGCCGCCGCCGCGCAGATGCGTCACGCCACGGTCCCGGACCGAGAGCACCTCACCGGACTGGGTACCGGATTCGACGACGAGCTCCTCAGTGCCGTCGAAGGTCTCCAGGCTGACCGTGGTGCCCAATGCGGCCGCGGTCATCGGCAGGGTCACTGTGGCGTGGAGGTCATCGCCACGGCGGGTGAAGACCTCGTCGGAGCGCACGTCGACTTCGACGTAGAGATCACCCTGGGGGCCTCCGGCCGGACCGGCCTCCCCCTCACCGGCCAAATGGATGCGGTTGCCCTTGTCCACCCCGGCGGGGATCTTCACCTTCAGGCTGCGGCGTTCGCGGACCCGTCCCTGGCCGTCGCACTCCTGGCAGGGATCCTCGATGAGGGTGCCGAAGCCGGAGCATCGGGCGCAGGTCTCGGTCTGCAGCACCGTGCCGAGGATCGAACGCATCGGCCGCTGGATATGTCCCTGCCCGTGGCAGTCGCCGCAGGTGGCGGGCGTCGAGCCTTCCCGGGAGCAGGTGCCCTCGCACACGGTGCAGGTGACCGCGGTTTCGACCTCGATCTCCTTCGTGGTGCCGAAGACGGCATCGCGCAGATCGATCTTGACCCGGATCAGCGAGTCCCGACCGCGGCGCGTCCGGGAGGCGGGGCCGGAGCCTCCGCCGCCGAAGAAGGTCTCGAAGATGTCGGAGAAGCCGCCGAAGCCGCCCTGCCCGAAGCCTGCCCCGCCGACGCCGGCCCGGCCGTTGGGGTCCCCGGTGGCGTCGTAGTTGCGGCGCTTCTCCGGATCGGAGAGCACCTCGTAGGCCTGGCCCAAGACTTTGAAGCGTTCGGCGGCCTCCTCGGAGGGGTTGACGTCCGGGTGCAGACGTCGCGCCTGCTTCCGGTAGGCCTTCTTGATCTCTTCGGCCGATGCCTCCCGGCTGACGCCGAGGGCCTCATAGTAGTCAGTCACGTTCATCCTTCGAAGCGGGTCATATCAGCGGATCATATCGGCGGGTCATATCGCAGGTGGTCAGGGGGCCGGATCAGTCATCGCTGAGGATCCGTGAGAGGTACCGCGCCATGGCACGCACCGCGGACATCGAGGTCGTATAGTCCATGCGCGTGGGGCCAACGACGCCGAGCTTGGCGCCCTCGCCACCGTGGCGGGGGCCGTATTCCGCGGCGACGACGGAGGTCTCCAGCAGGGAGTCGTCCTGATGTTCTCGGCCGATGAGCACGGCGAGTCCCCGCTGGTCCTCGCGCATCTCGGTGAGCAGCCGCAGCAGCACGACCTGCTCCTCGAGGGCCTCCAGGATCGGTCCGATGGCCGGTCCGAAGTCGCCTCCAGACCTGGCGAGGTTAGCAGTGCCGGCCATGATGATGCGATCCACGCGCCCGGACTCCAGGATGGACTCCACCGAATGCACGACCAGGGCGGCCGCCGGGCGCATATCCGGGCTCACCGTCTCCAAGAGGTCTTCAACCGGCAGCGGCACGGCCGAGGCCGAGCGGTTGGCCAAGGACACCAGCAGGCGCATCCCCACTGTATGCAGGGCGTCCTCGTCCACCGGCTCGGGCAGGGTGATCATCCGCTGCTCCACCTTCCCGGAGGAGAGGATCACCACCACCAGTGCCCGGTGTGCGGACATCTGCAGCACCTCCAGGTGGCGGATCCGTGCCTGGGACTGCTGGGGGTGCTGCAGCACCGCGACCTGGTTGGTCAGCATCGCCAGCAGCCGCACCGTCTGCTCCAGCATGGCATCATGATCGTCGGCGTTCTCCAGCAGTACGTCCATCGCCCGGCGCTCGGCCCGGCTGAGCGGGCGGACGTCGCTGATCCGATCGACGAAGAGCCGGTATCCCTGATCTGTGGGAATCCGGCCGGCAGAGGTGTGCGGGGCCGCGATCAGCCCCTCGGCCTCCAACTGAGCCATGTCATTGCGGATCGTGGCCGGAGAGACCTCCAGGTTGTGCCGCTCCACCAGTGCTCTGGAGCCGACCGGTTCCCGGGTCTGGACGAAGTCCTCGACGATGGCACGCAGCACCTGCAGCCGACGTGTCTCGGACATCGTTCCGCTCCTCTCCTGCTTGACGGGTCCTGCTTGACGGATCCTGCTGGGCGGCGGCCCACGTGATGACGGCTCGGATGAGAGCGGCCGGGCGCGGGTGACACCCACACACGGTTAGCACTCGCCGAGCACAAGTGCCAAGTTTAGCGGGTCCTCGGGGCACCTGGCCCGGAGTTTCCCCGCTGCCGCGGCGGCGGTTCTCCCAGAGCGGACATCACGGTGCTGTTAGGATCCACCGACTGTGACGCCTGCTGCGACCTCCTCACCATTTCCGACCGATTGGTCCTCCTGGGGCCCCAGCTCTGTGGAGGAACGACGTCGCGCCCAATACCGGGAGATCCCGAAGCGGCCGGCTGAGACCGGGCTCGTCGTCGAGGACACCGCCAGCGGCTGGGTGGGTGCCGTGCTCGGCGTGGAAGCCGCCGGCGGCATGCATGTGGTGCGGCTCGAGGATCGCCACGGACGTACGCGCAGCTTCCCCCTCGGCCACGGATTCCTCTGCGAGGGCGAACCGGTGGAGCTCATCGCCCCGACGCCCGGGGCTGGGACCACTCGGTCTGGAACTGCCCAGTCTGGGACTGCTCGGTCTGGGACTGCTCGGTCTGGGACTGCTCGGTCTGGGACTGCCCGACGACGGACCGCCTCCGGCTCGCTGGCCGTCGACGGTGCTCGCGCCCGGACTGCACGGGCATCACGGATCTGGGTGGAGGGCCTCCACGATGCCGAGCTGATCGAGAAGGTCTGGGGAGAGGACCTGAGCCTGGAAGGTGTCGTCGTCGAGCCGCTCCACGGTGCCGATGACCTCACCGGCGCCCTGGCCGAATTCGAGCCCTCGGCGCAGCGTCGCGTAGGAGTGCTGCTGGATCATCTGGTGCCCGGCTCCAAGGAGTCCCAGATCGCTGAAGCGGCCATGCGCTCCCCCGGCGCCCGGGGCAATGTGCTGATCCTGGGTCATCCCTACGTCGATGTCTGGCAGGCGGTGCGCCCTGAGCGTCTCGGTCTTCAGGCCTGGCCTCAGGTACCTCGCGGCACCGACATCAAAGTCGGCACGCTGCAGGCGCTGGGCTGGCCGCATCGCACCCGCGCCGATATCGCCCAGGGATGGCGCCGCATCCTGGGCAGCGTCCGCAGCTACGCAGATCTGGAGGCCTCGCTGCTGGGACGCGTGGAGGAGCTCATCGACTTCGTCACCGCGGGCTGAGCCTGAGGCAAACCGGGCCGCAGCAGCCCGTCCACGCCCGACACGCCCGATGCTCAAGGCCAAGCGGGGACCCGGAAGCCGCGTGGTTCGCTACAGTTGAGGCAGGTGGCCGCGCTCGCGGGGTGTTCGCCGCCTTGGTGTCATGTCAGCCCAGCAGCCAGAGCGGAGGATCCGTGGCGCAGTCCGAAGACCCCTCGGCACGCAGGTCACACCGTGAGCGGTCCGAGCAGAACAGCGCCGAGCATCTGCAGGGCTCCTCCTCGGAGGCACTGCCGCTCACCCCGGCCGAAGACCGCCGATGGGCCACTTTGGCGCATTTCGGCGGCCTGATGGGCTGTGTGCCCTCGCTGGTCATCTACCTGATCTTCCGCGACCGCGGCCCGTTCACCGCGCAGGAGTCCAAAGAGGCGCTGAACTTCACACTGCCGTTGACCGTGCTGCTGGTGGGCAGCTACATCCTCGCGCTGATTCCTGCCATCGGCTGGATCTTCGGGCTGACGGCCGTACTGATCTGGATCTGCCTGGCCATCTCCGGACTGGTCGCCGGCATCGAATGCAATAAAGGCCGCCCCTACCGGTACCGCCTGAACCTGCGGCTGATCCACTGAATGCGGAGGGCCAGCTGAACGCGGCTGGTCCGTAAGCACTCAGAAGCCGGCCAGTCGGCGGGTCACCGCATCGGCGAGAAGCCGTCCCTGCAGCGTGAGGACCACCCGGCCGTGGCGCAGCGCCTCAGCCTCGGCGAGGCCCTCCTCCACCAGCTGCTGCGGCAGTGCCTCGTCGAACGGCGTCGCTCCGGGCAGGCGCTGATAGTCACGCAGATCCAGCCCCTCGGCGATGCGTAGACGCAGCATCAGATGCTCCAGCGCGGTGGCCTCCTCATCCGGAAGCTCCCGGCCGTGGCCGGGACTGGTGCCTGCCTGGAGCCGCTGGGCGTAGGGCGCCGGATGCTTGACGTTCCACCAACGCACCCCTGCCACATGGGAGTGCGCCCCGGGCCCGGCACCCCACCAGTCCGAGTCCAACCAATAATGCAGGTTGTGCCGGGAGCGGGTCTGCGCCGAGGTGGACCAGTTGGAGACTTCGTACCACTGGTACCCGGCCGCGGTAAGCAGTTCCTCAGCCAGCAGGTACTTCTCCGCCTGGTCATCGGGATCGATGTCGGGCAGCTCCCCGCGGCGGATCCTCGCCGCCAGGGCGGTGCCCTCCTCGATGATCAGGGAGTATGCCGAGACGTGGTCCGGGGCCAATGCCACGACCTCTTCGAGCGTCTGCCGCCAGTCCCCCAGGCTCTCCCCCGGCGTCCCGGAGATGACGTCGAGACTGACCTGCAGCCCTTCTGCCCGACAGGCCGCCACGGCGCGAGCCACGTTCGCCGGATCATGGGTGCGGTCCAAAGTGGCCAGCACATGCGGCACCGATGACTGCATACCGATGCTCACCCGTGTGAACCCGGCCTCTGCCAGGCATCGCGCCGCCGCGGCATCGAGCGTGTCCGGGTTCGCCTCCGTAGTGACTTCGGCATCGGGCATCAGGCCGAAGAGCTCCCGGGCGCCGCGGAGGATGCGGCTCAGCTCCTCAGCGGGCAGCAGAGTCGGGGTGCCTCCGCCGAAGAACACGGTGGAGAGCCGACGGCCGGGATCTGCCGCCTCGTCAAGCACACCTCGGGCCAGCTGCAGTTCGGCCAGCAGCGTGTCCGGATAGGACGCCCGGGAGGCCCCGGGGCCCAGGTCCTCGGCCGTGTAGGTGTTGAAGTCGCAGTAGCCACAGCGCACCGAGCAGAACGGGATGTGGACGTAGAGCCCCAGCGGCGTCTCGGCACGCTGAGGCAGACGGTCACGAACCGCGGCAGGCAGTGAGCCGTCAGCCGGAACCGGGTCACCGAGCGGCAGAGCAGAGGGCACCTGCTTACTTCTTCCCCTTCTCACCGGCAGGTTCGTCCGAGGACAGCGCGGCGATGAAGGCTTCCTGGGGCACTTCGACGGTGCCGACCATCTTCATCCGCTTCTTGCCCTCCTTCTGCTTCTCGAGCAGTTTGCGCTTACGGCTGATGTCACCGCCGTAGCATTTCGAGAGCACATCCTTGCGGATGGCACGGATGGTCTCACGGGCGATGATGCGCGAACCGATCGCCGCCTGGACCGGGACCTCGAACTGCTGACGCGGGATGAGCTCTTTGAGCCGTCCGGCCATCTTCACCCCGTAGGAGTAGGCGTGGTCGCGGTGGGTGATCGCAGAGAAGGCGTCGACTTTGTCGCCTTGGAGCAGGATGTCGACTTTGACCAGATCCGCTGCCTGATCACCGGTGCCCTGCCAGTTCAGCGAGGCATAGCCCTTGGTCCGGGACTTCAGATTGTCGAAGAAGTCGAAGACGATCTCAGCCAGCGGCAGCCGGTAGCGGATCTCGACCCGCTCCTCGGAGAGGTAGTCCATGCCCTGCATGTCGCCCCGGCGGGACTGGCACAGTTCCATGACGGCACCGACGAACTCCGCCGGGACGATGATCGTGGCATCCACGATCGGCTCGCGGATCTCGGTGAGCTTGCCCTCCGGGAACTCGCTGGGGTTGGTGACGGTATGGGATTCGCCGTCCTCCGCAGTCACCTGGTAGATCACATTCGGCGCAGTGGAGATCAGGTCGAGGTTGTACTCGGCCTCCAGACGCTGCCGGGTGATCTCCAGGTGCAGCAGTCCCAGGAAGCCCACGCGGAACCCGAAGCCCAAGGCAGCCGAGGTCTCCGGTTCGAAGCTCAGCGCGGCGTCGTTGAGCTGCAGCTTCTCCAGGGCCTCACGCAGCACGGGGAAGTCCGAGCCGTCGATCGGGAAGAGCCCGGAATACACCATCGGACGCGGCTCCTGGTAGCCGCCGATCTCCTGCGTGGCAGGGCGGTTCAGCAGGGTGACGGTATCGCCGACCTTCGATTGGCGCACATCTTTCACCCCGGTGATCAGGTAGCCGACCTCACCCACACCGAGCCCGGCGGTGGGCTCCGGCTCCGGGGAGGAGACCCCGATCTCGAGCAGTTCGTGGTGGGCCCCGGTGGACATCATGCGGATCTTCTCACGATGTCCCAGCCTGCCGTCCATGACGCGGACGAAGGTCACCACGCCGCGGTAGGTGTCGTAGACCGAGTCGAAGATCATCGCCCGCGGTGCGGCGTCGGCGTCGCCCTCCGGCGCCGGGATCTCCTCGACGATCCGATCGAGGACCTGCTCGACGCCCTCGCCGGTCTTGCCGGAGACGCGCAGCACGTCATCCGGGTCACCGCCGATGAGATGAGCGATCTCGGCGGCGTATTTGTCCGGCATCGCCGCGGGCAGGTCGATCTTGTTGAGCACCGGGATGATCGCCAGATCATGCTCCATGGCCAGGTAGAGGTTCGCCAGGGTCTGGGCCTCGATGCCCTGGGCCGCATCCACCAGGAGCAGCGCCCCCTCGCAGGCGGCCAGGGAGCGGGAGACCTCGTAGGAGAAGTCCACGTGGCCGGGCGTGTCGATCATGTGGAAGGCGTAGGTGGCGCCCTCGTATTCCCAGGGCATCCGTACTGCCTGGGACTTGATGGTGATGCCGCGCTCCCGCTCGATGTCCATGCGATCGAGGTACTGGTTCTTCATCTCCCGCGGCTCCACCACACCGGTGAGCTGGAGCATGCGGTCAGCGAGTGTGGACTTCCCGTGGTCGATATGGGCGATGATGCAGAAGTTGCGGATCGCCGCGGGATCGGTGGAGGCAGGCACCAGAGGGGTGCGGGCCTGGGGTGACACGGGCAGGGACCGTCCTTCGCTCAGGGGTTCACGGGCAGATCCATTCTTCCACGGCTCTGGCCCAAAAGCTGTTCCGGCGCCGATGCACGAAGGCCCCGCGCCGTTGTCTCACGGGGCGGGGCCTTATCGGCG
The DNA here is from genome assembly GCF_031470965.1 of Nesterenkonia aerolata. Classification (NCBI taxonomy): domain Bacteria; kingdom Bacillati; phylum Actinomycetota; class Actinomycetes; order Micrococcales; family Micrococcaceae; genus Nesterenkonia; species Nesterenkonia aerolata. Next base: position 233,236 of record NZ_JAVKGR010000002.1, on the reverse strand, counting down.
CGCTGGCTCAGAGGGCGTTGCGCTGCCTCAGAGGGCGTTGACCTTGGCGGCCAGACCGGACTTGCGGTTGGCGGCCTGGTTCTTGTGGATGACGCCCTTGGAGACGGCCTTGTCGAGCATGCGGGCGGCGGCACGGTTGGCCTGCACCGCCGCGTCCTTGTCACCGGCGGCCACGGCGTTGCGGACCTTCTTCACGGCGGTCTTCAGCTGAGACTTCACAGCCTGGTTGCGCTGGCGCGCCTTCTCGTTGGTGAGGATGCGCTTCTTCTGGGACTTGATGTTTGCCACGGGGACTCCTTGGGTCTCGGTCACTTCTCTGGTCAGGGTTTCCCCTGAGCGCGGCAGAAGACAGACTTCAGAGGCGTGGGGTTGCCATGGCGAATGCACGGACGCCGTCTGGCCAGAGGGGGCCCGGACGCCGTGCAGAGAGCTCTCTGCCGCGTGCGCCCGCAGGTTCACTCCACGGGCACGACCCTCCACGATACCAGAGGCCGGAGGTGTTCCTCAGCGTCCGGTGGAACCGGCGATGACCCAGAGCGCACGTTCGACGGCGAACTCCGGGGTGCGGGAGGCTCCTTTTGCCTCGGCATCTGCCCGCGCCACCGCCTCCAACGCGGCGGCGGCACGCTGGGGCTGCCAGCGCCGCGCGGTCTCCGCCGCCTGACGCAGCTGCCAGGGCGGGGCGCCCAGTGCCGAGGCCAGGGCATCGGGGCTGCCGCGGTGGTCCACCAGGGCCGCTACCTGCCGTGCCTTACGAGCCAAGGCCGCGGTCACCGCGATCGGGGAGACCCCGGTGGCCACGGCGTGCCGGTAGAGCCGGGTCGCGGCATCGCGGCGCCCATCGAAGGCGGCGTCGGCGACTTTGAAGGCCGTGGCCTCCACTCGGCCGCCGTGGTAGGTGTCGACATGCTCTTCGGTGATCTCTCCGGCGACGTCGCGCAGCAGCTGGCGCAGGGCTGAGCCGAGATCTGAGAGCGTGCCCCCGGCGGCGGCGATCAGCGCACGAGCCGCATCCGGGCGCATCTGACGCCCCGAGGCCTGCAGCTCCCGGCGCAGGAAATCCATCTTCTCGGCATCGCTCTTCACCGCCGAGCAGTCGATGACCACGGCCTGGGAGTTCAGCGCGTCCAGCAGCTTCTTGCCACGGTTACCCCCGGTGTGCCGGAAGACCACAGTCGCCCCGTCCGAGGGCTCTGCCAGGAGGGCCAGGGCATCGGAGATCAGGGCGTCGGTGCTCTGGGCCAGATCTTCGACGAGGATCAGCCGGTCCTCGCCGAACAGCGACGGCGAGGCCAGAGTGCCCAGCTCCCCTGCGGCGGCCTGAGAGGCGTCGAGCCGGGTGTATTCCAACTCCGGAGCAGACTCCCTCAGGCTGCCGCGGATCCTGTCCATAGCCCGCGCTGCCACATAGTCCTCAGGGCCTTTGAGCAGCATCAGCGCGGCAGGTTCGACGGTCCGGAAGTCCTCTCCGACCGCTGCCTTGCTGCGCCCTCGCTGAGCTGTCTGCCGCTGTCGGTGTGCCGCCATGGCCACTATCCTACGGGTCAGCGGTCAGCGCCGAGGCTGAGCCTCCCCAGGAAGTGCGGCTTAGCGGATTTCGGGGACCATCCGGCGAACTCGGTGACGCCGTCTCCGGTGTGCTGGGCTGAGAACGCCACCTTCGAGGGCAGCTTGACCGGGGCGGCGAAGCTGATGCTCCACCGGTGCCCCGCCTGCTGGGGTTCGCGGCCTTCGAGCATGCGCCCGGCCGAGTACATCCCGTGGACGATGGCGCTGGGCATCCCCAGAGCCTTGGCCGTGAGGCCGGAGAGGTGGATCGGGTTGTAGTCCCCGGAGACCCGGGCGTACTGTCGGCCAGCATCGGCTCCGAGTGTCCACAGGCCGGTCTTCACCGGTGCGACGAAGCCGGAGGTCGAAGGGATGGCTGCCGCGTCCTGACTTGTTACCTCATCCTGTGCCACCTCGTCCTGTTCCGCCTCCTCCTGTGCCGCCGCAGCGCCGTGCAGCGTCACAGCGCGTGACATATACGTCGACACACCCCGCCAGAGCACCTCAGCGGCCTCCGAATCCGGATCTGCTGAGGCGTCCAAGACCTCGGTCACCACATCGAACTGCGCGCCCCGTCGGTGCGGACGCAGCTGCTGCGCCGCCACACGGATCTGCACCGCCTGGCCGATCTGGATCGGCCGGTGATGATCCACCACATTGCTCAGGTGGACCATTCCCATCAGCGGAAGCGGAAAGTCGTCAGAGCCCAGCAGCCCCATCTGTACGGGGAACCCCATGATATGGACATAGACCGAAGGCAGCGCTCGGCGATGGACCCCGTCGAAGGGCTCTCCGCCGAAGAGCCGACGGTAGGCCTCTACCTCGGCCGGCGCGGCCCCCGGGTGACGGGCCACCACTCGGCGGTCCGGCAGCGCCGACACCGCCCCGCTGCGCCGCAGCGGGGCCGCCGCTGCGGTCAGTGCCGCACGGCGGTACAGCGACCCCAACCGGGGCATCTCGATCCGCGTGGTCCGGCTGCTCTGTGCAGTGCTCACGTCTCGCTCCTTACTCAGGCTCCGATGAGGTTCTGGCCGCACACCCGCAGGGTCAGCCCGGAAGTGCCCCCGGCAGAGGGCGAGGCCAGGAAGGCGATGGTCTCCGCGACGTCGACCGGCAGACCGCCCTGGTTCAGCGAGCTGAGCCGCCGGGCGACCTCACGAGTCACCAGGGGGATCTTCGCGGTCATCTCGGTCTCGATGAATCCCGGTGCCACGGCGTTGATCGTCCCGTGCCGGGATCCCAGCAGATCCTTCGACGCCGAGACCATCCCGATCACACCGGCCTTGGAGGCGGCGTAGTTGGTCTGACCGCGGTTTCCGGCGATGCCCGAGGTCGAGGCCAGGGAGACGATCCGCGGACTGTGCGAGAAGAGGTCGGAGGCCAGCAGCGCACGGTTGATCCGCAGCTGGGACTCGATGTTCACCGCGATGACCGAGTCCCAGCGGTCCTGGGTCATATTGGCCAGCAGCTTGTCCCGGGTGATCCCGGCGTTGTGGACCACGATGTCGAGCCGGCCGTGATGTTGAGCAGCGTGGGTGAGGATCTTCTCCCCGGCGTCCTCGGAGGTGACATCGAGCTGCAGTGCGGTGCCGCGCACCCGGTTCGCCGTCTCAGCGAGCTGTTCACCGGCCGCCGGGACGTCGACGGCGATGATCTCAGCGCCGTCGCGGTGCAGCACTTCGGCGATGGAGGCTCCGATCCCGCGTGCAGCGCCGGTGACCACCGCTACCTGCCCGGTCAGCGGCCGTTCCCATCCCTCGGGGCTGCGGGGCAGTTCGCCGTTGACGGTATCCACGGTGAGGAACTGTCCGTCGACATAGGCCGAGCGGCCGGAGAGCAGGAAACGCAGTGCTCCGGCGACCCCCGGGGCGTCGGCGTCGAGGTCATCGGCCAGGATGATGCCGTTGGCGGTGGCCCCGCGGCGCATCTCATGGGCCAGCGAGCGGGTGATCCCCTGGATCCCCTGCCGTGCCGCACGCACCGCAGGATCCGAGCTTCCGGCCGGATCCCGGAAGACGGTGACCACACGCCCGGAGCGGCCGACCTGCTTCAGCAGGGCGGAGAGCCCCAGCACCGGTGTCGACAGAGCGGCCGGCGTGCTCACCTCATCCAGGCAGACCACGACGGCGGCCAGCCGCTCCCCGGGGTCGGGGTGCCTGCGGACATCGAGCCCCCAGGCAAGCATGACCTCGGCGAGGCGATCGGCGACCACGGTGTCCCCTACCAGGGCCACCGGCCCGTCGATGACGGCAGCACCGGGGCGGTGCCGTCGCAGCCGCGCCGGCTGGGGCAGCCCCAACGCGCCGGAGACCCGGCGGCCCAGCGGGGTGTTGACCAGTTCGGTATAGGTGTCGCGTGCCATGGGCGCAGCGGTCACCGTCCTTCCACGATCGCGGTGATGCCCTGCCCGCCGGCCGCGCAGACGGAGATGAAGCCGAGCTTTCCGGGCTTGCCGTGGAGCATCTTCGCCAGGGAGGCGACGATGCGCCCGCCAGTGGCGGCGAAGGGGTGCCCGGCGGCCAACGAGGAGCCGTTGACGTTGAGCTTGGTACGGTCGATGCGGCCCAGCGGGCGGTCGAGCCCCAGCTTGTCGCGGCAGAACGCGCTGTCCTCCCAGGCCCGCATCTGCGCGAGCACAGTGGAGGCGAAGGCCTCGTGGATCTCGAAGTACTCGAAGTCCTCGAAGGTCAGCCCGTTGCGGGCGAGCATCCGGGCTGCGGCGTAGGCCGGGGCCATGAGGAGCCCCTCGGCGCCGTCGACGAAGTCCACAGCGGCCAGCTCGTAGTCGACGAAGTTGGCCAGCTTGGGCAGGTCGTGCGCGTCGGCCCATTCCTCGGAGCCCAGCAGCACGGCGGAGGCCCCGTCGGTGAGCGCCGTCGAGTTGGCCGCCGTCATCGTCGCCTCCTCACCGAGATCCCGCCCGAAGACCGGCTTGAGCTTGGCCAGCTTCTCCACGGTGGTGTCCGGGCGCATGATGTTGTCCCGGGAGACCCCGCGGAACGGGGTGACCAGGTCGTCGAAGAAGCCGCGGTCATAGGCGGCGGCGAGGTGCTGATGGGAGGCGGCGGCCAGCTCGTCCTGCTCCTGCCGGGTGATCCCCCAGGCGTGGGCGGTGAGGGCCATGTGGTCACCCATCGACAGTCCCGTGCGCGGCTCGGCGACACCGGGTGCCTGGGGCACCAGGTGACCGGGGCGGATCTTCGCCAGCGCCTTCAGCCGCTGGCCGGTGGTCTTGGCCCGGTTGGCCTCCATGAGGATCCCGCGCAGCGCATCGGTGACGACGATGGGAGCGTCGGAGATGGAGTCCACCCCACCGCCGATCGCCGAATCGATGCGGCCGAAGCGGATCTTGTCCGCGAGTGAGCCGATGGCCTCCATTCCGGTGGCACAGGCCATCTGGACGTCATAGGCCGGGGTCTGCGGGTCCAGCGGGGTTCCGAGGACGGACTCACGGACCAGGTTGAAGTGTTTGGAGTGCTTCTGCACCGCACCGCCGGCGACGGCGCCGAGCTGCTCGCCCTGGAGGCCGAAGCGGGCCACGAGGCCGTTGAGTGCAGAGGTGAGCATGTCCTGATTGGACACCTCGGTGTAGGCGGTGTGCGCCTTGGCGAAGGGGATGCGGTTCCCGCCGATGATCACGGCGGAGCGGTCGGTGGCCTGAGCCATGGGTGACCCTCCTGGGGCAGTGTCGGGGACGGAGTCGTAGATTTATTACTCGTCAGTATATTAGAGTAGCTGTGGCTGCCGTCACTGTCATCCTGACATGTCGCAGCCCGAGAATTCACACCCTGGACGACTTCCCCCGGCGGCTGCGCACTGCAGAACATCCAGAACGCTGCGAGCACCAGCCACGAGGCGAACTCCCGAGCACCGAAGGAGCCTCCGGCCATGACCCAGTCCACTGCATCGACCACTGCATCGACCACTGCACCGACCGGCGCCGACCCCCGCCCCGCGCTCAGCGCCGAGGAGGTCCCCCCGCGCATCGACGGTCCCGACGTCGCCGTCCTCGAAGAGCTGCTGCTGGGCCGATGGGCCGAGGACCGGCGGGCCTCGCGCAAGCTCGCCGGGCAGGAGCGCTTCCACAAGATCGAGGGGCAGACCAAGGAGGACCACCGCGAGCGCGTACTCGGTCAGCTCTTCGAGCTCGTCGCCGAGGGAGCGGTGCACCGGGCCTTCCCGCAGGAGTTCGGCGGTCAGGACAACCACGGGGGCAATATCGCCGCCTTCGAGGAGCTGGTGACCGCGGACCCTTCCCTGCAGATCAAGTCCGGTGTGCAGTGGGGCCTGTTCGGCTCGGCGGTGCTGCATCTGGGTACAGAGGAGCATCACCGCCGGTTCCTCCCCGGGATCATGGACCTCTCAGTGCCCGGTGCCTTCGCGATGACTGAGATCGGCCACGGCTCCGATGTGGCCTCGCTGGGCACCACGGCCACCTACGAACCCGCCACCGAGGAGTTCATCATCGACACGCCCTTCTCGGCGGCGACGAAGCGCTACCTGGGCAATGCCGCCCTGCACGGCAAGGATGCGGTGGTCTTCGCGCAGCTGATCACCGGTGGGGTCAACCACGGTGTGCACGCCTTCTACGTGCATCTGCGCGATGAGGAGGGCAACCCGCTTCCCGGGATCACCATCAGCGATGACGGCCAGAAGGGCGGGCTCAACGGCATCGACAACGGCCGGCTGACCTTCGAGAGCATCCGCATCCCGCGCAGCTATCTGCTCAACCGCTACGGTGACGTCGCGGCCGACGGCAGCTACTCCTCCCCCATCGAATCCCCCGGCCGCCGCTTCTTCACGATGATCGGCACGCTGGTCCAGGGTCGTGTCTCGCTGACCGGCGCTGCCGTGGCCGCCGCCAAAGTGGGGCTCTACGGGGCGATCACCTACGGCAACCAGCGACGTCAGTTCACTGCCTCCTCGCCCATCGAGGAGGAGGTGCTGATGGACTACCAGCTGCACCAGCGCCGGCTGCTGCCGCATCTGGCCACGACCATCGCGCTGAACTTCGCCCATGAGGAGCTGCTGGCCAAGTTCGACGACGTGTTCTCCGGCGCTGACGCCAGTGATGAGAACCGTCAGGAGCTCGAGACCCTGGCCGCGGCGCTGAAGCCCACGGCCACCCACCACGCGCTGCACGTGCTGCAGGAGTGCCGGGAGGCCTGCGGCGGGGCCGGGTTCATCTCCGAGAACCGGTTCACCTCGCTCTATGCCGATCTCGACATCTACGTCACGTTCGAAGGTGACAATAATGTGCTCCTGCAGCTGGTTGCGAAGCGTCTTCTGCAGGACTACGCCGCGGAGTTCAAGGACGCCGACTTCGGCGTGCTCTCCCGCTATGTGGCCTCGCAGGCGCAGTCGACCATGATGCACCGCTTCGGGCTGCGCCGGGCCCTGCAGTCGGTGCAGGACACCGGCGATGAGCGGCGCAGCGCCAACTGGTTCAAGCAGGCCGATGTCCAGCGTGGGCTGCTGGCCGACCGGGTGCGTCAGTCCGTGGCCGATGTGGCCGCCGAGCTGCGCAGCGCGGCGAAGCTTCCCCAGGCCGAGCAGGCCGCCGTGTTCAACCAGCACCAGGCCGAGATGATCGACGCGGCCAAGTCCCATGCGGACCTGCTGATCTGGGAGGCCTTCGATGAGGGGCTGCAGAAGGTCGAGCACGAGGGCACACGGGACATCCTGACCCGGCTGCGCGATCTCTACGCGCTGACCAGGATCGAGGCCAGCCTCGACTGGTATCTGCTGCACGGCCGGATCTCCACCCAGCGGGCGAAGACGCTGAGCCCTTACATCAACCGGCTGCTGGAGCGCCTGCGCCCGCATGCCCAGGATCTGGTGGAGTCCTTCGGGTACTCCCAGGATGAGCATGTGCGGATGGAGGTCTCCTCCGGCGCTGAGCAGCAGCGTCAGCAGGAGGCCGCGGAGTACTACCGGAGGCTGCGGGCCTCAGCTGAGGCACCGGTGGATGAGAAGGTGCTGCAGCGCCGTCGGCAGAAGGAGCGGCGAAGCCGCCGGTGAGCGCTCACAGGGCCCTCAGGCATGCCGGGTGACCTTGACCTCAGCGGTCAGCTGGGCCCGGCTGCCGGCCCCGGCGAGGATGCCTTTGAACGGCGTGACGTCGGCGTAGTCCCGTCCTCGTCCGACGATCACGTGATGGTCGGTGGCCCGGCTGTGGTTCGTCGGGTCCCAGCTGTGCCACCGGCCGTCCCACCATTCCAACCAGGCATGGGACTCCCCGGAGACGGTGGTGCCCAGTTCGGCCTGCGGCTGGGGATGGATGTATCCGGAGACGTATCGTGCCGGGATGCCCAGGCTGCGCAGGGCGCCGATCCCCAGGTGGGAGAGGTCCTGGCAGACACCGCGGCGTTCGGCGAAGGCGGCTTCAGCGCTGTGGTGGACTCCGGTGGCTCCGCGCTCATAGGTCATCTGCTCGCGCAGCCACCCGAAGACGGCGTGGGCCGTCTCCGCCGGCCTGCGGGCGTGTGCCGTCTCCGTCGGCCTGCGGCGGCCCGAGAGCTCCTGCGCAGCCCGGCGCACCTCCTCCCCGGGCTCGGAGAGCCGGGTCTGCGGCAGGTAGTCGCTGAATCGGTCGACGATCTCCGCGGAGGCCAGCGCCTCGGCATCGAGGGTGCCCTCCGCCTCGCCCTCACGGCGTGAGACCTCCACCAACGCCGTGGAGACCACTTCCAGGTGGGCATGGGGAATGTGCAGGTCGAAGGTATGGACCTGGGTGCCCCAGTAGTCCCGGTGGACCTCGACGCCGGGCGGATGCGGATCGACCCGCAGAGAGGACTCGAGCACCTTCTGCTCGGCATCGGAGCGCGGGGTCATCCGGGCCTCGCTGTAGGTGACCGAGACCGCGGGATCGTAGGTGTACAGGGTGCGGTGTTCCACAGAGATCCGTGCCATCAGATCAGCTCTCCTGTCCAGGCTTGGGCCACATCGTGGGAGAAGTACTTTGAGGTGATCGCGTCCGAGGCGCCCGCACAGGCGGCGCGCACCCGGTCCAGATGCTCAGGAAGCTCGCCGAGCAGATCCTCGGTGCGGTGGAATTCGAGGAACGAGCGGGCCTGGCCGATCATCCGCAGAGAATCGTCCATATGTCCCAGCCGGCTGGAGACCGGGTCCAGAGAGCTCAGCGACTTCTCCGCCCCGCGCAGTGAGGAGACGATGGACCGCGGGAAGAGCCGGTCCAGCAGCAGGAACTCCGCGGCGTGGGATTCGTCGAACCCGGCCGGGCGGCTGCGCAGGAAGGACTCATAGGCACCGGCGCAGCGCAGCATATTCGCCCAGGACAGCCGGAAGGACCGCTCATCACCGGTGGCCAGCATGCGGGCCGTCATATCCGCCCGCTCCAGGCACCGCCCCAGGGACAGGAACTGCCAGGAGTCATCCCGGCTCATCGTCGAATCGGCCATGCCCCGCACGGTAGCGGTGCGTTCCACCACCCAGGTGCACAGCCGGTAGGCCCCGACGACGTCCTGGCGGTGGCCGCTGAGACCGTTCCAGGTGGTGTTCAGCGCCTCCCACACCGGCGAGGAGACTGTCTCGCGAGCCCGCCGCGCGTTCTCCCGGGCCGCTCCGAGGCTGCCGGCGATCGAGCTGATGCGAGTGCGGTCGAAGGCCAGGCGATGGAGGACCTCACGCAGATCACCGCTGGGCTCGCCGCCGTCCTCCGGTGCCGCTCCCATCACGGCCATCAGGTTCCCGGAGACGGTGGCCCGTTCGTGCGGGGGCAGCTGGTTCAGCCGCTCCAGGTGGACGTCGAGGATCCGGGCGGTGCCGTCGGCGCGCTCGACGTAACGACCGATCCAGAAGAGTGACTCGGCGATGCGGCTCAGCATGTCTGGGCCCCTCCTGTGTGCTCCTCGTCCGGCTCGCAGGCCTCATGGGCCGGCGAGACGGTCTGCTGTTGCTGCTGCTCATCATGGGGATCTGCGAAGGGGTCTGCGCCGCGGTCCACCGCCTGATAGGCCGAGGGCCAGACCCGGGGCACGCTGCTGACCGGCCGCGGCGTCCAGGGCACGGCGGAATCCGGGGTGCTGTCCTCGTCGGAGTCTCCGGCGAGCACCCAGGTGTCTTTGGAGCCGCCGCCCTGCGAGGAGTTGACCACCAGGCTGCCCTCCTCCAGGGCCACCCGGGTCAGCCCGCCGGGCAGCACCCAGACGTCATCGCCGTCGTTGACCGCGAAGGGACGCAGGTCCACATGCCGCGGGCCGATGGCCGATTCGGCGAGCGTGGGGACCGTGGAGAGCTGCAGCACCGGTTGGGCGATCCAGCCGCGGGGGTCCTGGAGGACTTTGCTGCGCAGCTCGGCGAGCTCTTCGGCACTGGCCTGCGGGCCGATGACCAGGCCTTTGCCGCCGGAGCCGTCCACGGGTTTGAGCACCAGCTCATCCAGGCGGTCCATGACCTCCTCCCGCGCCTCGGGCTCCTCTAGGCGGAAGGTCTCCACATTGGGGATGATCGGCTCTTCACCGAGGTAGTAGCGGATGATGTCGGGGACATAGGTGTAGACCAGCTTGTCATCGGCCACCCCGTTGCCCACCGCGTTGGCGATGGTCACGTTCCCGGCGCGGGCGACGTTGACCAGCCCGGGGACTCCGAGCATGGAATCGGCACGGAACTGCAGGGGGTCGAGGAAGTCATCGTCGAGGCGCTTATAGATCACATCGACCCGTTGTTCGCCCGCTGTGGTGCGCATATAGACCCGGTTTCCCCGGCAGACCAGGTCACGGCCCTCGACCAGCTCCACACCCATCATCCCGGCCAGCAGCGTGTGCTCGAAGTAGGCGGAGTTGTAGACCCCGGGGGTCAGCACCACCACTGTGGGGTCATGCACACCTTCCGGTGCGGTGCGCCGCAGGGCCCAGAGCAGGCGGCGCGGGTACTCCTCCACCGGGCGGATCCCGGTGCCGGAGAACACCTCGGGCAGCCCTTTGGCGATGGCGGTGCGGTTCTCCAACACGTAGGAGACTCCGGAGGGCACCCGTACATTGTCCTCGAGCACCCGGAAGTTCCCGGCGTCATCGCGCACCAGGTCGATGCCGGAGATATGCACCCGCACACCGGCCGGGGTCGAGAACCCGTGGACCTCGCGGTGGAAATGCGCGGAGGAGGTGATCAGAGTGCGCGGGACGACCCCGTCGCGGACGATCTCCATCCGTCCGTAGACATCGTTGAGGAAGGCCTCCAGCGCCCGGACCCGCTGGGCCACGCCCACGGAGAGGGTCGACCATTCGGCGGCGGGGATCACGCGGGGGACGATATCCAGCGGCCAGGCGCGCTCCTCTCCGGCGAAGTCGAAGGTGACGCCGCGGTCGAGGAAGCTGCGGGCCATGGTCTCCATCCGCGCTTCGACGTCGGAGAGGCTCAGCGTGGCCAGCACGTCGTCCACCCGGCGGTAGTCCTCCCGCAGGGTGCCCTCACGGGTGAACATCTCGTCATAGGCCGTGGACCTGGCCATACCGGCCGAATAGTCAGCGAAGAGATCTCCCATGCGTTCACCTTTCCATCTCTGCGGGGCGATGTCATGCGGGCACCGCTGCCCAGCGCTGCGTGTCGGAGCAGGGTTTGGCCCCAGCACCGGGCGGAGGCTTCAATGGTGATCATGCCCACCAGCGATGCCACGCCAGAGTCCACCACCCAGCACAGCGCCGACCCCAGCATCGAACCCAGCGCCCCACCCCGCACCGATCCCGGTGCCGAGACTCCCCCAGAGCCGTTCCCCCGCGCTGACGAGGAGAATCTCCGCCGGGATGAGGCCGCCTCACGATCGGCTGAGCTGAGCGTCACCGACTACGAGGTCGAGGTCGATCTCTCGGACGCCGCCGCCGAGGGCGCGTTGAGCTACCCGGTGACCACGCGCATCTTTTTCCACAGCCGCCAGCCCGGCGGCAGCACCTTCCTGGACTACCTCGGGGAGTCTGTGGAGCATCTGCAGCTCAACGGGCGCAGCCTCGACATCGCCTCCCACGTGGGAGCGGCACGAATCCTGCTGCCGGACCTGGAGGCGGAGAATACCGTGGAGATCCACTCAACCTCCCGGTTCTCCCGCTCCGGAGAGGGGATGCACCGCTTCGTCGACCCCTCCGACGGGCAGGTCTACCTCTACACGCAGTACGAACCGGCCGATTCGCGCCGCGTGTTCCCCGTCTTCGAACAGCCGGACCTCAAGGCCCGGTTCCGCTTCTGCCTGATCGGCCCGGCGCAGTGGCAGCTGCGCTCCAACGGTGCGGAGATCTCCCGTGAGCCGGTGGAGGGCACAGCGGCAGGGAGCGAGGCCGAGCTGGTCCGGGTACGCTTCGCCGAGACAGCGCCGATGTCCAGCTACATCACCGCCCTGCTGGCCGGGCCATACCACCTGGTGCAGAGCAGCTGGGCCGGTGCGCAGACCTCCGAGGGCATGACGGGGCCGGTCGCACTGACCGTGCTGTGCCGCGAGTCCATGGCCGAACACTTCGACGCCGAGGAGATCCTGGACCTCACCCGCGCCGGGCTGGACTTCTTCCACGCGGAGTTCGACTACCCCTATCCGTGGGGCAAGTACGATCAGGTCTTCGTCCCGGAGTACAACCTCGGGGCGATGGAGAACCCGGGGCTGGTCACCTTCACCGAGGCCTATGTCTTCGACACCGCCGCCACGGACGCCCAGCGGGAGACCCGGGCGAACACGTTGATGCACGAGATGGCGCATATGTGGTTCGGCGACCTGGTGACGATGCACTGGTGGGACGACCTGTGGCTGAAGGAGTCCTTCGCCGATTACATGGGCTCCTTGGCCGTGGATGAGGCCACCGGATGGGAGACCTCCTGGATCAGCTTCGCCAATGCCCGCAAGGCCTGGGCCTATGTCCAGGACCAGCTGCCCACGACCCATCCGATCGTCGCGGACATCACAGACCTCGAGGCGGCGGATCAGAACTTCGACGGCATCACCTACGCCAAGGGCGCCTCCGTGCTCAAACAGCTGGCCGCTTTCGTCGGCCGCGAGGCGTTCCGTGAATCGGCGCGCCGGTACTTCCGGCGCCATGCCTTCGCCAATGCCTCCCTCGGGGACTTCCTCGATGTGCTCGAGGAGGTCTCCGGCCGGGATATGCGGGCATGGTCCCGGGCCTGGCTGCAGACCGCCGGGGTGCCGGTGCTCACCGCGGACACCGTAGGCCCGGGCGACGGCCACCCCGGCGACCAGCCCGAGGGCCCGCAGGTGGTGATCACCCAGCACGGCGTGGACCCCGCCACCGGAGAGGTGGTCAACCGGCCGCATGTGGTCGAGGTCGGTGTCCACGTGCTCGACGAGCAGACCGGAGCACTGCATCGGCATGATGCGGTGCGGCTGAGGCTGACCGCCGAGGCCGCTCAGGGGCGAACGACCGTGGACGGCCTGAGCCTCCCGGCGGAGAATGTGACGCGGCTGCTGCTGCCCAATGAGCAGGACCTCACCTATGCCAAGCTCAGTCTGGACGTCGGTTCTGTGGCCGCGGTGCTGCGTCATCCCATCGCCGATCCCCTGGCCCGCGCCACGGTCTGGGCTGCGGTGTGGTCCATGGTCCGAGACGGGGAGCTGCCGGCACGGACCTTCGTGGAGGCGGTGATGACGCTGGGACTGCAGATCGAGGAGGTCGTCGTCGTACAGTCGCTGCTGCGCCAGGCCGATACCGCCGTGGCGCGCTTCGCCGCCCCGCAGGAACGCGGTGAGCTCACCGACCGGCTGGCTGCCCGGCTTGCGGCGTTCCTCACTGAGGTCGACGGCGGGGACGCTCAGCGTGCTGCCGCCCGTGTGCTGGCCTCACTGTCCCGGCGCACCGACTCCCGGCTGGACCTGCTCGGTGTCCTGCTCGACGGCGACGCCGCGGCCTCGGGGATCAGCGGGCTGGAGGTCGACGACGAGCTGCGCTGGGCCTTCCTGCAGGCCCTGGCCGCACACGGACGTCTCGGCGCGGATCAGCTGGATGCTCAGCTGCGGCGCCGGACGACGGCTCGCACGCGGATCGCGCACCGTCTGGCTCTGGCGGCACGTCCGGAGCCGCGGGTGAAGCGGGAGGCCTTCGCCCAGGCGATCAGCGGAGTCGATGCTGAGGGTGAGGAACTGTCCAATGATCACCTCACCGCCGTGGTCGAGGGCTTCCGCTGCGGCACCGGGGAGCTGACCGCGGGCTACGACGAGGACTATTTCGCCGCGTTGCGGCCGGTGTGGTCACAGATGAGCCAGGGGCAGGCCACCCGGGTGATCGACGGGCTGTTCCCGATGGAGCAGAAGCTGCCGACCGGTACGGCGCCAGAGGATCATCCGATGGCCCGGCGCACCGCCCGGTGGTTGACGGAGAACCCGGACGCCCCGGCCGCACTGCGCCGACTGCTCATCGAGTCCGAGGATGCCCTGCTGCGCTCGCTGCGCGCCCAGCAGGCCGCCCAGAGCTGATCCTTGCGCTGGCCCTTGCACTGGGCCTTGCGCTGAGCTCTCGAACCGAGGAGCAGGGCACTCAGGCCCTCATCTGCCCGCACCGCGGATGAGGGCCTCGTTCTCCTCCTCGCGGCGGCGTTGGCGCTTCTCGCGACGACGATCGTTGAGCAGACAGATGCCGATGGCGATCACGAAGAGCAGCGTCAGCGGACCCATGATGAAGAACATGGTCATCGCCTCGCCGCCTGGGGCCGCCAGCGCGGAGACCACGGCGATGAACATCACCGTGCCGCGCCAGCTCTTGAGCACCCGTTTGCCGGTGATCAGGCCCATCATGTTCACCCCGACCAGCACCACCGGGATGATCATGGCCACACCGAAGGCCAGAGCGAAGTTCAGGACGAAGGTGAAGTACACGTCCGGGGCGATGATGTTGTCCGTGCCCTCGGGGTTCAGGCTGAAGAGGAACTGCACCGCCCGCGGCAGCACCACGTAGGAGAGCACCACTCCCCCGACGAACAGCGGCACCGCAGCGGCGATGAAGCCGATGGCGTAGCGCTTCTCCGTCTTCTTCAGCCCGGGCATGATGAACGCCCACAGCTGATACAGCCACACCGGGGAGGACACCACGATCCCGACGAAGATGGAGATGCGGATCATCAGGTCCAGCGGCTGGCCGATGGTGTTGAAAGCGATGGCGGTATTGCGGCCGCCGCCGACGTCCCCGTATTCGAGGACGGGTTCGGTGATCAGCCCGAAGAGCTGGTCATAGAAGAGGAAGCCCACCACGGCACCGGCCAGGATTCCGAGTGCCGCGATGATGAACCGGTTGCGCAGCTCCCGGATGTGCTCCTTCAGCGGCATGTTCCCCTCAGGGTCACGCCGTCTGCGCCGCCGCCGTCCCGATCTCAGCGGAGCAGACTCCGCTGACAGTTCTGTGCTCGACATCAGCCTCAGCTGTGCCGGGGGTGCTGCTCAGCCTCAGTGGGCTCAGCCGGGGACGGCTCGCCGTTGACCACCGGGCCCTCGACGGTGCGGTGGCGGGATCCGCCGGCCTCACCGTCACGGCCCTGCTGCTGGCGGTCGCCGTGCTGCCCGGCTTCGCCGCGGTCGTCCTCCTCATTGAGGGAACGTACTTCCGATTTGAAGATCCGCATGGACTGACCCACGGATTTCGCCAGGCCGGGGAGCTTGGGCGCACCGAAGAGCAGCAGGATCAGCAGGGCGACGATGGCCAGTTGCCAGCCGGTGATGTTCATGGTGCGGTCCTTTCGTCATCGGCCTCCAGCATACGGGACTGCTCCTGGATGCGCCGGAGGCGCCGCTGTCCGCGCACCAACCTGTCCCGCAGGGAGTCCACCGCGTTCTGCGGTGCGCACAGGATGATCTCGCCCTCAGCATCTATGATCATACGCTCCAGGGTCTCCTGGGAGGGCAGCCGGATCTCGGCGAAGAGTCCGCCCTCCGCGGAGTCCGCGGCCCGTTCCGGCGCCCAGCCCCGCACTGTGGCGACCGCGGAGGGTGCAGCCCAGACCACCGCGCGCAGGTCTCCCTCGGCGGGCACCGCGGGCGGACGGGGTTCCTGTGCGGCCAGGGCCAGGGCCTCGGCGCCGATCCGGGTCTGCGGAAGCGGCCGGGCGCGGCGAATCCGGCTGATCCGGAAGTGCCTCTCGGCCTGCGCGTCATGGCACCAGGCCTGCAGGTAGCTGCCGCGGCCGTCATGGATCAGGTGCACCGGGTCGACGCGCCGGGTGCTGGCGCGTCCCTGCCGGTCTTCGTAGTCGATCTCCACGCTGTGGCCGTCAGGCACCGCGGCGCCCAGTATCTGCAGTGTGCGCTGCACGGCGGGATCGTTCTCCACGGTCCAGGCCACGCTCAGCGAGGCCGCGGCATCGGCGACTGCCTCCGGCACGATGCCGCGGACCTTCTCCCGCAGGCTCCGGGCGGCGGCGCTCTGCTCGGCCGAGTCCTCGGCGGCGAGGAGCCCCTCGAGGCCGATGAGCAGCGACAGCGCCCCCGGTGTGCTCAGGTGCAGCGGACGGGCCATCACTGCGCTCATCCGCCCGGCGGGAAGCCGGATGCTGATCACGGGATCCTGCGGGATCAGCTGCTGGGTGAAGTCGCGTCGACTCAGCGGGATCTCCGGGGTGAGGTCGATGAACTCGCCGAAGCGGTCGGCGTCGAAGCTGCCGGCCTGCTGCAGGGAAATCAGGTCGCGGTGCAGCTGTTGCGGGGTGAGCGCGAACCGCTCAAGCAGCGTGGACAGCCGGGCCCCACCGGTGGACTCCAGATGCGCGGCCATGTTCAGCAGCCGGGCGATCTTCCGCGGGGCGGCGTCTGGGGTCTTGGCGGCCCTCACCGCAGGAAGTGCCGCAGGCGGGCTCGGCAGCTGCTGGTGGGCCCGCGCCACGGCGTCGAGACGCGCGCGCAGCAGGTCACGGAGTCGGCGGTCGGAGAGTCTGCGGATCTCTTCGAGCCCCACAGCGGACGCGGTGACGGCGGCTTCCAGGGGGACGAGCGCAGGCTCGGCACTGTCACCGAGCGCGTCGAGATATGCGGTGGCCTTCCGGTGGAGCTCCTCGGTGCCAGCGTTCGCCGTCTGCTGCTGCGCGGCACGGTCCTGCTCGGTCCACCCTTCGTCAGGTGCGGCCAGTGCGCTGATCTCCCCGCGGATACGGTCCAGCCGGAAGATCCGCACCGCCTGGCGGTCCAGGTCATAGCCGACCAGGTACCAGCGTCCGCGCACGCCCCACCCCCAGCTGAGCACTCGCCGGGTCTGGGTGCGCCGGGTTCCGCGGGCTGCGTAGTCGAAGGTGACCGGTGCACCGATCCCTTGGGTCAGCAGCGCTTGGACGTGGTCGATCTCCTGGTCCTCACCCCAGCGCACACGGTGAGGCGGAGCGACGCCGCCTGACAGCGACGTCTGCTCACTCGATGAGGGCTCCGGCGACTCCCCTGCCCCTCGGCTGAGCCGACTGCGGTCGTCCAACGCGCCGACGACCTCCCGAATGCTCTGCTGGGCGCGGCTGCCGGACCACAGCAGGGTCACTCGCCGCAGAACGGCAGCCTCCTCGGCGGTGAGTTCGATCCCGGGCAGACCATAGCTCTCCGGGTCGATCAGATACCGGTGATCGTGATCCCCCCGGCGGGAGGCGTCATGGGGCAGCCGCTCGTCGATCTCGATGCCGTTGCGCCGCAGGTAGCGCTTATCACGGCTGAACATCTGCTCGAAGGCATCTACAGAAGACCCTGCGGAGGAGTCGTACAGGTCCACCCGAGAGCGGATCTCAGCCTTGGTGAGGCCGCTGGGCGCGGCGTCGAGCAGAGTGGCCGCCAACGAGAGGGCGCGGCTGACCCCCAGGTCCGCGGAGACGTCCTGCGCGGCCTCACCGGTGGACATCAGCGGGACTTGCGCACGCCGACCAAGTCCACGACGAAGATCAGCGTCTCGTTCGGGCCGATGGCCGCGCCGGCGCCCTGCTCTCCGTAGGCCAGGTGCGGCGGAATCTCGAAGCGACGACGCGCGCCCTCCTGCATCCCGATCAGCCCCTGGTCCCAGCCGGTGATGACCTGGCCGATGCCGGCGGTGAAGTCCAGCGTCTGACCGCGGTTCCAGGAGGCGTCGAACTCCTCACCGGTGGACCAGCTGACTCCGACGTAGTGGCAGGAGACCTGGTCGCCGGGCTCCACAGCGGGGCCGGAACCAGCGATGATCTCCTCGATGACCAGCTCCTCGGGCGGGGTCTCACCGGGGAACTCCACCTCGGGGCGGCTGCGGTCATAGCTGCGCTGTCCGAATGACATACGGTGTGCTCCTTCTCAAGAACGTCTCACGATATAGGGATCTGAATATGAGGCTCTGAATATGGGGTTCTGACTAGCGGTGTGGATAGGGGACCTGACGAACCCAGGAGCGGTTACTGCTCGTCGGTGTCCTCCTCGGCTTCGCCGCCCTCCTGCTGCTCGAGCTGCTCCTGCAGCTGCTCGAGCTCTTCCTCACTGAGCTCCGGCTGCTCCGGGGCCTGCTGTTCGGGCTGCTCGGGGGCCTCCACGGCGGCGACGATGTCGACGACGAAGATCAGCGTCTCCTCCTGCAAGTCACTGCCATCGCTCTCACCGTAGGCCTCGGAGGGCGGGATCACCAGCACGACGCGGTCACCGACGTGCTTGCCCTCGAGCCCGGTGGTCCATCCCTCGATCACCTGATCGAGCATGAACGGCATCGGCTGGCCGACGTCGCTGCGCTCGCTCTGGTCCTCCTCCTCAGCGTCCTCAGTGCTCTCAGCGTCCTCGTCCTCCGAGGATTCCCCTGCATCTTCCTCTGAGTCTTCCTCCGGGTCCTCCTCTGAGTCTTCCTCAGAGCCCTGGGCCTGCTGGGCCTGTTCCTGACCCAACGGCCAGGAGGAGTCGAAGACCGTCCCCTCGGACCAGGTCCACCCGGTGTACTGGACGGCGAGCTGATCCTCGGCCTCGACCTCATCACCCTCACCTTCGATGATGACCTCGGTGACGGTCTCCTCCGGCGGGTCCTCGTCTTCACCGGGTGCCTCGACCAGTTCCGGGGCTTCGCCCTCAACCGAGTCGATCTCCGGAAGATCCCCGCTCTGCTCGAGCTCTTCACCGTGGGCGTAGGCCGGCATCTGCCCCTCGACGCGCAGCACGATGAGCGAGTCCGCGGCCATCGCCTCCTCGTCACCAGGCTCATAGAGCACCACCTCACCGCCGACGTTGAGGTCCGGTTCGGTCAGCGCCTCGAAGATGAACTCGTTCTGCTCACGGATGCTGGGCAGGTGCAGCAGAGACTCCTGACCCGCGGTGAACGTCTCGTTCTGCACTTCCCCGGTCTGCGGATCGACCATCGCCGAGGAGACTTCGAGGATCTGCTCCGGGTCGATCTCCTCGCCGTCGCCGGCGCTGATGATGCGCGCAGACTCCTCATCGGCCTCCACCGGGTTGTTGAGCATGACTTCAGGAGCGCCCTCATCGGTGTAGTGCACGTCCATACCATCGAGGGCGTCGACGTCACCGATCCCCTCAGCTCCGCAGCCGGCGAGCACCAGGACGGCGGGCAGGGAGAGGGCGAGATGCTTCGTGCGCACGGGGAACCTCCGAGAGGGACGGTGTTGTGTCATGGTCATGGCGGGGTCATGCACCGACAGAGACTGTACCGGTTCAGGCTGAGGCACGGCTGATCGCCGCGCCCGGATCACCAGCAGGGCGATACCCCTCAGATCACCGGCGGCGGCGGGACCGTGCCGCCGGTGACGAGGTAGCGTTCGCTCAGGGCAGGGGGCACCGGCTGGTCGAGGCGTTCCTCGGCGCTGAGTTCACGCACAACGGCGCGACGATCCCCGAGGGTGTCGAGTAGCGTCTCCACACGCTCCGCGGCAGTCTCGAAGGGGTCTTTGAGCATGATGGCCTCCAGCGGCCGGTCCACCAGTTTGTGGTGCACCCAATCCACCGAGTGCCCGGCGCCGAATGCCCGTGCCGTGGAGAGGAAATGCCCGCGCAGGGCGGCTCTGGTCGTCGCCGGCGGCAGCAGCACCGCCTGGTCGATCTGCTCCTGGCCGAGCAGGGTCGCAGCACGCCCCTTGCGGACCAGGACATGGTGCAGTCCGCGCTCGGGCCGGATGTCGTGATAGGCCATATCGATCTGCCCCAGACGCGGGTCATCCAGCGCCAGGCTGCCGCGTGCGGCCACCTCGTCGATCAGTCGCTTCTTGATCGCCCAGTCGATCTCAGTGTCGATGTTGGAATGATCCCCGGATGCCACGGCCTGCAGGGTCCGCTCCCACAGCTGGAGCACCTGCTCCAGATGCCCGTGGTGGGCGCCCTCCTCGCTGACGAAACGCCGGGCTCGGTCCAGCAGCCCGGCCTGGATGTCCACAGCGGTCATTTCCTCGCCGTCGCGGGTGAGCACTGTGGCCGTGCCGGTGAGGTCATGGGAGATCTCACGGATCGCGCGGATCGGATTCTGCAGCTCGTAGTCGCCCAGCGGCACTCCGGATTCGATCATGCGCAGCACCAGATCCGTGGTGCCGTAGCGCAGCAGCTGGGTCGTCTCGGACATATTCGAGTCCCCCACGATGACGTGGAGGCGGCGGTGGGCCGAGGCATCGGCATGCGGCTCATCCCGAGTATTGATGATGGGCCGGGCCCGGGTGGTCGCCGAGGACACCCCCTCCCACATGTGGTCGGCACGCTGCGAAAAGGCGTAGTGCGGCCCCAGTTCGCGTCCGGCCTCTTCCTGCTCGGTCACCAGATGACCGGCTCCACAGAGGATCTGACGGGTGACCAAGAACGGCAGCAGCACTGTGGAGAGCCGCCGGAAATGCGTGGTGCGCGGGATCAGGTAGTTCTCGTGCGAGCCGTAGGAGTTGCCCTGGGAGTCGACGTTGTTCTTCAGCAGGTAGATCGTGCCGTCGATCCCATCGGCGGCCATCGCCTCCTCGGCCCGACGGGCGAGGTCATCCATGATGCGCTCACCGGCCCGATCGGCGGCGATCAGCTCCTCGATGTCCGAGCACTCAGCGGTGGCATATTCCGGGTGTGAGCCGACGTCGAGGTAGAGACGCGAACCGTTGGGGATGAAGACGTTGGAGCTGCGCCCCCACTCCACCACCGGTCGGAAGAGGTAGCGGGCGGTCTCATCCGGCGCCAGGCCCGGCCGCGGGGCGCCGTCGACGGCCACCCCGCGATGAGTGATCCCGAACTCGGTCTCCACACCGAAGACACGACGCTCCATGGGTCACTGGCCGCCCTTCTGGACGAAACCGCGGACGAACTCCTCCGCGTTGGTCTCCAACACGGAGTCGATCTCATCGAGCAGGCTGTCCAGCTCCTGGGCCTGATGGCTCGCCTGGACGTTGCCCGCACCGGGCACGGACTGCTCAACGGGTTCCTCGTCGCCGGGGCCGTGGGAGCTGCTGCGCTTCTGCGGCTGTGTGGACATCGTGTCTCCTCCTGGTTCAGGGATGGGCGTTCAGAGCTGTCAGGGCCCGGCACCGGGCTGCGCGGAATCCCTCGGGGCTTCGAGGATCTCACGCAGACCAGCGATCAGGGCACGAGGATCCTCTGCCGCGGTGACCGGGCCCTCAGTCTGCGCCCGTGTTCCCGAGGTCGGCTCCGGCAGGGTCAGCCGCGTGATCGGAGCTTGCGGCTCCGGGCGCAGCAGAATCTGATCCCAGCTGGCTCCGGCCAACAGCTCCGGCCGACGGGCCACCAGAGTCCCGCGCAGCCAGGCCCGGGTCTCCTCCGGTGGGTGCTCGCTGGCGCGCCGGACCTCCTCGTCGGTGAACAGTCGGCGCATCCGCCCGGCCCGGACCAACCGATGGTAGAGGCCCTTCTCCGGGCGGATATCGGCGTACTGCAGGTCGATCATGCCCAGCATCGGCGCGTCCCAGTCCAGGCCGTCGCGCCGCCGGTAGGACTCCAGCAGCTGCAGCTTCGCCACCCAATCGAGCCGGTCGGCGGCGCGTGAGACATCGGCCTCGAGATCGTCGAGCAGCTCCGACCACGCTGCCAGCACCTCGGCGGTCTCCGTGTCGGGGGCGAGCCCTGCGGCCTCCGGACCGGCTTCTGCCGCGGCCTGAGCCTGCGCAGCCTCCAAGTACAGGCGGAGGATCTGCACAGCCGTCAGCTCCCCCCGGTCCGTGGCCACGGTGACCTGCAGACTCGGATCGTGGGAGATGGCCTTCAGCGCCTTCACCGGCTCAAGGATCCGCAGCGACGGTGCCGCACCGGATTCGATGAGATCCAGCACCAAGGCGGTGGTGCCCACCCGCAGCCACGCGGAGTACTCGCTCATATTCGCGTCACCGATGATCACGTGCAGCCGGCGGTACCGGTCGATGTCGGCGTGGGGCTCGTCGCGGGTGTTGACGATCGGCCGACGCACCGTGGTCTCCAGTCCGACCTGCTCTTCGAAGAAGTCGGCCCGCTGGGAGATCTGGAAACCGGCACGGGCGCTGGTCGGTCCGATCCCGACGCGCCCGGCCCCGCAGATCACCTGACGGACCACGAAGAACGGGATCAGCCCGGCGACGAGGTCGTCGAAGTCCACCGACCGGGGCACCAGGTAGTTCTCATGCGCGCCGTAGGAGACAGATTTGGAATCGGTGTTGTTCTTATAGAGCAGCAGCTCCGGGCTGCCCTCCTCCTGGGCCAGACGCGCCGCGGCTCGGCGGACCACCAGGTCCCCGGCGACGTCATAGAGCACCGCCCGGCGCGCCCCGAGCGTCTCCGGTGCGGAATACTCCGGGTGCGCGTGGTCGACGTAGAACCGGGCGCCGTTGGTCAGCACCAGGTTGGTCAGCAGCCGCGGTTGCCCCTCCCGCAGGGTGAAGAAGTCACCGCGCCAGTCCGCACTGCCGGGAGAATGGAACTCGGGTTCCTCCGCCGCGACGTCGGGGGCGGAGGTGTCCGGGCCGGAGACGCCGTCGAGGCCGGCGGCGGTGTCGGTCAGCTGGCTGGGATGGGCCGCCGAACGGGGCAGCACCCAGCCACGGGCGTCGACCAGCGGCGATTCGGACTGGTAGTCCCATTCCGCACCGGCCACGGAGCCGCCGTCCTCGGTGACCGCGGCCGCATAGGCGTTGACCAGTTCGATGGACAACGCCACATGACTGGCCCGGGGGTTCGCCGGGGCGTGGATGCCGTATTCGGTCTCCATGCCGATCAGCCGCCGCACACTCATCCGGACTCCTCCTGACGTGCCAGGTGCTCCACAGAGACCACCGGGGCCGCGGAGGCTCCGATGACCCTCGCCCATTCCTGCGGATCGGCGGTGTTGACCAGGTCCTCCTGATCGCGCATCTCCGATTCCACGGCACGCCGGACGTGCTCCACGGTCACGCCCTTCGCCTCCGCAGCCTGCCCAGCGGCCAGGAAATCCTTGATCGCGGCCTTCTTCGCCCGGTCCACCACGTTCGAGAGCACCGCACCGGAGACGAAGTCCGAGGCGCGGAAGTCCGTGGTGGAGCCGTCGGCGTGACGCAGCCGCAGCCGGGCCCGCCCGTCGCGGGGGAACACCGCGTCCACTGCGGCATCGATCAGCTGCTGCCGGGCCTGCGCACGGCCGACAGCGGTGACGTCGGCGGCGAGCAGAGGAAGCTGCTCCCCCAGGTGGATGCCCAGGATCTCCCGAGCCCCCTCGGGACCCGGCCGCTGGACACGGATCTTCACGTCGAGGCGCCCGGGCCGCAGGATCGCCGGGTCGATCATGTCCTCACGGTTCGAGGCACCGATGACGATGACGTTGTCCAGCGACTCCACCCCGTCGATCTCAGCCAGCAGCTGCGGGACGATCGTGGTCTCCACATCTGAGGACACCCCGGAACCGCGGGTGCGGAACAGGGCTTCCATCTCATCGAAGAACACCACGACAGGGTGACCCGCGGAGGCCCGCTCCCGCGCGTGGGCGAAGATCAGCCGGATATGCCGTTCGGTCTCCCCGACGTATTTGTTCAGCAGCTCCGGGCCCTTGATGTTGAGGAAGAAGCTGCGCGGACCGACCTCGCCCTGCGCCTCGGCGCGTTCGCCACGCCGGGCCTCCAAAGAGGCAGCGACGGCTTTGGCGATCATCGTCTTCCCGCAGCCGGGAGGGCCGTAGAGCAGGATTCCCTTCGGGGCCCGGAGCCCGTGCTCACGGTAGAGGTCCGCGTGGAGGAAGGGAAGCTCCACCGCGTCGCGGATCTGTTCGATCTGCCCGGAGAGACCACCGATATCGGCGTAGGAGACATCCGGGGTCTCCTCCAGCACGACGTCGTCGACCTCGGAGAGCCGGATGACCTCGATCGCGGTGCCGGTGCGCAGATCCACCGTGACGGCGTCGCCCACCCGCACCGGTCGGCCCTGCCCCTGGGCTGCTGAGGAGAGCCGCACCAGGCGCTCATCCTCACCGCGGGTGAGCACGAGCAGGCGATCGTCTCCGAGGACCTCCCGCACCCGAGCGATCTCACCGGTGCGCTCCGAGCCCAGCACGGCCACCACGGTGAGGTTCTCATTGAGCAGCACCTCAGCCCCGGCGTGGAGGTGTTCGACCTCCAGCAGCGGGGAGACGCTGACCCGCATCTTCCGGCCCGAGTGCAGGATGTCGACACCGGCGATCGCCGCCGCCTCGATCTCACGGCCCTCGACCGGCTCGTGGCCCGGGCGGTAGCCGACCACCGTGCCGAAGGTGAAGGGAGCCTGACCGTCGGCGTGCAGGGCGGTGCGCAGCTGGGTCATCTCATTGCGGGTGACCTCCAGCAGCTCGGCCATACGCTTGTTGTTCCGCCCGGCAGTACTCAGCTGGCGCTCGAGGTCCCGGGCCCGACTGCGCAGCGAGTCGATCTGACCGGCGGACTGCCTCAGCTGCTGGCGCAGGTCCTCGGTCTCCCCCGGCTCGGGGCGCTGCGGTGTCATCGGTGTCTCATCGGTCATCGGTGACCTCCTGAGCGTCGGGATGGGCGGTACGGGCCTCATCGGCGATCTGACGGGCGTGGGCGGCGGCACGACGGGCTTTGCGTCCGGTCACCGGGCGGGCCTTCAGCGTCTCCTCGGTCCAGGCGCCGTCGTCGGCGGGCAGCCAGGACTGAAGATCCTCCTCGGTGACCTCGGACTGCTTCTCCCGGCGTCGCAGCTGAAGCGGGGTCTGCTCGTCGGCGAGCCGCCGGGTGGCCAGCAGGAACCCGGTATGTGCCACCATCCGGTGGTCGGGACGCACCGCCAGGCCGTCGAGATGCCATGTGCGCAGCATCGTCTCATGTGAGGCGGGCTCGGTGAACAGCTCAGAGGAACGGATCGCCTCGGTCAGGCGAGAGAGTTGGGTGACGGTGGCAACGTAGCTGACCCAGACACCGCCGGGTGCCAGCGCGTGGGAGACTGCGTCCAGGCATTCCCACGGGGCGAGCATATCGAGCACCACACGGTCGGCTGAGCCCGGCGCCTGAACCTCGGGAAGCCGATCCTGAAGATCTCCGACGAAGACCTCCCACCCCGGATGCGGCTCGCCGAAGAAGGCCTCCACATTGGCCTTCGCGATCTCGGCGAAGTCCTCCCGCCGTTCGAAGGAGTGCAGGGTGCCGTGTTCGCCGACGGCGCGCAACAGCGACAGCGACAGCGCACCGGAGCCGACACCGGCTTCGACCACGCGCGCCCCGGGGAAGATATCGGCGATCTGGACGATCTGCGCGGAGTCCTTCGGGTACACTACTGTGGCGCCGCGGGGCATGGAGAGGACGAAGTCATTGAGCAGCGGCCGCAGCACCTGGTACCGCTCCCCGGCTTCGTTGGCGACGACGATGCCCTCATGCTGACCGATCAGGGCCTCGTGGCGCAGCACACCCTTATGCGTGTGCCACTCTCCGCCCTCGCGCAAGGTGATCGTGCTCGGCTTGCCCCGCCGATCGATCAGCTGCACGCGCTGGCCGGGCAGCAGCGGGCCGCGGCGCATGTGCACGCCGATCGGCCCCGAAGGTCCCTTCCCCTGCGGGGCAGAGGTGACTGCCTCATCCGGGGAGGTGGTGTCGCTCTCGGTCTCGGCCACCCTGCCTCGCTCTCTGTGGTCATCCGTGCTCATCCGTGGGTCTCTGGGATTCGAGCCTATCGCTGTCCGTCCTGGTCCTCAGACTCCCGGTGCTCACGCCGGGCCAGCCGCAGCCGCGCCCCGCGGACGGCGGCGGAGGCTCCCTGCCACAGCACGAAGGCCATCATCACCGCCAGCACGACCAGCAGCAGCGAACGCTCCGGGACCGCTGCGCTCCAGATAGCGAGGGCGACCAGCAGCAGGATCGCGAGGATCCGGCCGGCCCAGCCCGCTGCCAGTGTGCCGCGGTCCTGATCTCCGGTGGCCGCCCAGACCGCGGACTCCACGAGCCGTCCGCCGTCGAGCGGAAGTCCGGGCAGGGCGTTGAACAGCCCGACCAGAAGGTTCAGCACGATGACGGCCCAGAGCAGCAGCGCGGCCACACCGGTGAGGCCAGCCAGCTCGAAGAGCAACCACCCGGCCCCGGCGGCGAGCAGGTTCGTCGCCGGACCCGCCATGGCCACGGCCACGGAGCGGCCCGGTGTGGCACCGCGGACCATGAACTCGGTGTGCCCGCCCCAGAGGGTGAGTTCCACGGCCGTGGGCGGCCAGCCGAGCCCGGCGGCCACCAGCGCATGGGCCAGCTCGTGGATCAGCACGCTGAGCAGCAGGGCTCCGGCGTAGCCCAGCGCCACCAGATAGGCCAGCGCGCCCAGTTCGGGGAAGATCCGGGCCACCTGCGGGCCGAAGAGCAGCACCAGCGCCCCGGCGACGAGGAACCAGCTCGGGCGCAGCCGGACCGGCACCCCGGCGACCCGACCCAAGGGCAGCGCGGCTGGGCTCATGCAGGCAGCAGCCGTTGCATCGCGGCGAGATCGAGTCCCTGCAGACCGGGGATCTGCTGATAGCGGTCAGATTCCGGGATCGGCATCCAGTGCGGGACGGCGACGGTGACCAGCCCGGCGTCGACGGCGGCAGTCACCCCGGGCACTGAGTCCTCGAAGGCCAGGCAGCGGCGGGGATCCAACGGTTCCGGATGTGTGCGAGCCATCGTCTCGAAGGCGCTGAGATAAGCCTCCGGGTCCGGCTTGCCGCGGGAGACGGCGTCGCCGGTAACCATGAACTCCAGCTGGCCCGGCGGCAGGGCCTCGACCACCGCGCCGGCCAGGGTCGGTTCGCTCATCGTCACCAGCGCCGAGCGCACACCGGCCTGCTGCAGCACGCTCAGGGCCTCACGGGCTCCGGGACGCCAGGGCATCTGTTCGCGCGCGCTGGCGGCCACCCGGGTGATGAGATGATCGATGATCTCCCGCACCGACATCTGTACTCCGGCCTCCTGCATCCTCGCGGCGGTATACGGCAGGGCCTGGCCGACGCAGTCTTCGGCGTGGGAGTCGGTCCATCGGGCGCCGAAGGACTCGACCAGTGCGGTCTCCTCTCGGATCCAGTGCGGCTCAGTGTCGACGAGGGTGCCGTCCATATCCCAGAAGACGGCCTGCAGGCTGCCAGGCATGGCTCCATCCTAGGCGCTCGCCGCCTGCCGATGCTGCTTCCCCTGACCCGGGCCCGGGGCTAGGGTGAGGGACGTGAGTGATGAGCAGCTGTCCGAGTCCGAAGGATCATCTTGCGCGTCCGAAGGATCATCCCGCGCAGAGCGGTTCGCCGCGCATCTGCGTGAGGATGCGGGCTCGGCCGCCGGACGTCCCACAGTGATGGTCATCGCCTTCGAAGGGTGGAACGACGCCGGCGGGGCGGCATCCTCTGCCGTGCGTGCCCTGGGCTCTGCCTTCGACGCCGAGCTCGTCGGGCGGCTGGAGGACGAGGACTATTACGACTATCAGTTCACCCGGCCGCGGACCCGCAGCACAGAATCGCACCGGGAGATCGTCTGGCCGGCGACCAAGCTCTACCGCACCTCCGTCACCGATGCCGAGCTGGATCTGCTGCTGGTCACCGGGGTGGAGCCGAGCTTCCGCTGGCAGGCCTTCACCGCCGATATCCTCACCCGGGCGGCCGAGCAGGAAGTCGCCGGCATCGTCCTGGTGGGTGCGCTGCTGGCCGATGTGCCGCACAGCAGGCCGATTCCCGCGTCGTTGTCTGCCCAAGACCCCGCCCTGGCCGATCTGCTCGACGTCGACGAACCCTCTTATGAAGGCCCCACCGGGATCGTCGGGGTCCTGGCTCATACGGCTTATCAGGCGGGTATCCCGGCGGTGTCCCTGTGGGCGGCCGTGCCGCACTACGTCGGGCAGGCACCCTCCCCGAAGGCGCAGCTGCGGCTGATGCGCGAACTGGAGGATCTCCTCGGTGTCTCCTTGGACGTCGAAGAGGTCGCCGAGGAAGCCGATGCGTGGGAGCGCGGGGTCGATGATCTCGCCAAAGAGGATTCGGACATCGCCGAGTACGTCCAGCGCCTGGAAGAGGCCACGGACACCTCGGAGCTGCCTCAGGCCAGCGGTGAGGCGATCGCCCGAGAGTTCGAACGCTATCTGCGACGGCGCCGCCCACCGGAGTGAAGCGGCCCAGGGTGAAGTGGCCCAGAGTGAACCGACCCAGGATCAGCTGGCCCAGGGCGCGCTGACCCAAGTCGGCCCACCCGGGACGGGTCTCAGGGGCGGGTATCAGGGGCGGGTCAGGTCGATTCCCAGCAGCGCGAGCACCACATCGCGGACACGCCGGGCCGGTGTGTCCGCCGCGGAGTCACCTGCGGCCCAGCGGTCCACCGCCTCCAGCGCAGCCGGGGTATTGAGCCCGTCAGCCAGCGCGGTGTGGATGGCACGCTGCAGCGCCTCGTGCTGGTGACCATCTGGGGCCGCCTGATCCGGGCTCTCACCGCTCGGGGCTGCGGCCAGGGCCTGTTCCCAGCGGCCGATCCGCTGCTCAGCAGCGCGGAGATCGTCATGGGAGAAGTCCCAGTCCGAGCGAGGGGTGTGGCTCAGCAGAAGGACACGGATCACCCGGGGGTCGACTCCCTCGGCGCGCAGCGAGGAGACCAGCACCAGGTTCCCCTTGGACTTCGACATCTTCTCCCCCTCCAGGCCGACCATCCCGGTGTGGAAGTAGGTCTCGGCCAAGGGCACGCCGTCGGCGGCGGTGGCATGGGCGGCGGAGAACTCGTGGTGCGGGAACCGCAGGTCAGACCCCCCGCCCTGCACGGCGAAGGGGGCCGGCAGGTGACGCCGGGCGATCACGGAGCATTCGATATGCCAGCCGGGCCTGCCCTGTCCCAGGCTGCGCCCCTCCCAGAAGGGCTCACCGGTGCGCCGGGCTCGCCAGAGCAGCGGATCCAACGGGTCACGTTTGCCGGCGCGCTGCGGGTCACCGCCGCGTGCGGGGAACAGCTCCTCCATCGTGGCCCGGTCGTAGCCGCCCACGGACCCGAGACGCCACGGTGTGTGCGCCTCGGCGGCGGAGTTGTCGAAGTAGATGTCCTCGGCGGCCTCGATGCCCTCGGGCAGTTCCTGCGTCGCCACCGGCACCCGGTAGGCGGTACCGGCAGCGAGCAGCCGCTCGACGTCCTCGACGACCTGCGGCACCGTCTCCACTGCGCCCAGATACGTCCCCGGCGGGATCACGCCCAGAGCTGCCATGTCTTCACGGAAGAGCTCGGTCTGCTCCTCGGCCAGCTCTCGCCAGTCGACGCCGGTGGCCTCTGCGCGTTCGATCAGCGGATCGTCGACGTCGGTCACGTTCTGCACATAGGTGACCTCGCGGCCGGCGCCGAGCCAGTGGCGGACCAGGACGTCGAAGTGCACATAGGTGTTGGCGTGGCCCAGGTGCGTCGCATCATAGGGGGTGATGCCGCAGACGTACAGGGTGCCGCGTCCCTGACGCAGCGGCACCTCGACCAGCTCATCGCGGGAGGTGTCGTGCAGGTGCAGCGGCCGTTCGAAGGCGGGGATCTCAGGTACTTCGGGAGGGGTCCACGAGCGCACAGGGAGTCCTTTCGAAAAATGACGCAGATGACGCAGGTCAGGGGTTGATGACGCCGAGCCCCAACATCACGAAGACGAACAGCCCCAGCAGGATGCGGTAGTTGACGAACAGCGTGTAGGTGTTGGTGGAGACGAACCGCAGGAACCACCCGATGATCACATAGGCGACGACGAAACCGATCAGCGTGGCCACCAGGGTCTGGCCCATCGTGTACGGAGCATCGGTCTCCCCGATGGCACCGATGAGCTTATAGAACCCGGAGCCGAAGACCGCCGGGATCGCCAGCAGGAAGGAATATCGGGCCGCGGCCTCACGAGTGTAGCCCATCAGCAGCCCGGCGGTGATCGTCCCCCCGGAGCGGGAGACCCCTGGGATCAGCGCCAGCGACTGGGCGAGACCATAGAGGATGCCGTCACGAACGGTGAGCTGGTCCAGCGGCTTGCGCTGGCGGCCGTAGGAATCCGCGACGGCCAGCAGCACACCGAAGACGATGAGCATCGTGGCCACCAGCCACAGTGTGCGGAAAGCGGTGGTGATGTAGTCCTCGAGCAGCAGGCCCAGCACGACGATGGGGATGGAGCCGACGATGATCAGCCACCCCATCCGCACATCGGGATCGCTGCGCGGCACCCGGCCGAACAGCGAGCCGAACCAGGCGGTGAGGATGCGCACGATGTCCCGCCAGAAATAGACCAGGACGGCTGCTTCGGTGCCCAGCTGGGTGATCGCGGTGAACGCGGCTCCGGGGTCTGCTGCTCCGGGCAGGAACTCTCCGACGATGCGCAGATGCGCGGAGGAGGAGACCGGGAGGAATTCGGTCAGGCCCTGAACCAGGCCGAGGATGATCGCTTCGAACCACTGCACCTGCTCGAGCCTAAGCCATCGGCACACCGGTTCCGGACCGCCTCGCCCATCTGTTCGACATCATTGCCGGAAGTCAGACATCGTTGCCGGAAGTCATCGGCGAAAATCAGGCCGGGCTCTCACCGTCGTCGGAATCGTCACCGTCAGATTCGACGTCGAAGCCCTCGTCCTCCTCTTCGTCATAGAGGTCGAGCGGGGTGACCTCTCCGGAGGCGGCGAACAGCGCATCCTCATAGGCTTCGAAGGCATCGGCCACGCCATAGAACGCAGACTCTACGGCGGGGTCCTCCTCTGAGCGCCGGTTAAGGGCCGCGTTCAGATGCTCTTCCAGGGCGTTGGTCAGCGAAGCGAGCGCGATACGCGGATCGATGTTCATGGCTTCACGGTATCAACGCCGAGGGCGCCGGGTAAGCCCCCGTCCGCCGCAGCGAGAGGCAGGAGGCGGAACGGGACGCGGCAGGACAGGACGGGACGGGATGAGACGGGACGAGGCCTGCTGGGGTGCGTTAGGGTGCACACATGGATCAGCAGCTCCCCTCAGGCGGTCCGCTCCGCACAGCGCAGCACTTCACCGAAGAGTCCGTCTCCGGCTCGACCTGGGAGTACATCGTGCTCACCTGCCAGCCGCGGGAATCGCTGGGCGAGGTCAGGCGACGTCTGATGGACCACGCGGAGTACGGCAAATGGGAACTGCGCCGCACACGGATCTACTCGGGCGGGCTGCGCCGCTACTGGCTCCGTCGGCGTGTGATGAAGGTCCACCGGACGCTGTAGATCTTCTCTGCCGGCACAGATCCTTTCCTGCCGGCACAGGTCCTCTGCGGCGGGCACAACGAGCCGCGGCCGTTCAGTGCGCAGTCACAACGAGCTCACTGCAGCGGTCCCAGCAGGGCGTTGGCCACAGTCCGATGCGCCGAATCGTCCTTCGAGGGGTGGTGCAGCCCGGCCAAGGCGTCACGGTAGAGACGGCTCAGCTCAGAGCCTCGCGCATAGCCGGATCCCCCACCGATGTGCAGGGCCGCCTCCAGCACCCGGCGCGCAGTCCGTGTGGCCTGGGTGCGCAGAGTCACCAGGCGCGGGAACCATTCGGAGCCGTGCGCGGCGCCGGCGTCGATATCGACGAGGAGCCCGCGCAGATGGGCATCCAATGCCAGCTGGTCCATCTTGGCCTCGGCGAGCCGGTACCTGACATCGGCGTCCTGATCCATCGACGTCCCGGTGGTCAACGCGGTCCGTCGCGCAGCGTCCTCCACGCCGAGCTGCAGCGCCCGGTCCCCCACTCCGGTGTACACCGAGGCGATGAGGCTGAGGAACGAGGAGAAGATCGAAAAGATCAACGGGTCCGGGTTCGGTCCGGTGGGCAGACGACGCACGACCCGTTCGGCGGGGACGACGGCGTCCTGGAGCTGCGTGGCATAGGAATGGGTGGCCCGCATACCCAGCACGTCCCATTCACCGAGCGTGGACCAGCCGGAGGCTTCACGGGGCAGGAAACCGAAGACGAGCGGCTGCTCACCACCTGCGACATCCTTGCCGAAGATGCCCAGACGAGTCCACACCGGCGTCAGGGTCGTGAAGATCTTGATCCCGGTGTAGCTGACCGAGCCGTCCTGGCGGACCGTGGCCTCAGTGGTGGAGTCGAAGAGCACGGCGTCGTTACCCGGCTCGGAGATGCCGAAGGCGAAGATCTCCCCGGCCGCCGCCTCGCGGAGGACCTGTCCGAAGGTCTCGTGCCCGCCGGCGACCATCTGCACCGCTGTGGCCACCCACACGTGGTGCATGTTCACCGCCAGCGCCGTGGCCGGTGCGTAGGACGCCAACAGGCGCTGAGCCGCCGAGAGCGTGGGCAGATTCCATCCGAGTCCGCCGTCGTCCTGCGGCACGTGGGCGCGCAGGTAGCCGGCCTCGGCGAGTTCGGCGAGGTCTTCGTGGCAGAAGGCGTTGGCCTCGTCGTATCCGGGGGCGCGGTCCCGGATACGCTCCAGCAGCGGTGTGGTGAGCACGGCGTCCATCGCCGCACGGTCGATGCGGTCAGCAGTCATCGTTATCCTCAGCTCTGTCCGGTAGGTGGGTCACTGGTCGGCGAGGAAGCGGTAGAGCACGCGGACGCCGAACTGCAGGGCGTCCACCGGAACCCGTTCATCCACACCGTGGAACATGCCGGTGAAGTCCAGATCTGCGGGAAGCTGCAGCGGGGCGAAGCCGTAACCGGTGATCCCGAGCTTCGAGAGGTGCTTATTGTCCGTGCCGCCACCGAGCATATACGGCAGCACCACGGCCTCGGGATCCTCCTCACGCAGGGCGGAGACCATCTGCTCGACCAACGTCCCGGAGAAGGGCACTTCCAGGGCGGGTCCGGAGTTCAGCAGGTCGAAGCGGACCTTCTCCCCAGCGAGCTCACGCAGCACTGCGGCGACCTTCTCCTCCTGCTCGGGCAGAGTGCGGGCGTCGACCAGGGCTTCAGCGGAGCCCGGCACCACATTGTGCTTATACCCGGCCTGCAGCACCGTGGGGTTCGAGGTGTTCTGCAGGGTTGCGCCGATGAACTTCGCCGCCGAGCCGGTGGCCTCCAGCAGCGGGCGGGGATCGTCCTCGTCGAAGGGGATCCCGGTGAGCTCGGAGAGCTGCTCCATCAGCGCCCGGGTCGTCTTCGTGTATTCCAGCGGCCACCGGTATTCACCGATGGCCTGGACGGCGCGCCCGAGATCGACGACGGGGTTGTCATACTGCACTGCCGAGCCGTGACCGGCTGTTCCCTCAGCCACCAGCTTCGTCCAGTGGATGCCCTTCTCACCGGTCTGGATGAGATACGCGCGCCGTCCGGCCACATCGGTGGAGAACCCGCCGACCTCGCTGATGGCTTCGGTCGCGCCCTCGAAGACCTCCGGGTGGTTCTGCACCAGCCACCGGGCACCGTAGGCTCCGTTGTCCTCCTCATCGGCGAAGAAGGCGAAGATCAGATCACGGCGGGGACGGTGCCCCTCCCGAGCGAAGCGCAGCATGACCGCCAGGATCATGGCGTCCATGTCCTTCATGTCCACGGCACCCCGGCCCCAGATCATGCCGTCGCGGAGCTCGGCGGCGAACGGGTCGACCTGCCAGTCCTCTGCCTGAGCCGGGACGACGTCGAGATGGCCGTGGACCACCAGTGCACCCAGGGACGGGTCAGTGCCGCGCATCCGGGCCACGACGGAGGCACGGCGCTCAGCGGATTCGTAGATCGTAGGTTCGAGCCCGGCGCGGCGCATCAGCTCAGCGCAGTATTCAGCGGCCTCACGTTCGCCGTTGGAGCGTCCCTCACCCCAGTTCTGGGTGTCGATGCGGATGAGGTCGCGGCAGAAGTCCACCACCTCACTCTCGGACTGGTCGGCGTGCTCGGTGGTTGCCTCCGGCGTGGTCATGGGGCCTCCTGTGCTGCGGCAGGTCGGGGCGTATGCGCCTCCAGCCTAATCCAGTCCGCAGGCGGCGCGGTCGGCGATTGGAGCACAGCGCGGAGACCGTGCTACTGTCTACAGGCGTTGCTCAGCGGCTCGTCTCTATATAGTTCATATCTATAGGGTTCATATGAGCCGTGCCGAGTCCACCTGCGCGGGTGGCGGAATAGGTAGACGCGCTAGCTTGAGGTGCTAGTCCTCGCATAAGAGGGTAGGGGTTCAAGTCCCCTTCCGCGCACAGACAGGAAAGTCCCCGTTCGACCGTGAACAACAGGTCGGACGGGGATTTTCTGTGATCAGGACTCGAGTGATAGGGGTATAGGTCAGGTGAGTCGGGCTATAGGTCAGGCCCAGGACGGTGCTGGATGTACAGCACGGGTTCTGAGAATCCGCGTCGCTCTTTCAGTCACCGGCAGCGCCGCTGGACCCGAAAAACACGCGTTCTGTGACTGCAAGTGGTACCTCGATCCGCGGTCAGCCGCTGCTCAGTCCTCCTGCTCCAACAGTTCCCTGGCTCAGTCTCCTGGCTCAGTTCCCTCAGTGTGAGCGGGGTGCGGTCTCCGCCGGATCGTCCATGAAGGTGTAGCCGTAGGCTGCGAGCACGGCGTCGTCGTCCACGGGGCCGGGAGGCCCCGCCTCAGCCCGGCGGGCATCTACGACGGCGAAGCCCAGCGCCATCGCCGCACAGAGGAGCATCAGGATCCCCACGGGGTTGCTGATCGCGGCCGAGAGTCCTGCCGCCTGCTCACCCAGCAGCGCGACCGACACGCTGGAGGCTCCCTGACCGATATCAGGCACTGTGGCACCGAAGACGACTCCGCATACCCAGGAGAGCACCAGCAGCACAGCCGTCCGAGGAGAGGGGTGCACCGGCTGTGACGTCTCAGCATCCCGCCGCCGTCCGGGAAGGCGCAGCGCGAGCACTGTGACCACCAGCATGGCCGGGGCGAGGGTCAGTGCGAGGATGATGCTCAGTGTTCCTGCGGTGTCAGTGAGCAGGCGTGCCCCGGAGAACCACAGCGGAACGAGCACCGCGGGAATGAGTCCCCAGCGTGCCAACGGTGAGCTCACGGCACTCGCGCCGTCCATTCGTGCGTACCGAACTTCTCCTCCACCAGGGAGCGTGCGCGCTCGAGTTCGTGGTCCCGCACGGAGGCGATCTGTGCCCCGTAGCGCTGGGCGAAGGTCTGTGCGAACGCCTCAAGGATCTCTTCGCGGGCCAACCCGGTCTGTGAGCGCAGCGGGTCCACCCGTTTGACTGCCGAGGCGATCCCCTTATCGGAGATCTTCTCGCGGCCGATGCGCAGCACCTGCATCATCTTCTCGGCGTCGATGTCGTAGCTCATCGTCACATGGTGGAGCATCCCGCCGGAGGCCAACCGCTTCTGCGCCGCCCCGCCGATCTTGCCCTGCGCAGAGACGATGTCGTTGAGCGGCTTGTACTCTGCCCGCACACCGATCCGCTGCAGCGCCTCCATCGCCCAGGCGTCGAGGAAGGGGTAGGACTCGGCGAAACTGAGCCCGTCGACCAGGGACTGAGGGAAGCAGAGCGAGTACGTCACGCAGTTGCCGGGTTCCATGAACATGGCCCCTCCGCCGGAGATCCTTCGGACCACCTGGACGTCATGCTGTGTGGCGGCCTCGGCGTCGACCTCATTGGCCAGCGACTGGAAGGAGCCGATCACCACCGCGCGTTCGTCCCAGTCCCACAGTCTCATCAGCGGCGGCCGGTTCCCCCGGCCCACCTCTTCGGTGAGCACTTGGTCGAGAGCGACGTTGACTGTGATGGGCAGCTTCTGCGCCGGAAGGACCTCCCAGCCGTGGTCGGACCACGTGCTGGCGTGACCGAGGGCCCGGCGCACCGCAGAGGCCAGCGCCCGTTCGTTGAAACCGATGAGCTGGGCCTCAGGCCGCAGGCCCTCCTGCAGACGCTGGGCGACCTCCTGGTATCCGGCGCGGATGTCGGTGCCGCGCAGGGCGGCGTTGAGATCATCCAGCGCCTCATCGGGTTCGAGGAAGAAATCACCGTTGACCGAGGCGTCGGTGATGTGCCGTCCGTCATGGGAGAGATCGACGACGACGAGCTTGCCGCCGGAGACCTTGTACTCACCGTGGGCGTGGTAACCGCCGTGGCCGTGGCGCGACTCAGCAGACATGACGCCATTCTACGGTCGGCGGATCAACCGCCGGGTTCCTCCGAGAGTCCGTCGTCATAGTCCTGGAAGAGGAAAAGATAGGAAGAGCCCACCACGAGAGGGAACGTCAGAGACCCACGACACCACCGACACCCGGAGAGGAGGCGATCAGGACCACACTGACTGACGCTGTGCATGACAGAGCCCCCGGTCCGCTCACCCGAGGAGGGCGGGACCGGGGGCTCCGGAGAATCTGCGGGTTCGGCGCCTTACTTCTTGCCGCCGAAGCCCTTGAAGCGCTGGTTGAAGCGCTCGACGCGGCCGGCGGAGTCCATGATGCGCTGCTTTCCGGTGTAGAACGGGTGCGAGGCGGCGGAGATCTCGACGTCGATCACCGGGTAGGTGTTGCCGTCCTCCCACTCCATCGTCTTCTCAGAGGTCACAGTGGAGCGGGTCAGCACCTTCTGGCCGGATGCCATGTCATTGAAGATGACCGGCTGGTACGTCGGGTGGATGTCAGACTTCATAATCGCTGGTGTCCTTCGTCTATGCCGCTGGATTTTGCCAGAAGCTCGTGGATCAGGGCGGCCCGGTGGCGGACCAACATGTCATGATATCGCAGCAGGCGCGTCACTGCACGCCGTACTGCACGCCGTGCTGCTCCACTGGACTGCGGCGACCCAGTTCCCAAGCCGCCACCGCTGCCGCAGCAGCGACATTCAGCGAGTCCAACGATTCCTCATGGCGTCCAGCGCGTCCGGTCATGGGTATCATCACCGCCGTATCAGCCGCCTGAAGAGCCTCGGCTGTGACGCCCGGCCCTTCAGCTCCGAGGATCAGGGCGACTTTCTCCGCACCCCGGATGCGCTGATCGTCGAGGGCCACCGCACCCTCGGTCACTTCCAAGGCGCCGAGAAGAAACCCGGCTTCACGGATCTGCGCCGCTGCCCTGCCCCAGGTTCCCTGCGAGGTGTCGCGCGCCAGCCTCGTCCACGGCAGGGTGAACACGCTGCCCATCGAGACTCTGATGCTGCGCCGGTAGAGCGGGTCAGCACAGGTCGGTGACAGCAGGATCCCATCGATGCCCAAAGCGGCCGCCGAGCGGAAGATCGCACCGACGTTGGTGTGGTCGGTGATGCCCTCCAACACCAGAAGAGTCCGCGAGCTGGCCAGGACCTCCCCCAGCTCTGGCAGGCGAGGACGGTGCATCGCCGCCAAGGCGCCGCGGTGCAGGTGGAATCCGGTGATCGCCTCAAGGACTTCGTCATCGCCGAGGAACACCGGCGCCTGCGGATGTGCCGCAATGGCACCGGCCAGCTCCGGCAGGTGCCGTGAGGTCATGAAGAAGGACCGCGGCCTGTGACCTGCCGCCAAGGCTCGAGCCACCACTCGGGTGGATTCGGCCATGTACATACCCTGCTCGGCGTCGCGGTGCCGTCGCAGCCCCGCATCGGTCAGCTGCCCATAATCGGCGACCCGCGGATCAGCCACGGCCTCGGGGCCGCTGAGCCGGATCACCGGATTCGGCAGGCGGCCCGAATCTCCCGCAGCGGACGCGATCATCCGACTAACAGCATCCGACTAACAGGTTACGCAGCATGACCACCAGGGCGACCACGCCGAGCACCACGATGACGGCCCGCAGCACAGTCGGTGAGAGCCGCCGCCCCGCCCATGCTCCGGCGAATCCACCGATCGTGGAGCCCACGGCGACGATCAGCACCGCCGCCCAGGCGATCCGGTCGAAGGCCAGCAGCAGATAGCTGACGGCGGCGATGAGATTGACCGCCAGCACCAGCGCGTTCTTCACCGCGTTGGCCTGCTGCAGAGTGGCGGTGAGGAAGACGCCGAGGATGCCGATGAGCAGGACCCCCTGCGCGGCGACGAAGTACCCTCCGTAGACACCGGCGAAGAGGACCAGCGCAGCCAGCAGCGCACCGACACGCGGAGCCGCTGAGGCAGACGGCGTCGGCTCCTCGGCCTTCTTCGCGCGCACCCAGCGTTGCAGCCGGGGCTGGAAGATCACGAAGCCCAGCGCGACGACGATCAGTACCGGCGCCACCCGTTCGAACACGGACTCGGGAAGTACTAGCAGCAGCATGGCACCGCAGATGCCGCCGAGGATCGACAGCGGCAGCAGCCGCAGCAGCGTCCCGCGGACTTGGGCGATCTCTCGACGGTACCCCCAGGTGCCGGTGATGTTGCCGGCGATCAGACCCATGGCATTGGAGATCGTCGCCGTCACCGGCGGGAACCCGACCGCCACCAGCACCGGGAAGGTCACCAACGTCCCGGAACCGACGACGACGTTGATCGCTCCGGCCCAGACGGCTGCGAGCGCGATGAGCAGGACCTGGTCGAGGCCGAGACCCAGGAGCTCCATCAGTCGGCGAAGGCGGAGTACCGCCCGTTGCGGCGGTGCAGAGTCAGCTCCACGTCGAAGGTCTTCGTCAGCGACTCTGAGGTCAGCGTCTGCTCGATCGGCCCGGCGTCGACGACCCGGCCATCACGCAGCAGCAGGACGTGGGTGAAGCTCGGCGGGATCTCCTCGAGATGATGGGTGACCAGGATGGTGGTCGGCGCGGTCGGCGAAGTGATCAGTTCATCGGTGCGGCGGACCAGGGACTCCCGTCCGCCGAGGTCGAGCCCGGCGCCGGGCTCATCCAGGATCAGCAGCTCCGGGTCGGTCATCAGGGCCCGGGCGATCTGCACCCGCTTCCGCTCCCCCTCGGACAGGGTGGCGAAGGGACGATCGAACACCGTGCCGACACCCCAGGCGTTGAGCAGTTCGAAGGCGCGGCGCTCGTCCATGCGCTCGTATTCCTCGCGCCACCGGCCGGTCACCCCGTAGGCGGCGGTGACCACCATGTTCAGGGCGGTCTCCTGGGGCGGCACCGAGCCGACGAGCGCGTTGGAGCTGAAACCGATGAGCGGACGCAGTTCGAAGACGTCCACTGTGCCCAGCGCCTCGTCGAGGATGCTCACCTGGCCGGTGGTGGGGTGCATCCTGGCTGCGGCCAGCTGCATGAGTGTGGTCTTGCCGGCCCCGTTGGCTCCGAGCACGACCCACCGCTGGTCCTCGTGCACCGTCCAGGTGACGTCGTCGAGCAGAAGCTTGCGTCCGCGGCGCACCGAGACGCCACGCATATCCAGGACAGCACTCATGCGCTCCACACTATCGAAAGCCGCAGATCCCACCGGCTAGGCTGAATCGGTGATGTCACAGTCTTCGACGATTCCGTCCTCCCCACATGCCGGTCAGCCACACGCCCCGCTTGCCGACGGCACCGTCGTGACGCTGGCTGCCTCGGGGCTTTCCGCGGACCTGATCGAGTCCCTGACCTCCGAGTTCGCCCGTCACGGCAGTGTGACCCAGGTCCAGTCTGCGCAGTTCCCCACCCGGGCGGTGGGAGCAGAGCAGATCGTGCCGGTACCGGCTGCGCGGTGGGCGATCAGCAGCCCCGGCCGCGAGCAGGCACAGAATGTGTCAGAGATCACTGCTGCGCTCGAGGCTGCGACAGCACCGCTCACCTCAGACGCCGAGGCCGCCCCGGTCACCGCCACCGTCCTTCCGGCCTCTCGGCGCCCGGGCGCCCGGGCCATGCTCCTGATGGACGTGGACTCCACGCTGATCGATGAGGAGGTCATCGATCTGATCGCCCGGCGGGCCGGACGTCAGGCGGAGGTGGCGGCAGTGACCGAGGCGGCGATGCGCGGTGAGCTGGACTTCGCCGGCTCACTGCACCGGCGCGTAGCCGCCCTGGAGGGCCTGCCGGTGTCCGTGTTCGACGAGGTCCTCGACGCCGTCCACCCCACCTGCGGGGCCGGTGAGCTGCTCGCGGCCGCGGCTGACCGCGGCTGGCCGCGCGCCGCAGTATCCGGCGGATTCCGCCAGGTGCTGACCCCGCTGGCCGCTCGGCTCGGGCTGACCGACCACCACGCCAATACGCTCGGCGTGGAGGACGGGCTGCTGACCGGCACCGTCCAGGGGGCGGTGGTCGACGGAGCGGCCAAGGCCCGTTACCTGCACGAGACCGCCGCGGCCTACGGGGTCACCGCTCAGCAGGTCATCGCCATCGGTGACGGCGCCAATGACATCGACATGACCTCCGCCGCCGGCGTCGGCGTCGCCTTCTGCGCCAAGCCGGCGTTGGAAGAGCACACGACGTTCAGCATCCGGCATCGGTCGCTGCAGCTGGTCAGCTGGGCGCTGGGTGTGTGAGGTCGGCCCGACGCAGTCCAAGGACCGCGGCGAGCAGGCGCCCGCAAGACACGATCCCGGGGCGGCGGTAGTCTGGTCGCAGATGCGGCACGACGGCGTGCGCGCCTGTGGACCCCACCGCTGAACCGATGATGGAGGAAACCCCGTGACCGACTCTGCCGTGCACTCGCCCGAGACGTTCTCTGAGACAGACCGCCGGGCGGTGGACACACTTCGAGTCCTCGCCGCCGACGCCGTGGAGAAGGTCGGCTCCGGACACCCCGGTACCGCCATGGCACTGGCACCAGCGGCCTATCTGCTGTTCCAGCGGACGATGCGCCACGATCCGACCGACCCGCAGTGGATCGGCCGCGACCGGTTCATCCTCTCCCCCGGGCACACCTCCCTGACCCTGTACCTGCAGCTGTACTTCTCCGGCTACGGTCTGGAGCTCGATGACATCATCGGACTGCGCAGTTGGGACTCGCTGACTCCCGGGCACCCGGAATACGGGCACACCGCCGGAGTGGAGATCACCACCGGCCCGCTGGGCCAGGGCCTGGCCTCGGCGGTGGGCTTCGCCTACGGGCAGCGGCGCATGCGCGGGCTGCTCGACCCCGACGCCCCGGCAGGCCAGAGCCCCTTCGACCACACTGTGTGGGTCATCGCCTCCGACGGCGATCTCCAGGAGGGCGTCACCTCTGAGGCCTCCTCCCTGGCGGGCCATCAGCAGCTGGGCAACCTGGTGGTCATCTATGACGACAACAAGATCTCCATCGAAGACGACACCGATATCGCCTTCTCCGAGGATGTCTCGGCCCGGTACGCCTCCTACGGATGGCACGTCCAGGACGTGGACTGGACCAAGACCGGCGAGTACGTCGAAGACGTCGACGAGCTGGCCCGCGCGCTGGACGAGGCCAAGGCGACCACTGACCGGCCGTCGCTGATCAACCTGCGCACCATCATCGGATGGCCTGCCCCGACGAAGCAGAACACCGGAGCGATCCACGGCTCGAAGCTCGGCGGCGAGGAGCTTGCCGCGGTCAAAGAGATCCTGGGCTTCGACCCACAGCAGCACTTCGTTGTCGAGGATGAGGTCATTGAACACTCCCGCCGCCTGCTCGAGCGCTGCCGGCAGACCCGGGCCGAGTGGGACGAGGCGCTGCGCGCCTGGCGGACGGCCAACCCGGAGCGGGCCCAGCTGCTGGACCGGCTGCAGGCCGGTGAGCTGCCGCAGAACTGGGAGGACCAGCTGCCCCAGTTCCCCGCCGGAGAGTCGGTGGCGACCCGCGCGGCCTCGGGCACAGTGCTCAACGCTGTCGGCGAGGTGCTCCCCGAGCTGTGGGGCGGTTCTGCGGACCTGGCGGGGTCGAACAACACGCTGATCGAGGACTCGCCCTCGTTCGTGCCTGAAGAGCGCCAGACGGCGAAGTTCTCCGGGAACCCGTACGGGCGGAATCTGCACTTCGGCGTCCGTGAACATGCCGCCGCATCCCTCATCAACGGCATCGCGCTGTCCACACCCACCCGCCCGTACGCCGGAACGTTCTTGATCTTCAGCGACTACCAGCGCCCTGCGGTGCGCCTGGCCGCGCTGATGGGTGTCGGGTCGATCTTCGTGTGGACCCACGATTCCATCGGACTCGGTGAGGACGGGCCCACCCATCAGCCGGTGGAGCAGTTGGCGAGCCTGCGCGCCATCCCGAACTTCGACGTGGTGCGTCCCGGTGACCCCAATGAGGTCTCCATCGCATGGCGTGAGGTGCTGCGCCGCAGTGATCGGCCGGCCGGGCTGGCCCTGACCCGCCAGGGGATCCCGACCTTCGCCCGCGGTGCCGGGGATGCCGATGCCGCGGACTTCGCCTCGGCCGAAGGGGTGGCCCGCGGTGCCTATGTCCTGGCCGAAGCAGTCCGTGACG
Source organism: Nesterenkonia aerolata (assembly GCF_031470965.1). Lineage (NCBI taxonomy): Bacteria > Bacillati > Actinomycetota > Actinomycetes > Micrococcales > Micrococcaceae > Nesterenkonia > Nesterenkonia aerolata. Next base: position 191,284 of record NZ_JAVKGR010000002.1, on the reverse strand, counting down.
GCGAGGTCGTCACCCCCGACGTCCTGCTGCTGGCCACCGGCTCGGAGGTCCAGCTCGCGGTAGAAGCCCGCGAGAGCCTGGCCGAGCAGGGGGTGGCCGCCCGGGTCGTCTCGGTGCCGTGCCAGGAGTGGTTCGCTGAGCAGCCCGAGGACTACCGTGCCGCGGTGCTGCCGCCCTCGGTGAAGGCCCGGGTCGCAGTGGAGGCCGCCCACCCGATGAGCTGGCATGCCTGGGTCGGCGACGCCGGCCGCGTGGTGGGCCTGGACCACTTCGGGGCCTCCGCCGACTACCAGACCCTGTACCGCGAGTTCGGCCTGACTGCCGACGCGGTGGTCACCGCCGCACAGGAGTCGGTCCGGGCAGCAGGCTGACCCCGGCTGTTCGACCGACGTCCCCGAAGAACCACCCACCAGGAGGAGCTGACATGGCAGCCAACCCCAACACCCAGGCACTCTCCGATCTCGGCGTGTCGATCTGGCTCGACGACCTCTCCCGCGAACGCCTCGACTCCGGCTCGCTGCAGGAGCTGATCAGCACCCGCAACGTCGTCGGCGTCACCACGAACCCGACGATCTTCGAGAACGCGCTGAAGAACGGTGCGGCCTATGAGGAGCAGCTGCGCCAGCTCGCCGCCGAGGGCGCCGACGCCGACCGCGCCGTCTCCGCGATCACCGTCGAAGATGTCCGCCGCGCCTGCGATGTCTTCGCCGAGGTCTACACCGCGACCGGCGGAGTCGACGGCCGGGTCTCCTTGGAGGTCGACCCGCGCCTGGCCCGCGACGCCGATGCGACGATCGCCCAGGCCCGTGAGCTGTACCGCGCGGTGGACCGCGAGAATGTGATGATCAAGATCCCGGCGACCGTCGAGGGTATCGAGGCGATCGCCGCGGTCCTGGCTGAGGGCATCAGCGTCAACGTGACCCTGGTGTTCTCCCTCGAGCGCTACCGGGCGGTGATCAACGCCTTCATGCTGGGGCTGGAGAAGGCCCACGCCGATGGCTATGACATCTCCGCCGTCCACTCGGTGGCCTCATTCTTCGTCTCCCGCGTCGATTCCGAGGTGGACCGGCGTCTGGAGCTCGCGGCGGAGGCCGGGCGCCCGGGCACTGAGAAGCTGCGTGGGGCGACCGCCATCGCCAATGCCCGGCTGGCTCATCAGATCGCCGCGGAGAGCTTCAGCTCCGAACGCTGGCAGCTGTTGGCCGACCGCGGTGCCCACCCGCAGCGGCTGCTGCTGGCCTCCACCGGCACCAAGGACCCGAACCTCTCGGACACGATCTACGTCACCGAGCTGGTGGCCGGGAACGTCGTGAACACCATGCCGGAGAAGACTCTGGAGGCTCTGGCCGATCACGGTGTGGTCGACGGGGACACGATGACCGACACGTACGTGGACTCGAACCGGGTCCTCGACGGCATCACCGCCGCCGGGATCAGCTACCGCGGAGTGGTCGACACGCTGGAGGAGGAAGGGCTCGAGAAGTTCGAGACCTCCTGGAACGGACTGCTGAAGACCGTGGAGGACGGGCTCCGGCGCCACGCCGGCTGAGTCTGAGACCACAGGCGCCGACGACAGACCTGAGACCACAGACCCGAGACTACAGACCCGAAGGGACACCGTTGCCATGAGTTCGCTCTCCCTGGTCCTGCACGGGGCCGCCCGCGAGGCCGTCGACACCCAGGTGCCCGGGTTGGTGGATCACGAGTTCGCCTCCCGGCTGATGGCTCAGGACCACACCCTGTGGGGTCCTGCGGCCGAGGACGAGGCGGCCAAACGCCTGGGGTGGGTCTCGCTGTTCGAGACCTCCCGTGAGCTCATCCCCCGGATACAGCGGCTGCGGGAGGAACTGACTGCTGAGGGCGTGGACCGGGTGGTTCTCGCCGGAATGGGCGGTTCGTCCCTGGCTCCCGAGGTCATCTGCGCCGTCCACGGTGTGGAGCTGACGGTGCTTGACTCCACTGACCCGCAGCATGTGGCCTCCGTCCTCGCCGAGGACATCGACCGCACCGTGCTGGTGGTCTCGTCGAAGTCCGGGTCCACAGTGGAGACCGACACGCAGCGGCGCCTGGTCTCGGCGGCCTTCGAGCGCACGGGCATCGATCCCGCCTCGCGCACGGTGGTGGTGACCGACCCCGGCTCACCGCTGGCGGAATCGGCTGCCGCCGACGGCGTCCGTGCAGTCGTCGAGGCTGATCCCACAGTCGGCGGCCGCTACTCGGCGCTGACAGCATTCGGCCTGGTCCCCTCGGGACTGGCAGGAGCGGATCTCGAGGCGCTGATCGAGGAGGCTGAGGACGCCGCCGTCGTGCTGACCGAGGACGACGCCGCGAATCCCGGACTGCAGCTGGGAGCGGCGATGGGCGGCACCCGGCCGCTGCGCAATAAGCTGATCATCACGGACCAGGGTTCGCCGCTGACGGGGCTCGGCGCGTGGATCGAGCAGCTGGTGGCGGAGTCCACGGGCAAAGACTCCACCGGCGTGCTTCCGGTGATCGTCGGTGACGGTGAGCCGGAGCTGAGCCGTGAGGATCATGACGCGCTCGTCGTCGCGCTGGTGGACCCTGATCAGGATGGCGGCGACGCCGGCACCGGTGAGGAGCTGATCGTCTCGGAGCATCTGGTGCGCACCGGCGGCAGCCTGGGTGCGCAGTTCCTGCTGTGGGAGGTCGCCACCGCGGTGGCCGGCTCGCTGCTGGGGATCAATCCCTTCGATCAGCCTGATGTGGAGTCTGCCAAGGCCGCAGCCCGGGGCCTGCTGGAGGAGCCGGCGGTTGAGTCCGGTCAGGCCAGCCTCGACGGCGCCGTCGAGCTCCGGGGCCTCGGCGGCGCTGAGGCATCCGGCTCGCTGGTCGACTCACTGCGCAACCTGGTCACCTCTGTGCCTGAGGACGGCTATGTGGCCATCATGGCTTATCTGGACCGCACTGCTGAGCAGCGTCTTGAGGCGATCCGCGCTCAGCTCTCCGCACTGACCGGCCGCCCGGTCACCTTCGGATGGGGCCCGCGGTTCCTCCATTCGACCGGCCAGTTCCATAAGGGGGGGCCGCATACCGGGGTCTTCCTGCAGATCACTGCCGGCACCGGTGACCACGGAGACACCGCTGACCTCGATGTCCCCGGACGGCCCTTCAGTGTGGGGCAGCTCATCGCTGCCCAGGCCGACGGAGATGCTGAGGTCCTGGCGCAGGCGGGGATGCCCGTGCTGAGCCTGCGGCTGGGGCGCCGCTCGGCCGGAATCGATCAGATCCTGGATGCCGTCGACGCGCTCGTCGGCTGAGAACCTCCCTGAAAGGTGCCCATGCCCGCCAACCCGCTCCGGGATGTCCGCGATAAGCGGCTGAACCGCATCGCCGGTCCCTCCGCGCTGGTCATGTTCGGCGTCACCGGGGATCTGGCGCGCAAGAAGCTGCTGCCGGCGGTCTATGACTTGGCCAACCGTGGACTGCTGCCGCCGTCTTTCGCTCTGGTGGGCTTCGGCCGCCGTGACTGGGACGACGAGGACTTCGCCGCCGAGGTCTTGGAGCATGTGCGCCGCTCAGCCCGGACTCCGTTCGACCAGCGGGTGTGGGATCAGCTGCGCCAGGGGCTGCGTTTCGTCTCGGCGGAGGGCTTCGATGACGACTCCGCCTATGTGCGCCTGCATCAGACCCTGGAGGAGCTGAAGACCTCCCGAGGCACGGGGGATCATCACGCCTTCTATCTCTCCATCCCGCCGAACTCCTTCGAGATGGTCTGTGAGCGGCTGTCCTCCCATGACCTGGCTTCGCGCCACGGCGGTGCGGGGTGGCGGCGCGTCGTCATCGAGAAGCCCTTCGGCCATGATCTGGAGTCGGCGCGGGAGCTCAATAGGATCGTGGAATCGGTGTTCCCCTCGGACTCGGTGTTCCGCATCGATCACTATCTGGGCAAAGAGACCGTGCAGAACCTGCTGGCCCTGCGATTCGCCAACCAGCTCTTCGAACCGCTGTGGAACGCGAACTATGTGGACCATGTCCAGATCACCATGGCCGAGGACATCGGCATCGGCGGGCGGGCGAGCTATTACGACGGCGTCGGTGCCGCCCGGGATGTGCTACAGAACCATCTGCTGCAGCTGCTGGCGCTGACCGCGATGGAAGAGCCGATCTCCTTCGATGCCGCTGACCTGCGGGCGGAGAAGGCCAAGGTGCTCAAGGCGGTCCGACTGCCCGAGGATCTGGAGGCGGCCTCGGCCCGGGGCCAGTACGCCTCCGGCTGGCAGGGCGGTGAGCAGGTGGTCGGCTTCCTCGACGAGGAGGGCTTCAACACCGAATCGACCACGGAGACCTTCGCCGCGCTGAAACTGGAGATCAATAATCGCCGCTGGGCCGGGGCGCCGTTCTATCTGCGCACCGGCAAACGGCTGGGCCGCCGGGTCACCGAGATCGCCGTGGTGTTCAAACGCACTCCGCACATGCTCTTCCAGGATCACGGCAGTGCGGAGTTCGGCCAGAACGCCGTGGTCATCCGGATCCAACCCGATGAGGGTGCGACGATCCGGTTCGCCTCCAAGGTCCCGGGCACCCAGATGGAGGTCCGGGATGTCACGATGGACTTCGGCTACGGACATGCGTTCACCGAGGACAGCCCGGAGGCCTATGAGCGGCTCATCCTCGATGTGCTGCTCGGTGAGCCGCCGTTGTTCCCACGTCATGAGGAAGTCGAACTCTCCTGGAAGATCCTGGATCCCTTCGAGGAGCATTGGGCGGCCTTGGGCACCCAGCCCGAGCAGTATGCCCCGGGCAGCTGGGGCCCCGACTCGGCCCATGCGCTGATGGCCCGCGACGGGCGCACCTGGCGGCGCCCATGAGTGCAGGACACCGCAGGACCAAGCTGAGGAGCATCCGATGATCGTCGACATCGAAGACACGACGACGGCTCAGGTGGGCAAGCGGCTGGCGGTCATCCGTGAAGACGGCGGTGTGGTCGCCCTCTCCCGGGTGCTCACTCTGGTGATCCTCGCCTCCAACGGGCGTGTGGAAGAGGCCATCGCCGCGGCGAACCGGGCCTCGCGGGAGCATCCCTGCCGGATCATCGTCCTGGCGGTAGGTTCCCGAGAGGCCGAGACGCGGTTGGACGCTCAGATCCGGGTGGGCGGTGATGCCGGAGCCTCCGAGGTGGTGGTGCTGCGCTGCGGCGGCGAGCTGGTGGACCACCAGGAATCGACGATCTCCTCCCTGCTGCTGCCCGACGCCCCAGTGGTGGCCTGGTGGGCGGACGAGGTGCCGGCGGACGTCAGCGACACGCCGATCGGCAGGCTGGCGCACCGCCGCATCACCGACATCACCCAGACTGCTGAACCCTATGCGGCGCTGGAGGGACTGCGGTCCACCTACACCGCCGGAGACACGGATCTCTGCTGGACGCGGCTGACGCGCTGGCGGATTCAGCTGGCCAGCATCCTCGACATTGTGGACCCAGCGACCATCACCTCGATCACTGTGGATTCCCCGGCCGAGGTGCCCAGTGCCGCGCTGCTGGCCGCCTGGCTGCATCGTCGGCTGCAGGTGCCGGTCGGGTTGACCTGCATCGCCCCGGGTACGGTACTCACCGCGGTGCACCTGCACACCACTGACGGTGAGGTGGTGCTGTCTCGGCCGGACGGGGACATCGCGCGGCTGCATCTGGCCGAGGGGCCCACCCAGTCGGTGCCGCTGCCGGTACGCACCCTGGAGGACTGCCTGGCCGAGGAGCTGCGCCGGCTCGATGCCGATGAGATCTTCGGCGAAGTGCTCACCGAGGATCTGCCACAGGTCGATTTCAGTGCCTGCGTGCTGACCCCCACCCCGCCCACACCAGCCGACTGAGCAGGAGGACCACGATGACCCGGGTGCTGCACCGGTTCGCCGACCGAGACGCGATGTGTGAAGCGGTGGCTCGAGAGTTCCTCGCCGTCCTCGCTGAGGCGGTGGAGACCCACGGCAGCGCCCATGCCGTGCTGACCGGCGGAGGCGCCGGCATCGGCATCTTGGACGCTGCGGCCCGGCTTGTGGACACTGAGCGGAACAGCGGGCGGAACACCGCGCAGCTAGCTGAGCACACAGCAGGGCAGGCACCGGTGCCGGAGTGGTCGCAGGTGCATTTCTGGTGGGGTGATGAGCGACTGCTGGCCGGTGGGGAGGCCGAGCGCAACGACGAGCAGGCTGATGCGGCGCTGCTGCGCCGTCTGGTGGCCGAATACGGACTGCCGGAGGAGAACATCCACCGGATGCCGAGCACAGAGCTGGCGGTCTCCCCGGCGCAGGGGGCGGAGGCCTACTCGGCTGACCTTGCGGCCTTCGCCGATGATGAAGAGGATGACGAACAGCGCGCGAGGCTTCTTCTCCCGCGCTTCGATGTGCTGCTGCTCGGGGTCGGTCCGGACGGGCACGTGGCCAGCCTCTTCCCCGGCAGGGACTCGCTGACGGTCAGCGGGGTCTGCTGTGTGGGTGAGTCAGACTCGCCGAAGCCGCCTCCGAGCCGGGTGTCGCTGACCTTCGACGCGATCAGCACTGCCGAGCGGGTCTGGATGGTCGTCGCCGGGCAGGACAAAGCCGCTGCGGTGGCTCGGGCCTTCACCGACGGCACGGCCGTCGAGGAGATTCCCGCAGTCGGTGCCCTGGGCCGGGCCGAGACCGTCTGGCATATCGATCAGGCCGCCGGCTCAGCACTGACCGAGGAATCCACCGGTGACTGAGACGCTGCGTGATCGGCTGCGCGGCCTTCCGGCGCTGAACGGGACTCCCCCACACGGCGCTGACCCGCTTGCGGTGCATGCGGACCCAACCGCCCATTTCCTGAACTGGTTCGATCAGGCGGTGGCGGCGGCAGTCCCGGAACCGCAGGTGATGACACTGTCCACTGTGGATGCCGAGGGAATCCCTGATTCTCGCCCGCTGATTCTCCGGGATCTCGATGAGCGCGGGTGGGCCTTCGCCTCCTCGGCATCCCAGCGCAAAGGACATCAGTTGGCGCAGCGGCCGGCTGCTGCGCTGAGTTTCTGGTGGCAGCCGATCATGCGCTGTGTCCGTGTCCGAGGCGTGGTGGAACAGGCCTCGGCCCAGGAGAGCGCGGCTGATCTTGCCAGACGCAGCCCGCAGGCTCAGGCCGGCGAGGAGGCTCGGGGCTGGACGCTGTACCGTCTGCTCCCCCAGCGGGTGGAGTTCTGGCAGGGGTCGCCGGACCGTCGGCACACCCGTGTGATCTACACCGGTTCAGCAGGGTCCTGGCGTGTCGAGACCTCAGCCGGCTCCTGAGCCGGCTCCTGGGCCGGGTCCTGGCCAGCTCCAGCCGCCGCCTCGAAGAACGTGCCGCCGGTGATGTGCACCTGGACCCGTTCCCCCGGTGAGGGCCGGTAGCCCGCTGCTTCCCCGCGGAGGGACATCTCCCGCCACTGCAGTTCCACGGAGTGGGCGTGACTGCCGAACAGACTCGAGACGACTTCCGGCGCGCCGGCCCCCTCATCAGCCCCGTCGTCACCGAGAGGTGAGACCTGCAGCTGCCGAGGAGTCACCGCCAACTGCCCCGTCGAGACTCCGCCGGAGGGCCGCCCGGAGCGGGTCAGCCGGTCCGCCGGGAGGCTCAGCGGCAGATCACGTGCGTAGAACCCCTCCGGCCCGAAGGTCCCGGGGACCAGTGCGGCGTCACTGATGAATTCGGCCACGAACGGCGAGGCCGGAGATGCCACCAGCTCCTGAGGTGTGGCGACCTGGCAGATCCGGCCGCCGTCGAGCACCACCACACGGTCCGCCACGGCCAAGGCCTCGCTGCGGTCATGGGTCACATGCACCACGGTCAGTCCCAACCTCCGGGACATCGACTGCAGCTGGAAGCGCAGACTGGCCCGCAGCGGCTCGTCCAGCGCCGAGAGCGCCTCGTCCAGCAGCAGCACCGAGGGCTCATGGACGATGGCGCGGGCCAACGCCACCCGCTGCTGCTGACCCCCCGAAAGCTGATCCGGGCGACGCGCCTCCATCCCGGAGAGCCCCACCAGCTCCAGCACATCGGTCACCCTGCGGCGGCGTTCCGAGCGCGGGAGTCTCGCCAGCCGCAGCGGATAGCTGATGTTCGCCTCCACGCTCATATGCGGCCAGAGCGCGTGCTGTTGGAAGACCATGCCCAGGCCCCGGGACTCCACACTGGTGCCCCCGGCCGAGGAGGCGATGGGTTCACCGGCGAGGCTGATCGTCCCGGCGCTGGGAGTCAGGAAACCAGCCAAGGTGCGCAGCAGCGTGGTCTTCCCGGAGCCGGAGGGGCCGACCAGGGCGATGAACTCGCCGTCGTCGATATCGAGACTGATCTCCTCTAAGGCGGTGTGGCCGTCGTCGTAACGGATCTCGATCCGGTCGAAGCTCACTGCTGCCATGGGTCATCTCCTGGGAGGTCATGGTGGGGTCGAAGGTCTGTGGTGCTCACGGTCGGCGGCTCGTCATCCTGCCCGCAGCCGTCTGCCGATGAGCCCGAGGGCCGCCAGCCCGAGGACGGTCACCAGCACCGAGAGGGCGGCGGCGTTGCCGTAGGCCCCCTGCTGCTGCAAGTTGAAGATCGCCACCCCCAGGGTCTGTGCCCCCGGAGGCAGCAGCAACGCGGAGATGGTCAGTTCACGCACCGCGGTGAGCAGCACCAGCAGCGCTCCGGCACCGGCGGCGGGAAGTGCCAGGCGCACTGAGACGTCACGGAACGCGCGCAGCGGCCCGGCCCCACTGATCCGCGCGGCCTCCTCCAGGGCAGCTGAGGTTGTCCGCAGCGGAGCCTCCACGGTCTGGACGACCAGCGCCACGAAGGACATCACATAGGCGCAGAGGATCAGCCACAGCGAGTTGTAGAGCCCGATATAGGGGGCGGCCAGCAGCCATCCGACGGCGACGATGATCCCCGGTACGGCCAGCGGAGCCATCGAGACCGCTCGGAGTCCCTGACGTCCCGGGAGCCTGGTGCGGGTCAGCACCGTGCCGATCGCGGTGCCGAGGATCCCGCTGATCAGCGCCGCGCCCACCGCCAGCATCGTGGAGGTCTGCGCACCGGTGATGGTCCATGAGGACTCCAGCACAGTGGTGAAGTTCTGCAGCGTGATGTTCTGCCAGGTCAACGCCACGCCCGGCGCCGGAAGCAGCGCTTGCAGGCAGAGGGCGAGCAGCGGCAGCACCGTCAGCGCACTCACCGCTGCGGCGGTCAGCGCCGACCACAGGCCCCGGCGTCGCAGCGCGATGGGTTCCGGGATCGAGGAGGTCGCACGCACCTGGATCCCCCGGCGAGAGAGCCGGTTGACTCCGAACATGCCCACGGCGACCAGAAGCAGCAGCACCAGCCCGATGCAGGCGGCGAGCTCGACCGGGTTCTCCACGGTGCCCGAGCGGACGAACCGGTAGGCGACCGTCGCCAACGTCTCGTATCCGGCGGGGGTGCCGATGAGTGAGGGGATGCCGAAGTCGGCGAGATTCGACACCGCCACCAGCACGAAGGAGGAGAGCATCGCTGGGCGCAGCAGCGGCAACGTGACGTCACGCAGCATCCGCCCGGTACGGGCGCCGCTGGCGCGTGCCGCCTGCTCCAGCTCGGCCGGTATCCGCGCCAACGCGGCCGCGATGACGAGGTAGGCCACCGGATAGGAGTGCAGGGCGAGCAGGAAGATCACACCGTCAGCACCGTAGATCTCCCACAGCGGACCTCCGAGCCGCTCCTCCAGGGCCCGGTTGATCAGTCCCGCCGGCCCGAAGAGGCCCGTCCAGCTGATCGCCCCGATGAACGGGGGCACCAGCATGGGGCTCAGTGCCAGCAGACGCAGTGCTCCACGGCCCGGCAGGTCGGTGTGCTCGATGAGCAGCACGAAGACCAGTGCCATGAGCACCGCGAGAGCTCCGGAGAGCACGGCGCTGGTGATGCTGTTCCAGGTGGCCTGGGCGACGTCGCCGGTGGCCAGCTCACCCAACCGGCCGCTGAGCATGCCGTAGAGGACGACCAGCGTCAGCGGGGCGACGATGACCACGAGGCAGAAGAGCCAGAGCACCAGGTTGAGGACTCCTAAGGAGGGGGCCTCAGTGAGACGGCGCTGTGGTGTGGTGAGACGAGTCATCGGCCTCAGGCTGCTCAGTTCGCCCCGATGGTGGAGTCGAAGAGGTCGATGGCCTCCTCCTGGTTCTCCGAGACCTCGTCGATGTCAGCCTCCATCAGGGTCACCTCGTCGAGGTCCGGAGCACCCTCAGGAGTGCCGGCGTCGTCGCGCACCGGCATATAGTTCTGCTCGACGGCGAACTCCTGCCCGCGCTGACTGATGAGGTAGTCCACGAAGGCGCGGGAGGCCTCTTCCTCCTCAGTCGATTCGAAGATGCCGACAGGCTGGTAGATGTACGGTGCACCCTCGACCGGGTAGCTGACCTCCACCGGGGAGCCTTGGTCGCGCAGATCCCGCATCATGAAGTCCACGACGATCCCCACCGGGTAGGTGCCGGAGGCGACATCCTGACCGACCGGGCCGTTGGAGTCCGCGATGACCGGCGAGTTCTCCGCGACATCCTCGAACCAGCTCTCGCCCATATCGTCATTGAGGTACCAGACGGCGGCGTTGAAGGCCGCCGCACCGGAGACCGCCGGGTTGGGCAGGGTGATCTGCCCGTCGTACTCCTCCTCGGTCAGCTCGTCCCAGGATTCCGGCGGAGTGTCGACGTCGTTGGTGTTGTACGCGATCACCGTGGGGATGACCCGTGTCCCGTAGTAGTAGCCTTCGGGGTCCTGGAACTCCTCCTGCACGGCCTCGGCCTCCTCCGACTCCAGAGGAAGCAGCAGATCCTGTTCCTTATACCCCTCGAAAGTGGGGGCGTCGGCGGCCAGGAACACATCGGCGCCGGGGTCTCCCCCGGCCATCTCGGACTCGATCCGGGCGGTGAGGTCACCGGTGCCTGCCCGGTAGACCTCGACGTCGACGTCCGGTTCGACCTCGTTGAAGTCGGCGATGAGCTCGTCGATCTTCTCCTGCGGCTCCGAGGTGTAGAGCGTGATGGAAGCCTCGATCCCCTCGCCCTCCGAGGAGTCGTCGTTGCCGCCGCAGCCTGCCAGCACCAGGGATGTGATGCTCAGCGTGCAGATCAGTGTGGCAGTGTGCCGTGTGCTCATCTCGGTTCGGTTCCTCTCGGTCATGGTTATCTGGGGTGGTCGTTCAGCTGCTGGCCGTGTGGTGTCCGGTTGCTGAGGGCCTGGCTGTTTGGGAGCTGGCTGTTTGGAGGCTGGCTGTTTGGGAGCTGATCGTGGCGGCCCGCCGCAGCTCCAGCGGCACAGCTGACCAGCTGTGCCGAGTCAGGGTGATGATCGAGTACATGGGCCGGTCCACCACCTCTCCGCTGAGCTGCTGCGGATCATCGGTGGGCTGTTGGTAGGCCAGGGCCGGGGTGGTCCAGAGTCCTGCCCCGGCGAAGCTGCCGGACTGGACATGGTGGTAATGCCCGGTGAGGATCAGCCGGATGTCCGAGCCGCGGACGACGTCGGCCAGTGCCGCCGAGTCCACCAGCCCCCGTCCGGCCAGGTTCTTCAGCGGCGAGTCCACTGGGCTGTGGTGCAGGCACAGCACGCTCCCCCACGGAGCGGGCTCCCGGAGGATCTCACGCAGCCGGTGCAGCTGCTGCTCGCCGAGCTCTGCGGTGGAGCTGTCCAGGCCGATGAGCCGCAGCGGGCCCAGCTGCCGGGACCACGGCAGGCCGGTCCCGGCGTGCTGAGCCCCGGCATGCTGAGTCCCCGCATGCTGAGTCCCCGCATGCTGAGTCCCGGCATGCTGAATCCCGGCGTGCTGGTGGCACGCGGGGTGCGAGAACGCAGGATGGTCGGAGACGTCGTGGTTGCCGGGCACTAGGTGCAGGCTGATGTCGAAGACCTCGCGGAGTGCGCTCAGGGCACTGAATACGCCGTGGTAGGCAGCGGCATCCTGGCGGTGGACGAGATCTCCGGTGACGACGACGGCGTCGAGCCCCGGCGCCGTTCGGGGCAGCTGTGCGGTGAGATCCTGCACGTACTGCGCGACGGGGATCGTCTCGAAGAGGGTGCCCGAGGCGGTGGCGTGGAGGTCCGAGAGGTGCAGCAGGGTGATCTGGTCGGCGCTCATCGGCGTTCCGCCCGAGCCCGCAGTGCGGCGATCGCCTCGTCGGGCATCCCGTAGTGACGCAGATACCCGTCTGCTCCGCCCCAGTTCTCCTTCAGGGTCTTCACGACGGCGCCCAGTGCGGCGGCCGGGCTCGTCAGGTGCAGGTCCAGGGCTTGTTGCTGTGTCGCGGGATCAGGCGCCTGCGCCCGGATACGAGAGATCACCCAGTCCCGTTGCTGTGCGGAGAGCTGACTGGCAGAGGCAGCGTAGTCGGCGATGACCTCGTCTTCCCGGTCTCCGGCGGCGAGTCTGCTCAGTGCGATGATCAGCCCCGTGCGGTCTTTGCCCAGTGTGCAGTGCACGAGAACACCACGCGGGGCCTCGGCGATGTATCGGACGGCATCGATGACCCGCTCGGGGCGGTGATGCAGCAGAAGGTCGTAGACCTCGGCGAAGCTGCCCGAACGCGGAGGCCCATCCGGAAAATCGTAGAGCGGCAGCCGGTGAGTGGGGATGGCCCGCTCTTCAGAGCAGATGCCGGAGCTGTACTCCGAGGGTTCACGCAGATCGAGGATCCTGCGTACCCCTGCCTCGGCGAGCTGCCGGAATCCGGCTGAATCGAGCATGTCCACAGAAGCCGAACGCCACAGCCACGGCCGGCCGGAGCTGTCCTGTGAAGCCACCCGCGCATTGGACAGTCCGGGGATGGAAAGGACAGGACCTAGAGGGCCTGACGCCCGTTCGATGCTCTCCTGTTCACTCACCGAAGCGATGGTGCCTCAGCCGCGTGAGGCGCGGGTGAGGAACGCATGAGCAGCACGTGAACGCTGGGCGACATCGGCGTGCATCCTCGCGTGCTCAGTCATGCGAGAGGGCCGCACCCTGCACAGGGTGCGGCCCTCTCCGCGGGGAGCATCTCAGCGCCGACGCGGCGCGAGTCAGATGCTGTCCTTGATCAGATGTCGACGTTGACCTGGATCAGCAGACCGAGAGCGACCACAGTCAGCCCCCAGACGATCCCCAGGGTGATGGTGAGCCTGTTGAGGTTCCGCTCCGCGACACCCGAAGAGCCCAGGGAGGAGGTGACTCCACCGCCGAACATATCCGACATACCGCCGCCGCGGCCCTTGTGCAGCAGGATCAGCAGGATGAGCAGGAGGCTGGTGCCCGCCAGAAGAATCTGAAGGGCGAGAGTCAGTGCGTCCACGTCGGCCTTTCTCCGTGGTCCGGAACAGGTGCAGTCATCCAGGATACCCCGTCAGCTGCGCGCCCGTCAGACACGGCACCCGCCGGGGCCCTCACCCGTGCATTCACTCCGTCACCAGATGCTTCTCGAAGGTCGCGATCTTGGCGAACTCCTCGGCCTCCAAGCTCGCCCCGCCCACCAGCGCGCCGTCGACGTCGGCGCCACGCAGGATGGCGGCGACGTTCGACGACTTCACCGATCCGCCGTAGAGCACGCGCACCCCCGCCGCGAACTCCTCAGAGTAACGCTGGGCCAGATGCGCTCGGATCGCCGAGGCCATCTCCTGGGCATCCTCCGGACCGGCCACTTCACCGGTGCCGATCGCCCAGACCGGCTCATAGGCGACGACGAGCTCCGCCAGTTCCTCGGCCGAGAGGCCCTCCAGAGCGCCGTCGAGCTGAGCCAAGGTGTGGCTCACATGTTCGCCGGCGTTGCGCACCTGGAGCCCCTCACCGACGCAGAGCACCGGCACCAGCTCGTGGGCCAGTGCGGCGCGGATCTTCGCGTTCAGCAGCCCATCCGACTCCCCGTGCACCTCACGACGCTCCGAATGACCGATGAGCACCTGCGTGCAGCCCAGCCGCTGGAGGAATCGCCCCGAGATGTCACCGGTGTAGGCACCGGAGTCCTTATCCGAGAGATCCTGCGCGCCGTAGTCGATCCTCAGGCGGTCACCAGCCACCAGAGTCTGGACTCCGCGCAGATCAGTGAACGGCGGAAACACAGAGACCTGCACACGGTCATAGTCATGCCCGGCATCATCGAGCGTCCAGGCCAGCTTCTGGACCAAGGCCACGGCCTGCATATGGTCCATGTTCATCTTCCAGTTGCCGGCGATCAGCGGCCGGCGCACAAACTGTCCGTCCTTCTGTGCAGTCATATCTGAGTTCCTTGCCTCGTCGTCGATATCCTCAGCTGGTCAGCATCCTCAGCTGGTCAGCGCGTCGATCCCCGGCAGGTTCTTGCCCTCCAGGTACTCCAAGCTGGCTCCGCCGCCGGTGGAGATATGCCCGAAACCGGACTCGTCAAAGCCGAGGCTGCGCACTGCCGCTGCGGAATCGCCGCCGCCGACCACGGTGAAGCCCTCAGTCTCCGTCAGCCCCCGGGCCACCGCCGCAGTACCGTGGGCAAAGGGCTCCAGCTCGAACACGCCCATCGGCCCGTTCCAGAACACCGTGTTCGAGTCCACGATCTCCTTGGCGAAACGCTGCGCCGACTCCGGGCCGATGTCCAGCCCCAAGGCCTGATCGCCAAAGGCCCCGGACTCCAGTGCCTCGACGGGCAGCACCGTATGCTCAGCCTCCGCCGAGAACTCCGAGGCCATCACGATGTCAGTGGGCAGGATGAGGCGGCAGCCCAGCCGTTCGGCCTCCTGGATGAATCCTCGGACCGTCTCGACCTTGTCATCCTCCACCAGGGACTGGCCGATCCCATAGCCCTGAGCCTTGAGGAACGTGTAGACCATTCCGCCGCCGATCAGCAGCGTATCCGCACGGGTCATCAGGCTCTCGATGACCGCCAGCTTGTCAGAGACCTTCGAACCGCCCAGCACCACAGTGTAGGGCCGCTGCGGAGCCTCGGTGAGCCGGTGCAGCACCTGCAGCTCATCACGTACCAGATCACCCTGATACGAGGGCAGCTGCGCAGTGATGTCCACGACGGAGGCGTGACGACGGTGCACTGCGCCGAAGGCATCCCCCACATAGGCCCCGTCCTGACCGGTCAGACCGGCCAGCTCACCGGCCAACTCCCGGCGCTGCACGTCGTCCTTGGACGTCTCCCGGGGATCGAACCGCACGTTCTCCAGCAGCAGGATGGACCCATCAGCCAGAGCCTCGCTGCGCGCCCGGGCGTCCTCCCCGACCAGGTCCGAGGCGGCCTGCACCGGCACCTGTGTGAGTTCAGCCATGCGCCGGGCCACCGGAGCCAGCGAGAACGCCGGATCCGGGGCACCCTTGGGGCGTCCCAGATGAGCGGCCACCAGCACCCGCGCACCGGCCTGGGCCAGCTTCTCCAGCACCGGAAGCGAGGCACGGATGCGGCCGTCATCGGTGACGGCATCCCCGTCGAGAGGCACATTGAGGTCTGAACGGACCAGTACACGCCGCCCGGCCACACCGTCGGCCAGCAGGGAATCCAGAGTCTGAGCTGTCATAGGTCACACACTACCAATCTGCACAACACGGAAGGCCCCGTCCGGGACCTGGATCGATGGTATCGATCCGGGCTGGACGGGGCCTTCCTTCCACGTGATGAACTTCGGGTGAATCTCGCCGCTCAGAGGGCCGCAGCCACGTGGGCGGCCAGGTCCACCAGACGGCAGGAGTAGCCGTACTCGTTGTCATACCAACCCACGACCTTCACCGTGCGCCCGATGACCTTCGTCAGCGGGGCGTCGAAGATCGTGGAGTGCGGGTCTCCGATGATGTCGTGGGAGACGATCGGGTCTTCGCTGTAGTGCAGCAGGCCCTTCAGCGGCCCCTCGGCGGCCTGGCGGAAGGCTGCGTTGACCTGCTCAGCGGTCACGCCTTCGGACTCCACGGTGACGGTCAGGTCGGTGGCCGAGCCGTCGATGACCGGCACGCGCATCGCGTAGCCGTCGAGCTTGCCGGCGACCTCCGGGATGACGGTCCCGATGGCCGCAGCGGCACCGGTGGAGGTCGGGATCATGGAGACCGCGGCGGCACGGGCACGGCGGCGGTCACGGTGCGGGGCGTCGTGGAGACGCTGGTCACCGGTGTAGGCGTGGACGGTGGTCATCAGACCCTCGACGATGCCGAACTCGTCGGAGAGGACCTTCACCAGGGGCGCCAGGCAGTTGGTGGTGCAGGAGGCGTTGGAGACGACGTCCATCGTCGAGGCGTCGAAGTCGTTCTCGTTGATGCCCATCACCAGGGTGGCGTCGACCTCCTTGCCGGGGGCCGAGAGGATGACCTTCTTCGCTCCGGCCTCCAGGTGCGCCTTGGCCGCCGGACCCTTGTTGAACTTGCCGGTGCACTCCAGCACGATGTCCACGCCCAGCTCGCTCCAGGGCAGATCCTTCGGGTCCTTCTCCTGGGTCAGGCGGACGGAACGACCGTTGACGACGAGGTTCTCGCCCTCGGCGCGGATGTCGCCGTCGAACCGGCCCATCACTGAGTCGTACTTCGTGAGGAACACCAGGTCCTCGGCGTCCGTGAGGTCATTGATCGCCACGACCTGGAGGTCGTCACGCTGCTCGAGGATGCGGAACGCGGTGCGTCCGATACGTCCGAAACCGTTGATTGCGATGGTCGTCGCCATGTCATTCCTTCCTGGGTTCACCGTCCACTGGGCACAGAACTCCCCAGAGACGAGTCAGGGATCAGCCCGGGACACCGGACCGCCACGGCCCGGGCCCCGCGCTGACCCCCAACAACGTCGTTGTTCTCAGGTTGGTCTGCAGAACGCTGATATGAAGTTTGTCCTGGCCTCATCATCTCATAGACGAGGCCTCATCGGGCCGGAGAGTCGCCGACGTCACGGAGTGATGAGCGCCGAAGCTCCCGCACGTGCCGCAGCCAGACGCTGGGCGACGTCCTCCCAGTTCACGATGTTCCAGAACGCCTTGACGTAGTCCGGCTTGACGTTCAGGTAGTCCAGGTAGAAGGCGTGCTCCCACATGTCCAACATCAGCAGCGGGGTGGTGGCCACCGGCACACCGTTCTGCTGGTCGTAGAACTGCTCGATCACCAGGTTGCCGCCGATCGGCTCATAGGCCAGGATCGCCCAGCCGGAGCCCTGGATCGTCAGCGCGGTGTTGGTGAACTGGTCGCGGAAGCTCTCGAAGGAGCCGAAGTGCTCGTCGATGGCGGCAGCCAGCTCACCCTCGGGGCGCTCAGCACCCTCCGGCGAGAGGTTCTTCCAGAAGATCGAGTGGTTGGTGTGACCACCGAGGTTGAAGGCCAGGTCCTTGGCCAGCTTCGGGATCGTGCTGAAGTCACCCTTCTCGCGGGCCTCGGCCATCTGCTCCAGAGCGGTGTTGGCGCCCTTGACGTAGGTGGCGTGGTGCTTGGAGTGGTGGAGCTCCATGATGCGGCCGGAGATGTGCGGCTCCAGCGCGCCGTAGTCGTAGTCCAGCTCAGGCAGGGTGTACTGAGTCTGCTCAGCCATGAGTGACCTCCTCATCGTGGGTGTCTTCATCGTTCATCCTATGTCCAGCACAGGCGGCGGGTGAACCCCGCGTCATCAGTCGTCGACCATCTCCGAGGTCACGTGCGCCTCCGTACCGGGGACGTCGAGTTCGGCCGCCTTCTTGTCCGCCATCGCCAGCAGACGGCGGATCCGCCCGGCGATGGCATCCTTGGTCATCGGCGGATCGGCCAGCCGACCGAGCTCATCGAGAGAGGCCTGCTTATGCTGCAGGCGTAACTCCCCCGAGTACCGCAGATGCTCGGGGACGTCCTCTCCCAGGATCTCCAGGGCGCGCTCCACCCGAGCACCGGCGGCCACTGCGGCCTGGGCCGAGCGGCGCAGGTTGGCGTCGTCGAAGTTCGCCAGACGGTTCGCCGTGGCGCGGACCTCCTTGCGCATCCGCCGCTCCTCCCACACCAGCAGCGTCTGGTGGGCACCCATACGGGTCAGCAGTGCGGCGATGGCGTCGCCGTCACGCAGCACCACCCGATCGACGCTGCGCACCTCGCGGGCCTTGGCCGTGAGGTCCAGACGCCGTGCCGCACCCACCAGAGCCAGGGCGGCCTCGGGGCCGGGGCAGGTCACCTCCAGAGAGGAAGAACGTCCCGGCTCGGTCAGCGAGCCGTGGGCCAGGAACGCACCGCGCCAAGCGGCCACCGCGTCGGCGACCGACCCGTTGACCACCGTCGAGGGCAGCCCCCGGATCGGGCGGCCGCGGGCATCCAGCAGACCGGTCTGCCGGGCCAGCGTCTCCCCCTCGCGGACCACGCGGACCACATACCTGCTGCCCTTCTTGAGCCCGGAGCCGGTGACCACGATGATCTCCGAGCCGTGCCCATAGACCTCGGAGATCGCCGCGCGCAGACGACGAGCGGTGGCCGCGTGGTCGAGCTCAGCCTCGATCACGATGCGACCCGAGATCAGGTGCAGGCCGCCGGCGAACCGGAGCATCGCCGAGACCTCGGCCTTCCGCTCCGAGGTGGTGGCGGCCTCCTGCCGGGAGAGCTCTTCTTTGACCGATTCGGTCAGGGCCATGGATGCGTGTCCTCGTCGGTGTCGTGGATTGTGTCAGCTGCGGAGACGATCAGCTGCCGAAGACCTCGCCGAAGGCGATGGCCAGGCGCAGCGGATCATGGACCGCCGGATGATCATCTCTGCGGATGTGATGGTAGCTGACCTGGCCGCCGAGTGCGCGGGCGGCCTCTTCGAAGGCTGGCCGGTCCGCGGTCTTCACACAGGCCTCATCAGCGATGAAACGGTCGATCCGCAGCCCCGGAGCGTAGTGCCCCAGCACCTGAAGATGATCGGCCGGGGTCATCCCGTCGGTCTCCCCGTCCGAACCGGCCTCAAGATTCATCACCACGCAGCGGCGGGCCTCGGTGCCGATCAGCGCCTCCCGGAGATCGGCGAGCAGCAGGTGCGGCAGCACTGAGGTGTACCAGGAGCCGGGGCCGAAGACGACCCAGTCACTGAGCTCGATGGCCGAGACGGCCTCCGCGCAGGCCTCCGCCTCCGCCGGCTGGATCCGCACATCGGAGACGCGCCCCACCCGCCCGGCACGGGCCAGCTCAGCCTGAGACTGCACACGGACCGGTTCCCCGCCCTGCGGCGGATGCACCAGGCCCGACATGGTCAGCGGATGCCGGGACATCGGCAGCACCTGACCCCTGGCCCCCAGCAGCGCTCCTGCCCAGCGCAGGCCCTCGACATGATCACCGATCAGCTCCCAGAGCGCGACGATCAGCAGATTGCCCATCGCATGATTGTCCAAAGGCCCGGAGACGCCGTCGCGGGAGGAGAAACGATGCTGCATGACCGCAGCCCATGTCCTGCCCCACTCGGTGTCGTCACAGAGCGCCGCCAGGGCCATCCGCAGATCACCGGGAGGCAGCACGTCCATGTCCTCACGGAGTCTGCCGGAGGAGCCGCCGTCGTCGGCCACCGTCACCACAGCAGTCAGATGCTCGGCGGCGATGACACGCAACGCCGCCAACGAGGCTGAGAGGCCATGACCGCCGCCGAGCGCAGTCACACGGTAGGAACTCCGCGTCGCCGTCGGAGTCGTCCGTGGGGTCAGCCGGTCGATGCTCATTCCCGTCCCAGATCACGGTGCACAGTGTTGACCGTGACGTTCGAGGTCTGCTGCAGCCGACGGGCCAGCTCCTCGGAGATGGCCACGGAACGGTGCTTGCCTCCGGTGCAGCCGACCGCGATCGTCGCATAGTGCTTGTTCTCCCGCCGGTAGCCCTCCAGCACCGGGCGCAGCGCCTCCACATACCGGGCGACGAACTCCTCGGCCCCGGCGTCGACCAGCACGTAGTCACGCACCGCGGAGTCCTGGCCGGTGAGCGGACGCAGCTCCGGCACCCAATGTGGGTTCGGCACGAAGCGCACATCGGCGACGAAGTTCGCATCGGCGGGCACACCGTATTTGAAGCCGAAGCTCATCACGTTCAGCCGCAGCGTGATCGGACCGTCCTCGCTGAACAGGTCGGTGACTGCCGCGGCCAGCCCGTGGACGTTGAGATCCGTGGTGTCCAGCACGATCTCGGCACCGTTGCGGATGTCCTTTAGGGTCTCCCGCTCGGCGGTGATGCCGTCGAGGATCCGCCCGGAGCCCTGCAGCGGATGCGGCCGGCGTCCCTGCTCGAAACGGCGCACCAGCAGCTCATCAGAGGCGTCGAGGAACAGCACACGGTAGCTGATCCCCGCCGTGCGGATCTGCTCCAGTGCGCCGAGGATGTCGGTGTAGAGCCCGCGGGAGCGGACGTCGACGACGACGGCGAGCTTCTCCACCGAACCGGGATTGCGCGCGATGAGGTCCATCATGGTGGGGATCAGCTCAGTGGGCATCCCCTCGACGACGTACCAGCCGAGGTCCTCCAGCGCGTGGGCGGCCGTGGTCCGACCGGCGCCCGACATGCCCGTGACGATCAGCAGCTCGTTCTCGGGGGGCTTCACCGGTGTCAGTCCGTCGCTCATAGTTCTCCAGCCTAGCCGTCGGCCTGCAGGTGGTCGAGGATGCGCCGGGCCGTCGCCTCCCCGACCCCGGGGACCTCGGCGATCTGCTCCACGGTGGCCTCCTTCAGCCGAGCCACCGACCCGAAATGCTCGACGACGGCGCTGCGCCGGGCGGGGCCGAGCCCGGGCACCTCATCCAGGGCGGAGCGGGTCATCTCCTGCGAGCGCCGGGAACGGTGGTAGGCGATGGCGTAGCGGTGGGCCTCATCGCGGACTCGCTGGAGCATGTACAGCGCCTGGGAGCCGCGCGGCAGGACCATCGGGAACTCGTCATCGGGCAGCCAGACCTCCTCGAGCCGCTTGGCCAGGCCGATGACGGGAAGATCCGTGATGCCGAGGTCGTGGAGGGCCTGCTGTGCGGCGGCGACCTGCGGCTGGCCGCCGTCGACGACGACGAGGCTCGGCGGGTAGGCGAACCGGGACGCCTGCCGGTCGGTGGTGGTGTCCGCACGCGGCGCGGCGTCGTCATCTTCCGCGGCGCCTTCCGCGGCACCTTCCGCGGGCTCCTGCCCGGCCTGCCCGATCTGTTCAGACTCCTCGAGCCCCTCGACGGCCTCGGTGACCGCGGACTCCTGCTCTGCCTGCTGCTTCAGGTGGCGGGCGAAACGCCGCGAGATGACGTCGTACATCGCTGAGGTGTCATCACGGGCGGCCTCGCCACGGATCGAGAAGCGGCGGTAGTCCCGGCGGGTCGGCAGACCGTCCTCCAGCACCACCATGGAGGCCACCACGTGCGTCCCCGAGGTGTGCGAGACGTCGAAGCACTCGATGCGCAGCAGCGGCTCCGGAGCATCCAGGGCCTCCTGCAGCTCGCGCAGCGCCTGGGACCGGGTGGTGATGTCCGAGGTCCGGCGGGCCTTATGCAGGCTCAGCGCCTGCTCGGCGTTCTCCCGGACGGTGCCCAGCAGGGCCGCCTTGTCACCGCGGCGGGGCATCCGCAGGTCCACAGCCGCCCCCCGTTGGGTGCGCAGCCAGGCGGAGACGTCCTCGGCCTGGTCAGGCAGTGTGGGCACCAACACCTGGCGGGGAATGCGTTCGGCGTCGCCGATGGCGCCGTAGACCTGCAGCAGCAGCTGCTCGATCAGCCCGGCCTCGTCGGTCTCCTCGACCTTCTCCACCACCCAGCCGCGCTGACCACGGATCCGGCCCTGACGGATGTGGAAGACCTGCACGGCGGCTTCCAGCTCATCCTCGGCCACCGCGAAGACATCGGCCTCCGTCTCCTCGGAGAGGACCACGGCGTTGCGCTCGAAGACCCGGCGCAGCGCCTGGAGATCATCACGACGTCGGGCAGCGTCCTCATACCGGAGATCGGCCACGGCCTCCTTCATCTCCGCTTCGAGGCGGCGCATCTGCGGACCCGGGCGCCCGGCCATGACCTCGCAGAACTCCTCGGCCAGCTCACGGTGGTCCTCGGCGCTGATCCGCCCCACACAGGGCGCGGAGCATTTGTCGATGTATCCCAGCAGGCAGGGCCGCCCGGAGGCCTCGGCTCGGCGGAAGACCCCGGCTGAGCAGGAACGGACGGGGAACACGCGCAGCATCGTGTCCACCGTCTCGCGGATGGCCTTGGCCGGATGGAACGGGCCGAAGTACTTCACCCCGGGCCGCCGGTCTCCGCGCATGACCTGCACCCGGGGGAAGGTCTCGTTCATGGTCACGGCCAGGTACGGATAGGACTTGTCATCGCGGTACATGATGTTGAACCGCGGCGTGTGCTGCTTGATCCAGGTGTACTCAAGCTGGATCGCCTCGAGCTCGGAGCCCACCACTGTCCACTCCACGGAGGAGGCCGCATGCACCATCGCATAGGTCTTCGGGTGCAGCCCGTCGGGGTCGGCGAAATAGCTGTTGAGCCGCGAGCGCAGGTTCTTCGCCTTCCCCACGTAGACCACCCGCCCATGCGGGTCGATGAACCGGTACACCCCCGGGTTGCTGGGGATCTCTCCGGGCCGGGGCCGGTAGCTGCGGGGGTCGGCCATCAGTCGTGCTGGGCGGCGGCAGGCGGGGCGTTGTACCCCTCGGCGCGTTGTTGCCCGGACATCGCGGCGATGGCGTCCATCACCTGTGCAGTGGCCTCGCGGCGCACCGGCAGCGGGTGCTTCTGACCCAGGTGCTCGAACCGCAGCGGCGCGCCCACATGCATCTCGAAACGTGCTGGCCGCATGGTGTGGGAATCGGCGGCCTGGAGCTTCTCGGTGCCCACCAGTCCGACGGGGACCACCGGCAGACCGGTGGCCAGGGCCAGCCACCCCACCCCGTTCTTTCCGCGGTAGAGCCGGCCGTCCCGGCTGCGGGTGCCTTCGGGGTAGATCCCCACCCCGTAGCCCTCAGCGGCGATGCGGCCGAGCTCGTGCAGCGCCTCCACCGAGGCTGACTGCTTCTGCCGTTCCACCGGCACTGAGCCGACCGATTCGAAGAACATGCGCATGCCGCGGCCCTTCAACCCGGGTGAGGTGAAGTACTCGGCTTTGGCGAAGAAGCTGACCTGCCGGGGGAACAGGGCCTGGATCAGCACCGAGTCCAAGAAGGAGAGGTGGTTGCTGGCGACGATGAAGCCGCCCTCGGCCGGCACGTTGTCCATCCCGGTGATCACCGGACGGCAGCTCAGCCGCAGCATCGTCGCGAAGGTGCTGCGGACAGCCCCGTGGGTCAGCAGCCTGGTCTTGCGCCGGGCCGCGGACTTCACAGACTCCGCAGCCTCCTCGGCGGTCGCTCGTTCTGTGCTCACTGAAACGATGTCCTCACTGAAACGGTTGTGCAACGGTATCGGTGCGCAGAGCTCAGCGGTGCCCCGCCGCGCTCAAGTCTATCTGCGCCTCAGAGCAGCGGCGCGAGGAAGCGTCCGGTGTGCGAACCTGACTCCTCATGCGCGGCGGCGACCTGCTCCGGGGTGCCCTCTGCGACGATCAGCCCACCGCCGGTGCCTCCTTCGGGGCCGAGATCGATGAGCCAGTCGCAGGACTTCACGACGTCGAGGTTGTGCTCGATCGTCACCACGGTGTTGCCCTTGTCCACCAGCCCCTGCAGCACGCCGAGCAGTTTGCGGATGTCCTCGAAGTGCAGGCCCGTGGTCGGCTCATCGAGGACGTAGATGCTGCGGCCCTTGGACCGCTTCTGCAGCTCGGCGGCCAGCTTCACCCGCTGGGCCTCACCGCCGGAGAGCGTGGTGCCGGACTGCCCCAGACGCACGTAGCCCAGCCCGACGTCGACCAATGTGTTCAGATGCCGGGCGATCGGGGTGAACGCGGCGAAGAACTCCGCGGCCTCCTCGATCGGCATATCGAGGACCTCGGCGATGTTCTTGCCCTTGTACTTCACCTCCAGGGTCTCCCGGTTGTACCGGGCTCCGTGGCACACCTCGCAGGGGACGAAGACATCGGGCAGGAAGTTCATCTCGATCTTCAGCGTGCCGTCACCGGCGCAGGCCTCGCAGCGCCCGCCCTTGACGTTGAAGGAGAAGCGGCCCGGCTGGTACCCGCGGGTCTTCGCCTCGGAGGTCTCCGCGAAGAGCTTACGGATATGATCGAACACCCCGGTGTAGGTGGCCGGGTTCGACCGCGGAGTCCTGCCGATCGGGCTCTGATCCACATGGATGATCTTGTCCAGATGCTCGGTGCCCTCGATCCGGCGATGCCGGCCAGGTACCTGCCTGGCGTTGTTGAGCTTATTGGCCAGGGCGCGGTAGAAGATCTCATTGATCAGCGTCGACTTCCCCGAACCGGAGACGCCCGTGACACCCACCAGAACACCCAGCGGAATGTCCACGCTGACATCGCGCAGATTGTTCTCATAGGCCTGGACAATGCGCAGACTGCGCTGCGGATCGATCGCTCGGCGCTGCTCGGGTACCGGGATCAGCCGCCGTCCGGCGAGGTAGTCACCGGTGATGGAGCCGGAGTTCTCCCGCAGCCCCGCCACAGATCCGGAGTGGACGATGCGCCCACCGCGCTCGCCGGCACCGGGACCGATATCGACCACCCAGTCGGCCTCGGCGATGGTGTCCTCATCATGTTCGACCACGATGAGCGTATTGCCCAGGTCACGCAGCCGCGTCAGCGTCTGGATCAGCCGGGTGTTGTCCCGCTGATGCAGACCGATGGAGGGCTCGTCGAGCACATAGAGGACACCGACCAGTCCGGCCCCGATCTGGGTGGCCAGCCGGATGCGCTGGGCCTCGCCGCCGGAGAGCGTGCCCGCGGCGCGCTCCAAGTTGAGATAGCCCAGGCCGACGTCGAGCAGGAAGGTCAGCCGGGCCAGGATCTCCTTGAGCACCTGTTCGGCGATCTTCGCATCCCGCGCGGAGAGCGAGATGGTGCGGAAGAACGCGACGATGTCCTGAAGCGGCCATGCCGAGACCTCCGCAATGGACCGCCCCTGGACGAGCACCGAGAGGGAGGCCGGGTTGAGCCGCTGACCGGCACAGTCCGGGCAGGCGATCTGCCGCATGTACTGCTCATAGTGATCACGGGCGTGATCGGACTCGGTCTCCTCGTATTTGCGGTGGATATAGGCGATCACGCCCTCGAATCCCGTGGAGTATTTGCGTTCGCGTCCGAAGCGGTTGCGGTACTGGACCACGACCTTGTGGTTGCGCCCGTGCAGCAGGGCCTGGCGGGCCTTCTTCGGCAGCTGCTTCCACGGGGTCTTGAGGTCGAAGTCCAGTTCCTCGGCCAGCCCGCGGATCAGCCGCTGCCAGTATTCGGCGGTCGCCGAGCCGCGGTGCCAGGGGGCGATCGCCCCCTGCTCGAGGGTGAGCGTGTCATCGGGGATGACCAGTTCCTCGTCGACCTCCAGCCGGGAGCCGATGCCCGAGCAGGTCTGGCAGGCGCCGAAGGGCGAGTTGAAGGAGAAGGACCGGGGTTCGATCTCGTCGATCGGCAGCGGGTGCTCGTTCGGGCAGGCCAGGTTCTCGGAGAAGGAGCGCAGCTTCGGGCCTTGGAGCCCCTCGGGCACCCGGTCCGGGTTCTCGGCCGAGCCGTCCTCGGCCAGGTCAACCAGGTCCACACTCACCCGGCCGTCGGCCAGGCGCAGTGCGGTCTCGATCGAATCGGTCAGGCGCTGGCGCATCCCCTCACGGATGACCAGCCGGTCCACCACGACGTCGATCTGGTGCTTGTACTGCTTCTCCAGCGTGGGCGGCTCATCGAGCTGGATCAGCTCGCCGTCGACCACCGCCCGGGAGAACCCCTCCCCCGAGAGGTCCCGGAAGAGGTCCTTGAACTCGCCCTTGCGTCCGCGGACCACCGGAGCGAGGACCTGGAAGCGGGTGCGTTCGGGCAGTGCGAGGATTTGGTCCACGATCTGCTGAGGGGTCTGCCGGTCGATCTTCTCCCCGCATTCCGGGCAGTGCGGCACCCCGATCCGGGCCCAGAGAAGACGCAGATAGTCGTGGATCTCCGTGACGGTGCCCACCGTGGAGCGCGGGTTCCGGGAAGTGGACTTCTGATCGATCGAGACCGCCGGGGAGAGCCCCTCGATGAAGTCGACGTCGGGCTTGTCCACCCGGCCCAGGAACATCCGCGCGTAGGCAGAGAGCGATTCCACATAGCGGCGCTGGCCCTCGGCGAAGATCGTGTCGAAGGCCAGTGAGGACTTCCCCGAACCGGAGAGCCCGGTGAAGACGATGAAGGCGTTGCGCGGCAGCTCCACGTCGACGCTGTCGAGGTTGTGCTCGCGGGCTCCCTGGACGACGATGCGGTCAGCCTCAGCACTCCGCTGCCCGGCCGAGGAAGAGGCGGTCAGGAACTCGTCGACGGAGTGGATCACGGTTTCAGAAGACACGCCTGCCAGTCTATGCCCGCGATACCCCACCGGGCACAGCCGGTCGATCCCCGCAGCGCCGGGGCCGTCCCAGCAGCCCATAGCGCCTGATCACAGCACACCATAGACTGTGCGGCATGGCTTCTGAGGGTTCACTCATCCACGACCTACCGGCGGTGATCGTCAGGCGTATCGCTGTCTCCGACATGAGCAACAACGTCTACCTGCTCACCTCGAAGAAGACAGGGGCGCAGGTTCTGATCGACGCCGCCGACGACGCCCCGGCGATCTCCGCGATGCGCGCCGAGGCCGAGACGGACACCCCGTGCGATCCGCAGCTGCGCGCGGTGCTGACCACTCACCGGCACTGGGATCACATCCGGGCGCTGGCGGAGATCGCCCGCCCGCAGGACGGTGAACCGGTGGAGACCTGGGCCGGCGCGGCCGACGCCGAGGCGATCGAGGAGGCTGAGGGGGTGCGCATCGACCGGCGGCTGCACCACGGCGAGACCTTCCGCTGCGATGGGATCGAGCTGGAGGTCATCAGTCTGCGCGGTCACACCGAGGGTTCCGTCGCCTTCGCCCTGGACGTCGAGGACGGACCCACCCACCTGTTCACCGGGGACTCTCTGTTCCCCGGCGGAGTCGGCAAGACCTGGTCCGATGAGGACTTCAACCGTCTCATCGATGACGTCGAATCCCGCCTCTTCGCACGGTTCGCCGATGACACGCTGGTCCATCCGGGCCACGGTGACCCCACCACGCTCGGCGCTGAGCGGGCTGAGCTGCCCCAATGGCGGGAGCGCGGCTGGTAGTGCCGACCTCACCGCTGGAGAAGATCACGGCCGAAGACGGCTCCACCCCTGACGATGACGCCCTGCTGGAGGGCTTCATCACCTGGGCCGAGTCACGAGGCCTCAGGCTCTACCCCGCCCAGCAGGATGCGGCGATGCACTTGGCCGCCGGCGATCACGTGGTGATGGCCACCCCGACAGGCTCCGGGAAGTCATTGGTCGGGGTGGCCGCACACCTGTTCGCGCTCTCCCGGGGGCTGCGCAGCATCTACACCGCACCGATCAAGGCCCTGGTCTCCGAGAAGTTCTTCGCCCTGGTGGAGATCTTCGGCGCCGAGCAGGTCGGCATGGTCACCGGGGACTCCGCGGTCAACTCCGGGGCACCGATCATCTGCTGCACTGCGGAGATCCTGGCCAATGAGGCCCTCCGCGACGGCCGCGAGGCCGATCTGGGCCCAGTGGTGATGGACGAGTTCCACTTCTACGCCGACCCCCAGCGCGGCTGGGCCTGGCAGGTGCCGCTGCTGGAGCTGCCCCAGGCCCAGTTCCTGCTGATGTCAGCCACCTTGGGAGACACCACTCGGTTCGAAGAGCGCATCGCCGCACGCACCGGCCGTGACGTGGTCACCGTCTCCTCCGCCGAACGTCCGGTGCCCCTGGACTTCGAATACTCCACCACCCCGCTGCAGCAAAGACTCGAGCAGTTGGTCGCCGAGGCCAAGGCCCCGGCCTATATCGTCCATTTCTCCCAGCGCGAGGCCGCTGAGCGCGCAGTCGGGCTGGCCTCGCTGAACGTGCTGGGCCCACAGGACAAAGAACGCATCCGGCAGCGCCTCGAAGGGTTCCGTTTCGCCAAGGGCTACGGGAAGATGCTCAACCGACTGCTGCGCGCCGGCATCGGGGTCCACCACGCCGGGATGCTGCCGAAGTACCGGCGCCTGGTGGAGTCGATGGCTCAGGAGGGGCTGCTGAAGGTCATCTGTGGCACTGACACCCTCGGTGTGGGCATCAATGTGCCCATCCGGACGGTGGTGCTCACCGCGCTGAGCAAATTCGACGGAGAACGCCGACGTCAGCTCAACGCCCGGGAGTTCCATCAGATCGCCGGACGTGCCGGACGCGCCGGCTATGACACCGAAGGCACCGTCATCGTTCAGGCGCCGGAGTACGTGATCGAGAACGAGCAGGCCCTGGCCAAGGCCCGGGCCAAGCACGGCGACGATGAGAAGAAGGTCGCCCAGGCGATGCGTTCGGCCGGGCGGAAGAAACCGCCGGAGGGTTTCGTCTCCTGGTCGGAGAAGACCTTCGACCGTCTCGTCGAGGCTGTCCCGGAGGCGATGGTCTCCCGGATGGAGGTCACCTACGCGATGGTGCTGCAGCTGCTGCAGCGCCCGGAGGATCCGATCCTGGCGATGCGCCGGATGATCCGCGCCTCCGATGAGAGCCCCGCGCGGCAGACGATCCTGCTGCGACGGGCGCTGCAGATCCTGCGGGAGCTGCTCGCCGCCGGGGTGCTGGAACGTCTCGAGGAGCCCGATGAGGACGGGCGCACCGTCGATCTCACCCTGGATCTGCAGGATGACTTCGCGCTGAACCAACCCCTGGCACCGTTCGCCGTGGCGGCCTTGGACCTGCTGGATCCGGAGTCCGAGTCCTTCGCCCTGGATGTGGTCTCCGTCGTGGAGTCGATTCTGGAGACTCCGTTCCAGGTCACCGGGGCGCAGGTGAAGAAGCTCAAGGGTGAACGGATCGCCGAGCTCAAGGCCGAGGGGGTCGAGTATGTGGAGCGGATGCGCATCGTCGATGAGCTCACCCATCCCCAGCCGCTGGCCGAGCTGCTGACCCAGCAGTTCGAGGTCTACCGGCAGGCCCATCCGTGGGTCGGTGATCACGAGCTGATGCCAAAGTCCGTGGTCCGGGACATGGTGGAGCGGGCGTTCAACTTCGTCGATATGGTCAACTTCTATCAGCTGGCCCGGTCTGAGGGGGTGCTGCTGCGCTATCTGACCGATGCGTATAAGGCGCTGCGGCAGACCGTTCCCCAGCAGATGCTCACCGAGGAGCTCGAAGACCTCATCGAATGGCTGGGCGAGCTGATCCGGCAGACCGACAACTCCCTGCTCGAAGAGTGGGAGCGGCTGTCCTCCGGCGCGGAGGACTCCACGGCCGCGGATCTTGGGCTCAGCTCCAACGAGCCGGACGCCCCTGCCGGGGTCACCTCGAACATCCGGGCGTTCCGTGTGATGGTGCGCAATGCGATGTTCCTGCGGGCCGAGCTCTTCGCCGAGGAGAAGGAGTCCCGGCTGGAGGAGCTCGACGGTGAGGAATCCGGCTGGGACGCCGAGCGCTGGGGTGCGGCCATGGATGCGTTCTTCGAGATCTATGACGATGTCTACGTCGATGCTCAGGCCCGTGGTCCCGGGTTGATCCGTATTGATGAGCAACCCGCTGAGGCCCCGGGGTTCTGGCGTGCCGTGCAGGTGCTCGACGACTCTGCCGGCAACCACGACTGGGGCATCCATGCGTGGATCGACCTGAAGGCCTCAGACGCACAGGGCGCACCGGCGGTGCGCATCGATCGCGTCGGTGACATATAGACATATATCAGTGACACACACATCGGTGATATACATCACCGGGATACATCAGTGACCCCTCATCGGTCGACTTCTAGACGAGAGATGGACGTGCAGCGACACCCCGCAGACGATACGACGGCCCTGAGGGACGGCACGCGGATGCGTGAGCACCGGATCCGGGTTCCCCTGGACTGGGCGCAGGCAGAAGATCCTGAGGCAGAACGCCTCGAGATCTTCGCCCGGGAGTTCATCAGGCCGGAGTCCACCAGCTCGGAGTCCACCAGCCCAGAGTCCATCGGCCGTGAGACGGACACACCCTGCCTGCTCTTCCTCCAAGGTGGACCGGGCGGACGCGGGGTGCGGGCGCCACGGCTTCCCGGCTGGATGACTGAGGCACTGCGCCGGTTCCGGGTCATCATGCTCGATCAGCGCGGCACCGGGCTCTCCACGCCGCTGACCGCACGGACGGTCACCTCCCGCGGGAACGTGCAGGAGCAGGTCGCCTACCTGAGGCGATTCCGTGCCGATTCCATCGTCCGCGACGCCGAGGCGCTGCGTCAGGCCCTGGGCGTGGAGTCCTGGTCGGTCCTGGGGCAGAGCTACGGCGGATTCTGTCTGCTCACCTATCTCTCACTGGCGCCGCAGTCGGTGGACCGAGCGCTGTTCACCGGCGGGCTGGCCCCGCTCACCGGTCACGCAGACCGGGTCTACCGGGCCACATACCGCCGGATGGCCGCGCGCAACGCTGATCATTTCGCACGCTTCCCGGCGGACCGGGAACGGCTCGACGCCGTCGTCGCGCATCTGCGCCGCCGGTCCGAGGCCGGTGCACCCGAACGGCTGCCCGACGGCTCCACGCTGACCGTGCCCCGACTGCAGATGCTGGGGATGACCCTGGGCGGCAACACCCGGGCCGACGGTCTGCACTTCCTGCTCGAGGATGCCTTCTGCGAGGGGCCAGAGGCGCTGTCGGAGACGTTCCTCGCGGCGGTCCACGAGCAGCTGAGCTTCCGGGCGAACCCGATGTACGCGGTGATGCACGAGTCCATCTACGGACAGCCCGCCGAGCTCACCGAGGGGCGCGGAGACACCGGCTGGGCGGCCTGGCGGGTCCGCGACGAGTTCCCGGAGTTCTCCCCGGAAGCTGACTCACCCCTGCTGACCGGGGAGATGATCCTCCCCGAGCACATCGCCGAGGATCCGGCGATCGCCCCGCTGTACGAGGCGGCGGAGGCCCTGGCCGCCGTCGACGACTGGGAACCGCTCTACGACGCCGAGCGTCTGTCGCGCAACCGGGTCCCGGCCGCCGCCGCGGTCTACACCCATGACGTCTACGTCGACCGGGTCCTCTCCCGAGAGACCGCCTGCGCCGTCGCCGGTCTCCGTGTCTGGGAGACCGATGAGTTCCACCACGACGGGCTCAGCGACGACGGCGGGCGGATCCTGCGGGAGCTGCTGCGCCTGACGGAGCTGGACAGGCTGGATGGGCTGGATGAGTTGGCTGGACTGGATGAGCTGGATGAGGCAGAGAGCACAGAATAGCTCGACTCAGAGCGAGGGCCCGTTCTGCTCCACAATGTCCTCGGAGACCGGGGCCTGGCGTCCGGCAGCCTGAGCAGAGGCCAACCTGGTCTCGTGCGCGGTCCGGATGATCTGCGAGTACCGGTCCTTGTGCTCGATGAGCTCCTCGCGGAACTTCGGGGCCACCTGCTCGGCCGCCTGGGTCCAGCGGTCCATCCGCTCCTCGGCCTCGGCGCGCTCCTGTGCCGGAGCGTCCTCGTCGAGCTTGGTGTAGCGGAAGGCGAAGCGCTCGGCATTCTGCAGGGCACGCAGCGCCTTGCCCTTGGGGCTGTAGAGCGAGAGGAGCACGGTGACCAGCAGGATGACCATAATGACGACCAGGGAGATGTTCGTCGGCACTTCAGCCACCGGGACGTTCGCGCCCTGGTTGATGAAGGGCAGGTTGTTCTCGTGCAGGGCATGGAGGATGAGCTTCACACCGATGAACCCGAGGATCGCGGCGAGACCGTAGGAGAGATAGACCAAGCGGTCCAGCAGCCCGTCGATGAGGAAGTACAGCTGCCGCAGACCCATCAGGGAGAAGGCCGTGGCGGTGAAGACGATGTACGGCTCCTGAGTCAGGCCGAAGATCGCCGGGATGGAGTCAAAGGCGAAGAGCAGGTCGGTGGCGCCGATGGCCACCATGACCAGCAGCATCGGGGTGATCAGCAGCTTGCCGTTGACCCGGGTGAAGAGCTTGTCTTCGACGTACTCGTCATGGGCCGGGAGGATCTTCGTGGCGGTGCGGACCATGATGTTGTCCGCCTCATCCTTGTCCTTGTCTCCGGTCAGCTCCCCCTTGAGCTGCTGGCCGGCGATGAGCAGCAGCAGGATGCCGAAGAGGTAGAAGACGTCGGACCAGGCCTCGATGATGGCCGCACCGACCAGGATGAACGCCGTGCGTGAGATCAGCGCGAAGGTGATGCCGAACAGGAGCACCTTCTGCTGGTATTCGCGGGGCACCTGGAAGGAGGCCATGATGACCAGGAAGACGAAGAGGTTGTCGACGCTCAGCGCTTTCTCGGTGAGGTAGCCGGCGTAGTACTCGACTGCATGGGCGGTGTCTCCGACCGCGAAGAACATCAGACCGAAGAGCAGGGCGATGCCGACGTAGACCGCAGACCAGATCGCCGCTTCACGGATGGTGGGGACGTGGGCTTTGCGGACGTGGAAGATGTAGTCGAAGAGCAGCAGGCCGACGATCAGTGCGATCGTGATGCCCCAGAGCAGCGGGGTGATCTCCATGGCAGGACGTGGACCTTTCGTGAGAGGTGTCAGGGGACGCTGAGGCCCCGTGAGTCTCTCCGCCCGCCGGAGCCCCAGGGGACTTCTCGCACGGACCGCTGTGCCCGGCAGATCGACGGCGATCTGCGTGCTGACGTGCACAGCGCGGGGGATACTCCCTCACGTCGAGGGCAACTCTACACTCCCACAGCACGTTTATCCGACTCCTTTCAGTTGTCCGTGCCTTATAGAGGCCGGATTTCCGAGAGAGTTCGGATAAATGTGCGGTGGGTGGTCCGCGCAGGATCAGAGCACTGACGCTGCCCAGAGCAGCAGCGCCCCGCCGCCGGCCAGGCTCCAACTGGTCAACGAGCCGATGAGGAACTCCTCCGCCCGCGTCCCGCCCGGGCGGTCGCTGGAGATGGCGGGGAACCGTACGATGCCCTTCGCCGCAGCCAATGCCGCGATCACCGCCTGAGCGCCGAACAGGGCCAGCACTGCCATGAGAATACGCTCCAGCGGTCCGATGACGCGGCCACCGCGCAGGCCGTCATCGGCCGAGGCGCCCCGGCCCGTGAGGTCAAGCACTGCCCGGGTCACGCAGTTCGCGGACTCAGTGAGGAACAGCAGGACGGCGGCCACGGTCAGACCGACGGGTATCCCCCGGCCGATCCCCTCCCCGAGGCCTGTCTCCACCAACGCACAGGCCCCCACTGCTGCGACCATGACCACTGCAGCGGCAGGGGTGCGCGTCCGCAGCAGCAGCCACACCCCACCAGCCAGCGCCGCTGCCGGCCCGCTCCACCACGGCACAGGCAGTACGAGCAGCGCGAGGACCGCAATGATGACGAGCGCACCGACGCAGAGGACTCGGCGCAGCATCCGCCCGCCGTCAGCGGACGACGACACACCCGGCAGAGAAGAGACAGTGAGCAGAGGGATCAGGTCACAGACGGCGATGGTGAACAGCAGCAGGACTGTCATACAGGCTCCGAATCTGGCACCGTTCCTGGGTCCGATTCCAGCCCTGACTCGGCCAGCACACGATCCAACTCCACCAGAGCCGCCCCGCCGGACCTGTGCAGCGACTGCGAGACCGCCGACTGCGAGATGCGCTCCTGAGCGGCCGCCTGCTTCTGGGTGCCTCCGGCCAGAAGCACCGCGCAGAGGCGCCGCTCCCGCGCCTTCATCCGGAACACGATGTGATCACGCAGCAACAGATGCGCATTGACCGCCGCAGCTCGCACAGGATCAGTACCGCTGAACCAGCTGACCGTCTCATCACGTCTGCCCTGACGGGCGGCGGCCTCATCGACGGCAGCACGCGCGTGAAGCCACCCCTGCCCCTCCTGGATGGGACCGTAGGCACCGGGCTCGACGTCGCTGATCTCCCCCTCCCCCAAACCGCAGCGCAGACGCAGCCCTTCGGGAAGCTCGACCATCAGGCGCAGCGTGGCTCGCACGGCGTCCTGCCAGGTGAGGTAGACGGCTTGGAACTCGTCCCCGACGGTCGCCCAGGCCGACTCCCGGGGCAGTACGACCTCATGCGCCTGAGCGAAGGCGGCGTGGATCGTCTTCTGCGCGGCGGCGCGGTCCTCAAGACCCCGGGAGGCGACGATATCGGCGATGAGTCCGACAGGCGGCGGGGTTGGCGGGCTGCTCGGCCGGGTATCGGCTCCTGTGCTCGGGACCACGGATGAGCCTGCCTCTTCGCTCCTCGACATGAGACCACGTTAGCACTTATATAGACAGATATATAAGCTTTTTCGTTGCTCTAGGGTGCGGGGATCTTCGATACACCCCGGGGCCCCATGAGCTCCTGCGGCAGCCGCGACACCGGCACACCCGATTCCGCGCTCATCGCACGCAGCAGCGCACGGCTGCTGGCATAACCGACTATACGGGCCGCCGTCGACGCCGAACCCCCTGAGGCCATGACGCGCACGGCACGGCCCAGCCGACGTCGGCGCCTCCATCGCGAGAACGTCATTCCCGTCTCCGCCAGGAAGAGCCGTTGCACCTGACGGACACTCACACCCTCCTCACCGACCAATTCCAAGAGCTGCTCAGCCGAGACCATCGCCCGCTCCCCGACTCGACGCGCCACAGGATGCCGTGGATTCGGCACGGCGAACGGCTCGCGGCGCAGTCCCAGCAGGATCTCCTCCAGTGCATGGGTGAACCGATCCAGCTGCTCAGGCGTCCGGGGTGCGGCCGCCATCCGCGCCAGCATCAGGTCATGGATCGCCGGAACGACGCCGAGCACCTCGACCTTATCCTCCGGGGTCACGTGCTCCGCGAGCACCGGACCCAGAGCGATGGCCCGCCCGCTCAGACGCAGGCCGTGCAGCACTCCGGCGGCGAGCCAGACACAGCTGCGCGGCTCCATCGTCACCTCACGGTCACCCAGGGTGAGCACCCCCTGACCGATCACCAGATGCACCAGATGCGGCTGGTCATGGCGGTGCGGCGCGTGCCCGAGGAACCGCACCGCGTTCTCCGGCACCGCACCGATGAGCTCCGGACTGAACGACATCACACCCTCCTGGCGCCCTCACGGTCAGACCCCCTGCGGGCATGTCAGCTGGGAGCAGAGGTGATGTCACCTCCGGACCGTCCACCGCAGATTCTTATGGATAGACTCGCCTGGGTCAATTCCCACATGTACTAATGCTCTAATTGCTCGACGTGCCCCTTCGGAGGTCCCATGCACGGCTTCGCCTCACCTCTCAACCCAGAAAACCGGCTCACTGACCGGCCTCCCCGCCGACTGATCACCGCCTCGGTCGGCATGGCCACCGCACTCGTACTGGCTCTCAGCGCCTGCTCGCCGGGTGAGGGCGACGGCCAGAACAGCGGGGCGGAGAACGGCGGTGGCGAGCAGTCAGACTCCGCACCGCGAACTGTGGACACCCCGATGGGTGAGGTCGAGGTGCCGGGGAACCCCGAGCGCGTCGTCGTGCTGAACTATGCCTTGGCCGGCTATCTCTATGACCTGGGCATTCCGGTGGTGGGGATGGTGCCCGAGGACGCCGACGCCGACGGTGAGTTCTCGGAGCTGTGGGGCGATGCGCCTGAGGAGGACGGCACGGAGTTCCTGCCGTGGAGCCCCGAAGGCTTCGACCTCGAAGCGGTGCTGGAGATGGATCCGGACCTGATCATCGCCGGCGGCTGGGGCTTCCCATACTTCCAGGCGGAGGAGGCCTACGAGGAACTCTCGGACATCGCTCCGACGGTCATGGTCGACCAGGAACTGGCCGACTGGCAGGAGCAGTACTCTTTCCTCGCTGAGGACGTGTTCGATGAGCCGGAGACCTACCAGGACAGCGTAGAGAACTATGAGGCTCGCCTGGAGGAGGTGGCCGAGGCGATCGAGCTTCCCCCGCAGCCGACCTCCTTCGTCTCAGTGCTCGCCGACGGGACTCCCTACCTGGTGTTGGAGGACACCGGACTCCCCCGCGTCTTCGAGGATCTCGGTTTCGAGATCGCGCCCTTGGGCGAGGAGCATGAGCTGGACCCCTATGTCCCCGGCGGTGATATGGCCGAGCTCTCCACCGAGCAGCTGGGACAGATCATGGACGCTGAGACACTGTTCGTCTTCGGCTTCAACACCGACACATACTCCGCTGAGGACCTCCGTGAGGAGTCCGTCTGGCGCAGCCTTCCGGCGATGGATAACGATGAGGCCTACGATCTGCCCTATTGGGTGCTGCGGCACGACTATGACGAGGCCATCGAGATGCTCGACATCGTCGAAGAGACGTTCAGCTCGTGAGCAGCCACCAGCTGATCGTCCACCCTCTGGTGCTGCGACGGGCCGAGGTGGTCGCGCTCGAGGACCTCGGCCCACGGATGCGCCGGGTGCGTCTGGGCGGCCCCGAGGTGGCTGCCTTCCACCGCGACGGTATGGACTTCCCGGCCTTCTCGGCGCCCGGGTTCGATGACCATGTGAAGATCATCCTGGCCGAGGGCGGGCCTGTGGAGACTGCGCTGCCGCGTCAGCTGCCTGACGGAATCGAGTGGACCGCCGCTGCTCACCGGATCATACGCGATTACACACCGCGCCGCGTGGACCCGGTGACCGGCGAGTTCGACCTGGAGTTCGTGCTCCACGGCTCCGGGCCTGCGGCCGCCTGGGCCCGCTCCGCGCAGATCGGGGACCTCTTGGCCGTGGTGGGCCCGAAGTCGAGCCTGGTGCTGCCCGAGGACATCGAGACGATGGTGGTGATCGGTGACGAATCTGCGCTGCCGGCGGTCGGCCGCTTCTTCGAGGAACGGCCGACCGCGGCCCCGGTGCAGGCCGTGCTCTTCACCGTCGACGATGCTGCCCGGCAGCCTCTGGCGGAACGGGCCGGTGACCGTGTGCACTGGATCCCCATGGCCACACCCGAGAGCGAATACGTGTCCCATGCGGTGCAGGAGGCTCTGCCGAAGGACCTCTTCGCACCCGCGGCCGATGAGCAGCCGGGACGGGTGTTCCTCTGGGTGGCCGGTGAGTCCCGCTCCCTGCTCGGCCTACGGAGGCTGGCGCGTCGCACCTGGAGAATTCCCCGCGAGCTGCTCTCGATCACCGGGTACTGGCATATCCGCCAGGAGTCCGCAGACGGCGACGAGCACGCCTCCGGGCACGCTGTGGTGCCTGAATCGACTGTGACACCTGGTTCGGCAGTGGGGTCCGAGGCGCCAGCTGGAGCTCCGGCGCTGCCGCCGAGCCCGCTGGGCTGGTTCGCCGTGCGCGCCGGACTCCAGCTGGGGCTCTTCGACGCCCTCGACGAGGAACCCGGTGACATCACCGATCTGGCCCACCGCTGCGGGACCGATCCGCTGCGCCTCCAGCCGCTGGTGACGGCCCTGCAGGATCTGGGACTGATCCGCTCCGCTGCAGATGCCGCGGCAGATGCCGCTGAATCGTCCGCACCGGGGAGCCCATCGGCACACGCGCCCCTTCTTCAGTTGGGCGAACCCGCCGTCACGCTCCTTGAGGATGAGCACCAGCGCGAGGAGTTCCTGGGCCTGGAGGCGGAGGAGACCCTGGCACTGCAGGGGCTGGCCGCGGCACTGCGCACTCCCCCGGAGGACCCCGTACGCACTCCCGCCTGGTGGCACGTCCACGGTTCGAGCTTCGCCACCTCCCTTCGGAAGGACACCGAGCAGGGGCGCATGATCCGCGAAGGCCTGACAGACCAGGCTGAGGGGCTGATGTATCTGCAGCACGGGCTCCGACGTCTTCTGGAGCCCTGGGATCCCCGTGACCTAGCCCTCAGCGGGCCGGGGGCCTCCGCGCTGCGGCAGATCATCACCGAACACCACCCAACACACAACACAACGGCCGTGCTGACACGCCAGATGGTACAGGAGCGCGCACATGCTCCGGTCCGTGTCTCAGTCCTGCAGCTCAGCACCTTCACCGAGGCTGAGGCTGAAGACCACCTGCGAGAACTGGGCGCTTTCGACGCCCCGGCGGTGCTCATCGACCAGGTAGGACTCGATGAACTCTCCACGGAGGCCAGCGCACAGAACCTGCTCGCACTGGGGCGGGCCGGGGCTCCGCTGCGCGGACTCCACGAAGTGGATACTCTGATGCGCCGCTCCGGACGAATCGTTCGCACACGGGTCGACCTGGGATGGGGCATGACCGCCTGGGTGCTGGAACCGCGCGACGACGCGCCGGGAACCGGATGCTCGCCCTGACCCGCACACTCACCAGGCCCGCCGTCGCGGCGGTGGTGGGGTCAGTGCTTCTGGTGGGACTCTGCGTGCTGAGCCTCTTCATCGGTTCTGGAGGGTTGTCCCCACAGGTGGTGTGGCAATCGCTGGTCGCCGGCGACGGCGGCATCGACCATCAGACGGTGACGGCCCTGCGTGTGCCCCGGACGCTGCTGGGTGTCCTCGTCGGCGCCGCCTTGGGAGTGGCCGGAGCACTGGCTCAGGCAGTGACCCGCAACCCTCTGGCCGACCCTGGCCTGCTCGGGGTCACCGCCGGTGCCGGACTGGCGGTGGCCCTCAGCGTCGCCGTCTTCGGTCTCACCACGATCAGCGGCTACCTCTGGTTCGCTCTGGCCGGGGCCTTCCTCGGTGCCGCACTGGTATACGCGCTGGCCATGGGAGGCACGCTGGGCGCCACTCCGGTGCGCCTGGTGCTGGTCGGTGTGGCGGTCTCAGGGGTGTTCACCGGGGCGAGCCGAGCGCTGGCGATGCTGCGGCCACAGGTCTTCGATCGGATGCGGTTCTGGGATGCCGGCAGTCTCGCCGACCGGCCCGCGGGAACCCTGGAGGCGGTCGCCCCGCTGATCGGGGCCGGGGTGATCCTGGCGCTGGTCTTGGCCCGCTCGCTCAACGCCATGGGACTCGGCGATGAGGCCGCACGGTCCGTCGGGGTGAACGTGACCCGCACCCGGTGGCTCAGCGTCGGGGCGATCACCGTGCTGTGCGCCGCCGCGACGGCCGCGGCCGGGCCTATCGCCTTCGTCGGGCTGATGGTGCCCCATGCGCTGCGGCCCTTCGTCGGCACCGATCAGCGCCGCATGGTGATGCTGTGCCTGCTCTTCGCGCCGTCGTTGCTGGTCGGAGCCGATGTGCTCGGCAGGCTCGTGGTCCGGCCGGCGGAGCTGCAGGTCGGAGTGGTCGTCGCCCTGCTCGGTGCCCCTGTGCTCATCGCCCTGATCCGCCACAGCCACCGGAACACGCTATGACACCTGAGCAGCGAGCCGAGAGCCTGCAGCAGGCACGCAGCACGCGCAGCGAGCCTGATATCCGAGTCCTGCGCATCGGCCGGTTCAGCCGACGGTTCTCCACCCGGGGACTGCTCAGCGCAGCGGGTCTGGGCACACTGACTGTCCTACTGGTGCTGCTGGCCCTGTGCCTGGGCGATCGGCCGCTGTCCGCGCAGCAGGTGCTGGAGGCACTGCTGCCCGAGGCTGATCGGCTGGATCGCATGGTCGTGTGGCAATGGCGGGCACCGAGGGCTCTCGGTGCGGCGATCTTCGGCGCTTTCCTGGGGATCTCCGGGGCGGTCTTCCAAGCGCTGACCCGCAACAGCCTGGGCAGCCCCGACGTCATCGGGCTCACCACCGGTGCCTACTCCGGAGTCCTGGTGGTGTTGGTCGCCGGCGGCACCGGCACGCTGGCGCTGGCCTCCGGCGCTGTCGTCGGGGGCCTGTTGACCGCTCTGACCGTCTATCTGCTGGCTTACCGGAACGGGCTCCAGGGGTTCCGGCTGATCGTCGTCGGCATTGCTGTGGGCGCGATGCTCACGGCACTGAACACCTGGTTTTCCGTCTCCTCCGATCTCAGTGTGGCGCTGCGCGCCGCTGTCTGGGGTGCGGGCACCTTGGCCACCGTGCAGTGGTCCTCGTTGCTGGTGGCTGCCGGGATCGGCGCTGTGTTCCTGCTGCTGGTGCCGCCGATCGCTCGGGGGCTGAGGCAGCTGGCACTGGGCGAGGACACTGCGCAGATGACCGGTGCACGTCCGGAGCGGGTGAAGATCCTCGCCGTCATCGCCGGGATCGGGCTGGTGGCCGCCGTGACGGCGATCAGTGGGCCGATTCCGTTCATCGCCCTGGCAGCGCCGCACATCGCCCGTCGGCTGCGGCGAGCCGGGTTCTTCGATCCCCTCGGCATCGCCGCCGTCGGAGCTGTGCTGCTCACCGGTGCGGACCTGCTCGCCCAGCATGCCTGGCCCCAGGCAGTGCTGCCGGTGGGAGTGGTGGCCGTACTGATCGGCGGGGCCTATCTGCTGTGGGTGCTGTTCCGTGAGAGAGGACGGGGATGAGCGAGGAAGAGAAATCTGAGACGATCACCGGATCACAGTGTTCGGCAGCTTCCGGGAACACCGGCTACTCCGGGCGAACCGGGCACACGGGGCACACCGGGAACACTCTGTGCGCGGAAGGGCTCCAGGTCGGATACCGGACGAGCCGCACTGAGGTGACGCCGGTGCTGCGTGACGTCTCCGCGGTGATCCCGCCGGAGTCTCTGACGGTGATCCTCGGGCCCAATGCCTGCGGAAAGTCCACGCTGCTGCGCACTCTGGCCGGGCTGCTGACACCGCAGCAGGGCCGGGTATCCCTCGGCGGAGAAGCGCTCGCCACGCTGCGGCCCGCAGTGCTGGCCCGGCAGCTGAGTCTGCTGCCCCAACAGCCCCCTATTCCGGAGGGGATCACCGTCTTCGATCTGGTGGCCCGTGGCCGCTATGCCCACCAGTCCTTCTTCGCCCAGTGGAGCCCGGCCGATGCCGAGGCTGTGACGGAGGCGCTGCGCCGCACCGGACTCGATGAGCTCGGCGGCCGCGCCGTCGAGACGCTCTCCGGCGGCCAGCGTCAGCGATGCTGGATTGCGCTGGCCCTGGCGCAGGATACCGGGCTGATGCTGCTCGATGAGCCCACCACCTACTTGGACGTCGCCCATCAGGTCGAGGTGCTGCGGCTGCTCGAGAGTCTGCGCGCCGAGGGCCGCACCATCGTCGCAGTGCTGCATGACCTCAACCACGCCGCCCGGTGGGCCACTCATCTCATCGCCATGCGCGAGGGCAGAATCCATGCGGCAGGCCCACCGGCAGAAGTCTTCACCGCTGAGACGGTCCAGGAGCTCTTCGGCATGCCCTGCCGGGTCATCGAGGATCCGGACACCGGAAGCCCGGTGGTGCTGCCCCGCTGAACGGTCCGCGGCTCAGTCGTGGCTCAGTCGTGGCCGGCGCGCTGCATCTGCCGCAGCTCCTTCTTCAGGTCTCCGATCTCGTCACGCAGCCGTGCGGCGACCTCGAAGTTCAGCTCCTCCGCGGCGTGGTGCATCTGGGAGGTCATCTGCTCGATCAGATCCGCCAGGTCCGTAGCCGGTGTGGTCGAGGCAGCGCCCGCCTGCTCCGCGTCCGGACCTCCGGCGGCACCGGACTCACCGGCGTCGCCGTCGTCCTTGCGGAACTGGGTCAGTCCGCGGTGGCCCTTGCCGTACTCGAAACCGGTGGCCAGCCCGCCCATGCCCTGCAGCAGATCGGCCGTGTCAGCATCCTCGCGGGCCAGCTGATCGGTGATGTCAGCGATCTTCTTCTGCAGCGGCCGCGGATCGATCCCGTGCTCCGTGTTGTAGGCAATCTGCACCTCACGGCGGCGCTCCGTCTCATCGATGGCCCGCCGCATCGAATCGGTGACCGTATCGGCGTACATATGCACCTGGCCGGACACATTGCGCGCGGCACGTCCGATGGTCTGAATCAGCGAGGTGGTCGAACGCAGGAAGCCTTCCTTATCGGCATCCAGGATCGAGACCAGTGACACCTCCGGCAGGTCCAGCCCCTCACGCAGCAGGTTGATGCCCACGACGACGTCGTAGGTGCCCTTGCGCAGCTCCCGCAGCACATCGATGCGTTTGAGCGTGTCCACATCCGAATGCAGATACTCCACGGCAACCCCGTGTTCGAGCAGATATTCGGTGAGGTCCTCGGCCATGCGTTTGGTCAACGTGGTCACCAGCACCCGCTCGTCCCGGGAGGACCGGGAACGGATCTCCTCCAGCAGATCATCGATCTGACCCTTCGTGGGTTTGACCACGACTTCGGGGTCCACCAGGCCGGTGGGACGGATGATCTGCTCCACCACGCCGTCGGACACTCCGCGCTCATAGGGCCCCGGCGTCGCTGAGAGGTAGACGGTCTGACCGATCCGCTCGAGGAACTCATCCCATTTCAGCGGCCGGTTGTCCATGGCCGAAGGCAGCCGGAAACCGTGGTCCACCAGGGTCCGCTTCCGCGACATATCGCCTTCGTACATCCCGCCGATCTGCGGGATCGTCACATGGGATTCGTCGACGATCAGCAGGAAATCATCGGGGAAATAATCCAGCAGACAGTGCGGGGCAGAGCCCGCGCCTCGGCCGTCGATATGCCGCGAGTAGTTCTCAATGCCGTTGCAGAAGCCCATCTGCTGCATCATCTCGAGGTCATAGGTGGTGCGCATGCGCAGCCGTTGGGCCTCCAGCAGCTTGTCCTGGGACTCCAGCTCCTCCAGCCGCACCCGCAGCTCATCTTCGATCTGGGCGATCGCCCGGGCCATCCGATCATCTCCGGCCACATAGTGGCTGGCCGGGAAGATGTACATCTCCTCCTCTTC
The DNA here is from genome assembly GCF_031470965.1 of Nesterenkonia aerolata. Classification (NCBI taxonomy): domain Bacteria; kingdom Bacillati; phylum Actinomycetota; class Actinomycetes; order Micrococcales; family Micrococcaceae; genus Nesterenkonia; species Nesterenkonia aerolata. Next base: position 148,777 of record NZ_JAVKGR010000002.1, on the reverse strand, counting down.
ACGCACCACTGTGCCGGTGAGCGGGTGAAGGGTGTGGATCGCCTCGACCTCGTCGCCGAAGAACTCGATGCGCACGGCGAGCTCCTCATACATGGGGATAATCTCCACCGTGTCCCCGCGCACCCGGAAGGTGCCGCGGTGGAAGTCAGCGTCATTGCGCGCGTACTGCATGCTCACGAAACGACGCAGCAGCTCATCCCGGTCCACCACATCACCGCGGCTGATCGGCACCATCTGCGCGATGTATTCCTCCGGCGTGCCCAGACCATAAATACAGGACACTGTGGCCACCACCACGACGTCACGGCGGGTCAGCAGAGCGTTGGTGGCTGAGTGACGCAGCCGCTCGACCTCCTCATTGACGGAGGAGTCCTTCTCGATGAAGGTGTCGGTCTGCGGCACATAGGCCTCAGGCTGGTAATAGTCGTAGTAGGAGACGAAGTACTCCACCGCGTTGTGCGGCAGCAGTTCCCGGAACTCGTTGGCCAGCTGGGCGGCCAGGGTCTTGTTCTGCACCAGGATCAGCGTGGGCCGCTGGATCCGCTCGACCAGCCAGGCCGCCGTCGCCGATTTTCCCGTGCCAGTAGCGCCCATGAGGACGACGTCCTTCTCGCCGCCCTCGATCCGCTCCGCCAATTCCTCGATCGCCTTGGGCTGATCTCCGGAGGGTTCATAGGGGCTGACCACTTCGAACGGGGCCACCGTGCGGGAGATCTTCGGCGCCAGACTCATGGACCCAGCCTACTGCGTCTCGGAACGGCTGGTCAGGCGCGGGAGATGAGTTCCTCCCAGAGCGCATCGACGTCGGCGTGCAGCTCCTCCAAGGTCCCGTCATTGACCAGCACGTGATCGGCGACGGCGGCGCGCTGCTCATCGGTGGCCTGCGCGGCGACCCGCGCCTCAGCGTCCCGGAGCGTCATCCCGCGGTCTTCGGTGAGCCGCCTCATACGCTCTTCCAGCGGGGCGCTGACCACCACCACGACGTCGAAGCGTTCGGCCTGCCCGGTTTCGACCAGCAGCGGGATGTCCTCGACGACGACGGCGTGCTCATCGGCCTCCGCACGGTAGGCCTCGGCAGCCCGCCGCACCCGCGGGTGGACGATGCCATTGAGCCGTTCCCGGGCGTTGGCGTCACCGAAGACGATGTCTCCCAGCGCAGCACGGTCCAGGGCACCGTCAGAGCCCAGCACGTCATCCCCGAAGACCCGGACGACCTCCCCCAGGCCCTCACTGCCCGGGGCCAGGACTTGCCGAGCCAGGACATCGGCATCGATCAGCACTGCCCCGCGGGCTGCCAGCCGGGAGGCCACCGCCGATTTGCCCGCCGCGATCCCACCGGTCAGGCCGACGTCGAGGGTCATCGCGGGTCACCGCCGTCGTGCTCCGTGGTCTCATGCCCGGTGGCCTCATACCCAGTTGTCCCGTCTCCGGTCGTCTCAGGCTCCGTGGTCTTATGCCCGGTGGCCTCATACTCTGCCGAGGGGACCGTCGGATCGACCACGGGGATCTCACCGCTGCGCGTGCGGTACTCCTCCACGATCTCCGGCTGCTCGGTGTGCTCGACCTCCGGCGCGTTCTCCGGCTGGGTGCCCTCCATATAGTCCGGTGCCACCACCGCAAGGGCCAGGGACTTGTCCGGTTCCTCCATCCGACGCTCATACTCCTCCGGCGGCAGCGTGCGCAGCCACCTGCGGGTACGCAGATAGCCGACCTCTCCGGCATCCTCACGCATGGCCCGCAGCAGGTTGAACATGATCAGATAGCCGAGCAGGAAGAACGGCAGCCCCAACACGATGGCCACCGACTCTAGAGCCCCGAGCCCACCCTCACCGGTGGCGGTGAGCAGCACCGCGGCGATGAGTCCGATGGAGATCGCCCAGAAGGCCTTCTGATGCAGCGGGGCGTCCTCCTCGAACCCGTTGCACATGTTGTCCAGCACCAGGGCGCAGGAATCCATCGAGGTGATGAAGAAGACCCCGACGACCAGGATCGCCACAGCTGAGGTGACCGAGACCAGCGGGAAGTGACTCAGGAACTCGAACATGGCCCCGGGGATATCTTCGTTGTCGACCACTGTGCTGATCAGGCCGCCGCCCTCTTCGGACTCGATGTGGAACACACCCGTCCCCCACACGCCAAACCACACGATGGTGAAGGCGGTGGGCAGCCCGAGCACACCGGCGACGAACTGGCGCACCGTCCGGCCCCGAGAGATCCGGGCGATGAAGATGCCCACGAAGGGCGACCAGGTGATCGTCCATGCCCAGTAGAAGATGGTCCAGCTGTTCTGCCAGCCGGTGTCCGCCAGGGTGTCGTTCCAGAAGGCCAGCTCCGGCAGCATCGAGGCGTAGACGCCGGTCCACTCGATCATTCCGCGCAGCAGGTAGACCGTCGGGCCGGTGGCGAGGATGAAGACCAGCAGCAGGATGGCGACCCAGATGTTCAGATTCGACAGCCGCTTGATGCCTTTGTTCACGCCGAGGATCGCCGAGATCAGCGCCACGAGGGTGACCACGGCGATGATCATGATCTGCGACAGCGCCTCTTCTCCGATGCCGAAGAGCCGGGAGAGCCCCGAGTTGATCTGCAGAGTGCCCAGACCGATGGAGACGGCCACACCGAAGACCGTACCGACGATGGCCAGCACATCGATAGTCCGCCCCATCGGGCCGTGGATCCGTTCACCGATCAGCGGCTGGAAGATCGAGGACACCCGCGGAGGCAGGTTGCGTTTATAGATGAAGTAGGCGAAACCCAGGGCCGGCAGGCAGAAGATCGTCCAGGTGTGCAGGCCGAAGTGATACAGCGTGAAGCCCATGGCCTCAGAGGCCGCCTCGTGAGAGGCGCTCTCGACACCCTCCCGGGGCGGATTGGCGAAGTGGTTGACCGGCTCGGCCACGGCCCAGAACATCAGGATGGTGCCGATACCCGCGGCGAAGAGCATCCCGAACCAGGAGATGTCAGAGTGTTCAGGCTTCTCATCATCGGCACCGAGCCGCATCTGTCCGAAGCGGCTGAGCGCGATGAACACCAGAAACAGCAGGAAGATCGTCACTCCGGAGATGTAGAACCACCCGAGATGGTCGTAGATCCACCCGGAGGCGTCTCCGAAGAAGTTTCCCATCTGCGTCTGGAACAGCAGAGTCAGGACGACGAAACCTAGGATGATGCCCGCCGAGGTGAAGAACAGGATGGGGCTGGTGCGCAGACGGAAGAGGTCGTGGATCCTCTTTAACATGCCGGTGCCTTTCGGTGCTCTGCCGACCCGTGAAGGGCCTCGGTCGTATCCCGACCATACGGCAGAACAGCAGCTGATGCGCTCTCCCCCGGCGGCGTGTGCGTCATCGGGATAGACTCCTGAAGAGCATGGACACCTTTTCACAGACCCACGGCCAGGCCGACGGCGGCACTGAGCCACGCGGCTATACGGCCCCGCGGTCCGAGGCCGAGGTGGCCGTAGAGATCGAGCGACGCAAGTCCCGGTTCCTCGCAGTGCTGACCCGTGCGCAGACGGCTGACCAGGCCCAGAACCATCTGGAGACGCTGCGACGCCGCCACCACGAGGCTCGGCATCACTGCAGCGCCTGGGTCATCGGACCGCAGCGGGACATCCGCCGCTCCCAGGACGACGGCGAGCCCTCCGGCACCGCCGGGGCCCCTATGCTCGAAGCCCTGACCCACGCCACGATGCCCGACGGGGCCCAAGACCTCTCCGACGTCGTCGTAGTGGTCGTCCGGTGGTTCGGCGGCACGCTGCTGGGCGCCGGCGGACTCGTCTCCGCCTATTCCGATGCCACGGCAGCAGTGGTGGCCGAGGCCGCGGCCGGCGGGCACCTGGTACGGCGTCGGCAGCTGCGCCGGCACACGGTGCTCGCACCTGTCGCCGAGGTCGGCCGGTGGGAGAACGAGCTGCGCGGCCAGGGCATCGCGGTCGATGACACCGATTACACCTGCCCGGAGACGCTCTCCGGCCAGCCCGCCGCGCGTCTGCATCTGGCGACGGCGGACACCGGGGAGGACTCAGCACGGCTGACCGCCCTGCTGGCGTCTCTGTCCTCCGGCACGGCGACGCCCCAGGCCGGGGACACTTTCTGGACGCAGGCCTCATGACCGAGAGCACCGCCCACCTGCCTGCCCCGGGGACGACGCCGACCGTGACACCAGGACGATTCGCCGCGCAGCTGCGCGATGATCCTGATCTGCACGGCGACGCGGCCGATCTGCTGCTGCTCGACACCGCTGAAGCCTGGCTGGACACTGCCGCCGAGCACGGCAGACCGATGCACGCTGTGGCGGTTCTCGATGATCGCTCCGACTCTCTGACCCCGGCGCTGTCCGCCGGGACGCCTGAGATGACGCGCGTGCGCCGGTTTCGCGATGAGGACCCGGCCACGGATCCCCTGGATGAGCGGCTGCTCACCGGGGCCGAATTGGTGCTGATGCCGCTGCCTCGGTCCTTGGAGACCCTTGAGGAATGGGCTGCGCTGATTGCTCGTTCGGCTACCCCGCAGGTGGTGGTCTTGGCCGCCGGGCGGGACAAACATATGACCCGGTCCATGAACGAGGTCCTGAGCCGTCACTTCACCGATGTCAGTGCAGGACGGGGCCGCAGCAAGTCCCGAGTCCTCACTGCCCGGGCGCCGCGCCGGGACGCTGCGGCGCCGAGGAAACGATGCCGAGACTACGATGTCCGCGCAGAATGGGGGCTGGGCGCACCGTTGACCCTGTGCGCGGTCGGCGCCGTCTACGGTGGCGACTCACTGGACCCCGGCACCCGGTTCCTGCTCAGCACGGTCCTGGATGACGCCGAGGCCACTGCGCAGCTGCGGTCTCTGGCGGAGACCGGGGTGCCGATGGTGGATCTGGGCTGCGGCAACGGCACTGTCGCCGCAGTGGCAGCTCTGCGGTGTCCTGACCTGCGCGTCCTGGCCACCGATATCTCCGCCTCCGCGGTGGCCTCTGCCCGGCTGACGGCGGCGGCGAACGGTGTGGCCGATCGCATCGAGGTCCTCCACGATGACGGCCTGCTCAGTCTGCCGGACTCATCGCAGCACCTGATCCTGCTCAATCCCCCGTTCCATCGGGGCAATGCAGTGGACCCGACGGTCGCCCACAGGATGATCCGACAAGCCGGACGAGCCCTGGCCCCCGGCGGTGCGCTGTACTGCGTCTGGAACTCCCACCTGCGGCACCGGCCCGTCCTCGAGGCGGCCGTGGGGCCGACCCTACAGCTGGCTCGCAACCCGAAGTTCACGGTCACAGTCTCGACCCGGCCGGTCAGCCGGACTGCCGGTCACCCTGTCAGCGGCTGCACCTCGCCTGCTGCGTAGCCTGCCATCTACAGCCTGCCATCTGCTCAGCTACGTGGGTGCGTCGGGCTGAGACTATGTCTCAGCCCGACGCATATCCATAGCCGAAGCCTGCACCAATCCGCTGACGGCCCTCGGCGCGCTGGCCGTACATGGTCAGCCGTCCATGGCCAGCCGTACATGGCCAGTCTTACCTGGTGAGCCGCACCTGGGAAGAAGAGACCTTCCGTGGCAGACGGGGCAGACAGGACGAGTCCAGACATGACAGAAGGCCCGCCCCGCGCGAGGCGGGACGGGCCTTCTGTGGCGTACCCTCCGCAGAGCGGCAGGATACGGTGATCAGCTCTGGGTGCCGGTGAGCTTCTCGCGCAGTGCGGCAAGCGCCTCATCAGAGGCCAGCATGCCAGCGTCCGTAGTGGACTCGGAGCTGCTGTAGTTCGACGGAGCCGGCTCCGACTTGGAGGAACCGCTGACCGACTGCTGAGCGGCAGCATCGGCGTCGGCCGACAGCGCCGCGGCGACCTGCGCCTTGTGGGCCTCCCAGCGAGCCTCGGCGGCGGCGTACTGCGCCTCCCAGGCGGCACGCTGCTCCTCGAAGCCTTCCATCCACTCGTTGGTCTCCGGGTCGAAGCCCTCGGGGTACTTGTAGTTGCCCTCGGCGTCGTACTCGGCGTCCATGCCGTACATGGCCGGGTCGAACTCGGTGCCCTCGGGGTCCACACCCTCATTGGCCTGCTTCAGCGAGAGGCTGATGCGGCGGCGCTCCAGGTCGATGTCGATGACCTTGACGAAGAGCTCCTCACCCACGGAGACGACCTGCTCGGCCAGATCCACGTGGCGGACCGCCAGCTCGGAGATGTGGACCAGACCCTCGATGCCGTCCTCCACGCGGACGAACGCACCGAAGGGCACCAGCTTGGTGACCTTGCCCGGCACGACCTGACCCAGGGCGTGGGTGCGGGCGAAGACCTGCCACGGGTCCTCCTGGGTGGCCTTCAGGGACAGGGAGACGCGCTCGCGGTCCATGTCCACCTCGAGGACCTCGACGGTGACCTCCTGACCGACCTCGACGACCTCGTTCGGGTGGTCGATGTGCTTCCAGGACAGCTCGGAGACGTGGACCAGACCGTCAACCCCGCCGAGGTCCACGAACGCACCGAAGTTGACGATCGAGGAGACGGTGCCGGTGCGGACCTGGCCGCGCTCGAGCTTGTTGAGGAAGGAGGAGCGGACCTCGGACTGGGTCTGCTCCAGCCAGGCGCGGCGGGAGAGGACCACGTTGTTGCGGTTCTTGTCCAGCTCGATGATCTTGGCCTCGATCTCCTGGCCGATGTACGGAGCCAGGTCACGCACGCGGCGCATCTCGACCAGCGAGGCCGGGAGGAATCCGCGCAGCCCGATGTCGAGGATGAGGCCGCCCTTGACGACCTCGATGACGGTGCCGGAGACCACGCCGTCCTCGTCCTTGATGCGCTCGATGTCGCCCCAGGCACGCTCGTACTGGGCGCGCTTCTTGGACAGGATCAGGCGGCCTTCCTTGTCCTCCTTGGTGAGGACCAGGGCCTCCACCTCATCGCCGACGGCGACGACCTCGTCCGGGTCCACGTCGTGCTTGATGGACAGCTCACGGGACGGGATGACGCCCTCGGTCTTGTAGCCGATGTCGAGGAGGACCTCGTCGCGGTCCACCTTGACGATCGTGCCCTCGACGAGGTCTCCGTCGTTGAAGTACTTCATCGTGGCGTCAACAGCGGCGAGGAATTCGTCCTCGCTGCCGATGTCGTTGACGGCGACCTGCGGGGCGTTGGTGGTGGTGGTCATGTAGTAGGGGCTCCGATGATGGATGGTGTGTATTGTGTCAGCGCACGATCTCTGTGGTGCACTGAGCGATGGACAGATGACAGCCTGCCGGGCCCGCTCGTCCATGAGCGGATCCTGCAGAGGATGATGTCAGACGTCGAGATCGACTCTGTGCGCAGAACGCGCCCGGTCAGTCTATACTGCCGCGCAATCTGGGACAAACCTCGTGTGGCGGACCTTGTGGGAGGAAGCACTGGGGCGTAGCTCTGGGACGAACGTGCCGGGTGTTCCTCAGAAGTGCGTCGCGCAGTACGGCCGGTCAGCCAAATCCAGCAGAGCGGCGACGGCGGGGACATCTGCCGCGGCATCGACGTGCACGCGCCCGGCGGCGTGCATCGAGGCCAGCGTGGCGTCACCGAGGTACAGCGCCGCCAGGGTCTCCGCATCAGTGCGCAGCACCGGCAGCTCCCGGGCCGCACCGCCGTCGTGATGAGCGGTGACCTCCGCGGCGCCGGAGCGCACCGTGACCCGATACGTCCCGTCGATGATGCCGAGACCGTCCTGCAGCTCCAGCAGGAACTCGCCCTCCCCCGACCATGGACGGGCCGCGAGCGCGGCGGGGACGTCGAGGATCCGCAGCCACAGCATGTCGCGGACCGCAGTGACCTCATAGGCACGGGTGTCGACCAGGGCGTGATAGAGCGGGTCCTCCACCGGTGCGGTCCGCATCGTCACACGGTCGACGACGTCGAGCGAGGTCAGGAAGCGCCACAGTTCGAGACGACTGGTCTCCTCCGCTGCGGCCAGATCGACCACACGCACGGTGCTCGGTTCGGTCTCCCACCCCATGTGCTGGTAGCACACGTACCCACCGATCGACCCGTCCTCACGCACGTGCACCGCCGCCCGGCGTGCCCGGTTCCAGGAGGTGTCGTTGAAGCTGGTCATACGCCCGGTGGCCAGTTCCCGGACGATGTCCTGCCGTTCCACCGAGCCGCGCGTCACGGCGTGATCGGCGGCGGCGATCGTCTCGATGACCGGGCCCAGCCGGGTCGGATCGGCTGGCAGGACCCGGCCGATCGGTGCGCTGCGCAGCGCCGCCCCGGTACTGCGGGCACCAGCGAGGTCCAGGCGGATCGAGGCTTCCCGCACGGCGACGCCGAAGCCGAAGCGCCCGTAGATGGCGCCCTCCGAAGCGGTCAGCGCAGCCATCGGCATCCCGTCCCGGACGGCGCGGGCCAGCGCGTCCGTCATCAGGTGCTTCAGCACGCCCCGGCGACGGTACCCGGGGTTGACCGTCACTCCGGTGATCAGCCGTGCCGGCAGCAGGCTCCCGGCGTTGAGGGTCTTGTCGTAGTCGATGAAGGTGCCCACCGGGTGCTCTTCGGTGAACCCGATCTCCGGTGGCACGCTCCCCGGCTCCGGGTAGACACCGGCCAGCCGCTGACCGTCGGCGGCGAAGCTGGGCACCGCCCGGTTCAGCACCTCGCCGTCAGCCCACGGCTCGTAGAATCCCTGCTCGACTGCGCGGGTGAACGCGGCAGAGCGCCGATCCGCCCGGCCCTCGGCATCGAGCCCCGCTGGGAACGAGGCCGAACGCAGTCCGGCGGCCAGCGGTGCGATCTGCGGTGCGCGGCCCATCAGTGCGCCGCCTCGTGCCAGGAGGTGCCGACCCCGACGTTGACGTCCAACGGTACGGAGAGTTCCGCCGCCCCGGACATCCGCTCGACCAGCAGCGCCTCCACCGCCTGACGCTCACCGGGTGCGACCTCGAGGATCAGCTCATCGTGGACCTGCAGCAGCATCCGGGAGGTGAGCCCCTGCTCGGTGAGCGCGACGTCGACGTCGAGCATGGCGCGTTTGATGATGTCCGCCGCCGAGCCCTGGATGGGGGCGTTGAGCGCAGCGCGTTCGGCCATCTGACGCAGCTGACGGTTGTCGCTGGTCAGGTCCGGAAGGTAACGACGGCGTCCCCAGATCGTGGAGGTGTAGCCGTCCGCGCGGGCCTGCTCGACGACGTCGCGCAGGTAGTCACGTACGGCGCCGAAACGCTCGAAGTACTCGCTCATCAGCTCGCGGGCCTCGTCGACGCCGATGTCGAGCTGTTTGGAGAGCCCGAAGCTGGAGAGCCCGTAGGCCAGGCCGTAGCTCATCGCCTTGACCTTCGCGCGCATCTCGGCGGAGACCTCATCGGTGGAGACGCCGAAGACCCGGGAGCCGACGAAGCTGTGCAGGTCCTCGCCCTCCTCGAACGCGCTGATCAGCGCCTCATCTCCGGAGAGGTGGGCCATGATGCGCATCTCGATCTGCGAGTAGTCGGCGGTCAGCAGCATCTCCCAGCCCTCGCCGACGACGAAGGCGTCACGGATCCGTCGGCCCTCGGCGGTGCGCACCGGGATGTTCTGCAGGTTCGGGTTCAGCGAGGAGAGGCGGCCGGTGGCGGCCACGGTCTGGGCGTAGGTGGTGTGGATCCGGCCGTCATCGCCGATGGTCTCCATCAGCCCGGTCACGGTCTGCCGCAGCTTCGTGGCGTCGCGGTGGGCCATCAGATGATCCAGGAACGGGTGCTCAGTGCGGGCGTGGAGTTCGCGCAGGGATTCCACGTCGGTGGAGTAGCCGGTCTTGGTCTTCCGCGTCGGCGGCAGCCCCAGCTCTTCGAAGAGCACCGTCTGCAGCTGTTTCGGGGAACTGAGGTTCACCTCGTGGCCGATGGCCGAGTAGGCTCCTTCGGCGGCGCGGTCGATGGCGGCCTCGAAGTCGGCGTCGAGGGATTCCAGCCGCTCACGGCTGACCGCGATCCCGGTGAGCTCCATGTCCAGCAGCACTTCGGCCAGGGGGATCTCCAGGCCGCGCAGCAGCTCGGCGACGTGCCGGGCTTGGAGTTCGGAGTCCAACGCCTCAGAGAGCGGGTGCATCAGATGTGCCCGCAGCGCGGCGGTCTGAAGCATCTGGCGAGAGACGCCGTCGAGCACGTCCTGTGAGCTGAACAGGTCCGGGGCGGGTTCGGCGTCGGCGTCGTCCTGTTCACCGCCGAGGTAGTCCGCCGGATCGCTCGAGCGGCGCAGGTGCTGGGTGACCAGCTCCTCGAAGGTGTAGTTCCTGCGGTCGGGTTGGATCAGGTACCCGGAGATCAGCGAGTCGTCGACGGCACCGCGCAGGCTGAGGCCCCGCCAGGACAACCGCCGGCCGGCGTCCTTGAGATCGTGGATGAGCTTCGGGACGTCTTCATCGGCCAGCAGATCCGCCAGGGCTGAGTCCAGCTGCTGGTCCGCAGTGGTCAGGGAGACCGCGACCACTGCGCCGGACTCTTCCTCGCCCTGCGGCGCCGGAGCCAGCAGAACGGCCAGCGCCTCGGACCAGCGGGCGGCCTCGTCGCGCTTGGCCTTCGTCGAGAGGTGCTCCCAGCTGCGGTCCAGGCAGAGGGCGACACCCAGCGGCCCCTCAGCGAGTCCGACGAGGTCCTCCGCCGATTCGGCGAGGCGGATCTCGGGCAGCTGGTGAGTAGGCTCTTGCTTCGCCACGGAGTCGGGAAACCGTTCGGCGAAGATGTCGTAGAGCCTGTCGCGGATCTGACCGAACTGCAGGGCGTCGAACAGCGGATCCAGCAGCTCACGGTCCGGTGTGCCTAATACGGTGTCCTCCAGCGCCACGGGCAGCTCGAGGTCACGGACCAGCCGGTTGAGCTCGAGGTTGCGCTCGACGTCGGACAGCGAAGCCCGCAGGTTCTCCCCCACTTTGCCGCCGATCTGATCAGCGTGGTCGATGATGCCGCGGGTGGAGCCGTACTGGGCCAGCCATTTCGCGGCGGTCTTCGGCCCGACCTTCGGCACACCGGGCAGGTTGTCCGCCGATTCGCCGACCAGCGCGGCCAGGTCCGGGTACTGCCCCGGCGGGACGAGGAACTTCTCTTCCACGGCCGCCGGGTCCATGATGGGCAGTTTGGTGATGCCCGAGGTGGGGTAGAGCAGTGAGGTCTGCTCGGTGACCAGTTGGAAGGTGTCCTTGTCCCCGGAGACCATCAGCGTCTGCCAGCCGGCCTCCTCCGCCCGAGCGGCATAGGTGGCGACGATGTCATCGGCCTCGTAGCCTTCGACCGTGACCGCTGGGATGCGCATGGCCTCGGCGACCTGCTTGATCAGGTCGATCTGTCCGTGGAACTCCTCGGGCGTCTTCGCCCGTCCGCCCTTGTACTCGTCGTAGGACTCGTGCCGGAAGGTGGGGGTGTCGAGGTCAAAGGCGAGGACGACGTGGCTCGGACGCTCCTCCCGGATGAGCTTGAGCAGCATGTTCGTGAAACCGTGCACGGCGTTGGTGTGCTGGCCGGTGTCAGTGACGAAGCTCTCCACAGGCAGGGCGTAGAACGCCCGGAAAGCCATCGAATGTCCGTCGATGACCAGCAACCGGTCGATGGATGTGGGGCGCGCTTCACTTGTCTGACTCACGGTGTCACTCTAGTGGGCATGATCGAAGATTTCATCGCACGCACCCGTCCCTCCGCTCCGACCCCGCAGCCCTCGACGGCACAGCGTGAAGCCCTGCTCCGCGCCGCCGGAGTCCCGGAAGAGCTGTGGGAGCACAGCGGGCCCTACGGCATCGCGCCGTTGTCGGTACGGATGGGCATGCGCTTCGTGGAGTTCACCCCGGATCGGGTGGTGGCCACGATGCCCGTCGCCGGCAACGAACAGAATGTGGGTCTGCTGCACGGTGGGGCGCACCTGGTGATGGCCGAGTCCCTCGGCTCTCTGTCAGCGGTGCTCCATGTGCGGCTGACCTTGGGCTGGCAGCGTGCGGTGGTCGGCACCGAGATCGGGGCGACGCACCACCGCTCGATCACTGAAGGACTGGTCACCGGCACCTGCACGCCGATCACTCTGGGCAGGACGTTGACCTGCCACGAGATCGTGATGCGCGATGAGCAGGACCGGCGCCTCTCCACGGTGCGGATGACGAACATGATCCTGCCGGAGCGGGACTGAACTGCCTCGGGCACGATTCCCGGCACGTGCGGTACCGATGACATACTCAGCCGAATGACCACTTATGCTGATCCGACGGTGCAGCTGATCGCCGTCTGTCTCTATTTCGCCGCCATGCTGGCCATCGGCTACTACGCCTACCGGCGGACCAACGACACCGAGGACTACATGCTGGCCGGGCGCCAGCTCACGCCGACCACGGCCGCATTGTCCGCCGGTGCGTCCGATATGTCCGGCTGGCTGATGATGGGCCTGCCCGGGGCCATCTACGCCTCCGGGCTCATCGAAGCGTGGATCGCCATCGGCCTGACCGTCGGTGCCTGGCTGAACTGGAAGTTCGTCGCACCCCGGCTGCGGGCCTACACCGAGGTGGCGAACAACTCGATCACCATCCCCAGCTTCTTCGAGGCCCGGTTCAAGACCACCAACCATGCCCTGCGGCTGACCGCCGGTGTGGTCATCCTCGGGTTCTTCACCTTCTACGTCTCCTCCGGGCTGGTGGCCGGCGGCGAGTTCTTCCGCCTGGCCTTCGGGCTGGACTACACCTCAGGGATGCTCATCGTCGCCGGGGTGACCGTGCTCTACACGCTGATCGGCGGCTTCCTCGGGGCCTCGCTGACCGATGTGGTCCAGGGAACGATGATGTTCTTGGGTCTGCTGATCGTGCCGATCATCGCGGTGACCGTCGTCGGCGGCTTCGAGGAGATGACCACGCAGATCTCCACACTGGACGCCGCCGAGGGCATCGACCGGCTGAACATCCTCACCGGCGGTACCGCCCTGGGCGTGATCTCGGCGGCCGCCTGGGGGCTGGGGTACTTCGGCCAGCCGCACATCATCGTCCGGTTCATGGCGCTGCGCACTGCCGCCGATGCCAAGGCCGCGCGCCGTATCGGCATCGGGTGGATGGGAATCTCCTGCCTCGGGGCCGTGTTCACCGGATTGGTGGCGATCCCCTACTTCGCCGATGACGGCGGTCTGGAGAACCCGGAGCACGCCTTCCTGGCGCTGTCCCAGGCGATGTTCCCCTCCTTCATCGCGGCTCTGCTGCTCTCGGCGGTGCTGGCGGCCATCATGTCCACCGTCTCCTCACAGCTGGTCGTCTCCTCCTCCGCCCTGGTCGAGGACATCTTCCGGGTATTCAGGAGCAGCAGGAACCGCAGGCAGGAGCTGGTGCTGGGCCGCGCGGCAGTGCTGGTGGTCTCGCTCGTCGCCGGGCTGCTGGCTTTGGACAATGAGTCGACGATCCTGGAGCTGGTCGGTTTCGCGTGGGCCGGTTTCGGGGCCTCGTTCGGACCGATCGTGCTGCTGAGCCTGTACTGGCGGGGACTGACGATGCCCGGGGCGATCTCCGGGCTGGTCACCGGGGCGGTGACTGTGGCCGTCTGGGGCAATATCGACTCGCTGGCCGGTGAGCTCTATGAGATCGTGCCGGGCTTCGCGCTGAACCTGCTGGTCGCTTTCGTAGTCTCCAAGGCCACTTACCGGCCGAACCCGGAGATCGACGCCGAGTTCGATCAGATGAAGGCGCAGGCCCACTCGATGATCACCGACGCACGATGATCACTCAGACCCGTTGATCACCGAGGTGTCGGCTCATCCCACCGGGCGGGTCTGCGCCGGGATGTGCGAGCCCGGCGGATGCGGGCCCGCTCGGCCAGCCGGAGGATGGAGGTTTCGATCGCCTCGGCATGCCGTTCGGCGGTGTAGCGCGCCCGGACGATCTGCAGCCCGCGCTGGCCCAGGCGCCTGAGTTCCGCCGGATCGGCGAGAGTCCGGGTGAGGACGCGGGCCAGCGAGGCAGGGTCACCGTGGGCGAAGTACCGGCCGGAGACACCTTCTTCCACGGCCTCGATCTCCGGGCTGGAGTCCGGGTGGTCGGCCTCGGCGATCACCGGCACGGCGAAGCTCATCGCCTGGGTGACGTTGAGGCCGGCCCCGCCGATGGACAGCGCGGCATAGGCCTGGGCATAGAGCTCACGCAGTCGGTACTGGTCATACACCGGTCCGAGGAACTCGGCGTCGACGTCGAGCTCGGCGAAGCGCCTTTCGAGACGCTCCCGCTCAGCCCCGTCGCCGATGATCACCGCCCGCGGCGGCTGCGTCATCTGGGCCAGAGCCTCAGCCAGAGTGTCGAGGCGGTGCCGGGCGGTCAGCCGGGCGCTGTAGAGGACGGTACTGCGGCTCGGGTCCGCATCGTCAGGTGCCCGGGACGCCCGGACGTCGCCGATCTGGGCCTCGGAGTAGATGCTGTTGTAGACCACGGCGAATTTATCCTCGGGCACCCCGTAGCTCACGCCCAGGGCCACCGCGCGGTCACCGTAGACGAGCAGCCCGTCGCAGAGGGCGTAGAGGGCGAGCCTGAGCAGGCGCTTGATGCCCTGTTCCGGGCGCTTCCAGCCGTGACCCCACAACAGGACGGTGCGGCCTCGGAGCCTCCCCACCAGCGTGGCGACCCACGCCGAGAGGGTGTAGATGCGTCCGGCCAGGACGTAGACATCGTGTGTGCCGCGCCAGATCGCCGAGACTTGACCGCGTTCCCACCAGAACTCTCCGGCAGTTCGAAAATCGATGGGCGTGACCTGGCTGAGCACATCCTGCGAGGCAGAATGGATCTCCTCCGATGAGGGCACCTCGGTATTGGTGACACGGCCGTGGAGGTCGATGTCCAGATGGTCGGAGGCCAGCAGGCATCTCAGCAGCGGTTCCCGATAATGGGCGGCCGTCGGCTGGACGACGAAGAACACACGGAGACGCTGGGGATCATCGGTCATAGTCACCTCGCAGCCGTCATCGGTCATGGATGACATGTTCGGAGGGGATGACGGGAATCGAACCCGCGTCGTCGGTTTGGAAGACCGAAGCTTTACCATTAAGCTACATCCCCGCTCGTCACCTCCACCGGTCGGCCACAAGGCCGTGACCGATGTGCGACGAGAAGTGAGTCTAGCAAGGGCCCGCTCGCTCCTCCAAAAGCCCGCCCATCCAGCGCGCCCCGATACACAGCACAGCTCGGGCGGGGATACGCTCGACGTCGTGAGCCGCTCCGAAATCCCCGTGCAGATGCCCGCGACCGAGGACCCCCGCGCCCACGAGGCCGCCGCTGCGACCGCCCGTGCCCACGAGGCCGCCGCCCACCTCCTGGAGACGAAGACCCACCGCCGGCAGCACTGGGAGACCCTGGCCGCCGCCCACCGCGACCGTGCCGCCCACCTGCGGAGCGTCGGCTCACCGGAAGCACCGCATGCCGCCGTCTCCGCACCCCAGGAAGTTGCCGCACTGCAGCGTACCGCCGCCACGCTGCCCCCCGGTGAGATGGGGATCTCACGCCCGCGGCTGGACCTGCGGATCGGCATCATCTGCGACCGCTTCCTCTTCGACACCTTCACCGGGCTCGCCGAGTTGGTCCCGTTGACACCGCAGAACTGGCAGGACCACCTCGACGACGTCGATCTCCTCCTGGTGGCCGCCACCTGGCGGGGGCACGACGGCCACAGCTGGGACACCACCGCCGACGATGCCGCCTCACGCCGGCAGCTGCTCATCGAGACCCTGATCCCCGCCTATCGCCAGGCCGGGATACCGACGGTCTACTACGGCAAGGAGGACCCCCCGGACTACCGGAAGTTCCTCGCCGTAGCCCGGGCCTGCGAGCATATCCTCACCACAGCGGTCGAAGCCGTCGACTGGTACCACCGGGACTGCCCGGAAGCACACAGCGTCGGCGTGCTGCCCTTCGCGGTGAACCCTCTGCTGCACTCGCCTCTCGGGTCTCGCCCGGCGGCCACGCAGGCCGTGCTCTTTGCCGGCTCATGGATGGGAAAGAAGTATCCGCTGCGCGCTGAATATGCCCGGTGGATCCTCGACGGCACGCTCGCCGCCCGTCGCTCCCCCGTCATCATCGATCGCTACTATGAGGCTGAGCACCCGAGCCCGAACCAGCTGGTCCCCTACGACTACTGGGGCTACCGGGCCCCCGCCGTGGACCACACCGCACTGATGGGGCTGCAGCGAGTCGTCGACGTCGCGGTGAACCTGAATTCCGTCCCCGATTCCCAGACAATGTTCGCCAACCGGGCGTTGGAACTGCAGGCATCTGGCACTGCCGTGCTCTCTACCTATAACCAGGGGATCAACTCCTATTATCCTCAGGTCCACATCGCGAACTCTGCTGAGAATGTTGCCGCGATGCTGCAGTATCTCGACGACGGAGCCGAAGGGCTTGAGATGCTGCGGCGCATACAATCCGACGGAATCCGGCAGGTGTTCCGGCAGAATCACGGCGTGGACTTACTCGCCCATCTGGCTGAGGTGGCAGGTGTCCCCGTGGAGCTGCCGCAGGAGCGCGTCCTCGCCGTCACCGCGGAGATCACCGAGGAGCTTGCCGCGGACATCGCGGCGCAGACGCACGAACAGACCACCTTGGTGACCTGGGATCAGCTGGTCAGCGCCGGAGCCCCGGAGGCCGAGATCCTGATGCCGGTCACCCCTGAACGGCGATACGGAGCCGACTACACGGCCGATCATGTAGCAGCCTTCCGGCTGCAGTCTTCGCCGATCAGCGTGAAGCTCGACGGCGACGCCGCCTCCACTGACTCCCTGGCGCTGCGCCACCGTCAGGGTCTTGAAGGCTTGGACCTCTCACTGACCGCCTTCTGGAAGCCGAGCACCCTGTCCACCTCACGCCCGTCAGCCGAGGGACTGCACGCTGAAGCAGTGGGCCGCCGCGTGTTCCTCGGCGATCACCTCAACCACACTCCGATCCAGCCGGAACCGGGACCACCACGAGTGCATACCGAGCCGAACCACGCGGCCGAGGCCGCACGGCAGACGGCGCAGCGGCTCGGGCTGGAGGTCTCCGTCGTGGTGCCGGTCTTCAACAACGGCGGGCATCTGCGGCATAAGGCCTTCGCCTCGCTGCGCCGCAGCCCCGGCTTCTCCAGGATGCAGGTGCTGCTGATCGACGACGGCTCCACCGATGGGATCACCGCCTCGATCCTCGAGGAGCTCGCCGCGCGGTACCCGAATGTGACCGCTTTCCGCCACCCCGTGGGCGGCTCAGGCTCAGCCTCCCGGCCCCGGAACCTCGGGCTGGAGATCGCCGCCACGGAGTTCGTCACCTACCTGGATCCCGATGATGAACAGTACGGCGATGCCTACACCACTATGGCGGACCTGCTGCGTGGAGAACCTGAGGCGCAGTTCGCCTTGGGCACGCAGTACACCTGGAGCGATCGCCGTCGTCATCTCGACGTGCACAGCTGGCTGACTCCGGCGTCCACCGCCGACGGGAGACTGCTGCGCCCAGACCGGAACACCCTGGCCGCGGCCTCCTTCCGCCCGGCGAGCATCGAGGGCATGGTGGCACGGACTGACTGGTTGCGTTCCCTGGGCCTGGTCCAGCCGGAAGGGGCCACGGGACAGGACACCCTGTTCTTCCAGCAGCTGCTGGACCGCACTGAGGCGTACCTGCCTGTGGCTGAACCCGCCTACGTGTACTACGGGGCCGTGGACACCTCCATCGTCAATGTGGTGAGTCCGCGGTATTTCCGGAAGTATCTGATCGTCGAGGCCGCCCGCGCGGACTGGCTGCGGGCCGAGGGACTGCTTGAGGCCTACCGCGATACGCGTCTGGAGCACTTCCTGGTCACCTGGTATCTGCCGCAGCTGGCCCTGGTACCCGATGCCCAGTGTTCCGAGGCGGAAGCCGTGCTGCACGAGATCATCGGGCTCTACACCGACGAGGAGAGAACGATGCGCTGGCGCACCCCGGAGGCGCTGCGCTTCTTCGGCCGTCGCGCGCTTCCCGACCCGAGGCGGATGCGTCCGACGCTGGGACGGTGGCGTCGTCGGCTGCGGGCCGAGGCGGCTGAGCGCGGGGAGTCCTTCCGCCGGACCGGACCGGGGCGGCTGGCCGGTGGGGTCTACCGACGCACGCTCAAACCGCGTGACCCTGAGGCCGCAGCGGAACAGGCGCAGATGCGTGCTGATGAGAAGATGATCCTCTCCCCCACCTCAGCAGTCTCCGAAGCTGACCGTTGGGAACGTCGCCTCACCCCCTGACCCAAGCACGTTTATCCGAATCCTCTGCGAAATCCGTGCCCTATGGCATCCGGATTCCGCAGAGGATTCGGATTTTTGTGCCGTGCCGTGGATGGGGTGGGAGGTCAGTGGCGGGCGTATTCTTCGAGACGGTGGCCGAGGGCGTACTCTGCCATGCCCCGGCCTTCACGCCACCAGATCCGGTCCGTATAGCGCACCGGACCGCCACGCAGCCGAGCGACGGCGGCGCGGCCAGCCCCGGCACCCAGACGCACCGCAGCCTCAGCCAGGATCGAAGCACGACCACGCCCGACCTTCTGCGCCTTCTTCGCCCGGACGTGACCTGCGCGGATCCCCCGACGGCGCAGCCACGCGCCAGTGACTCGCTCGGCCGGTACGTCCTCCTCCACGACGGCTTCCGGCTCCCACCAGCTGCGTGCCCCGGCGGCCTGCATCCGGGAGAACAGCTCTGAGTCCTCACCTCCAGTGAGATTGAACTCCGGATCGAAACGCAGCCCCTGCTCTCCGAGGAACCACTGCGCCCGGACCAGCACATTATTCGTCGCCGGACGCCCGGACCAGGGGCCGGCCGGAAAATCGATTCGCCGGATGAAACCACCGGAGGCCAGATCAGATCCCGCAGGCAGATGGGAGACCACCGGCCCGGAGACGGTGTCAGCACCGGAGGCCTCAGCCGCACGGATCAGTGCGGCCAGCCATTGCGGGGTGACCCGCTCGTCGTCGTCGAGGAAGACCACGGCCTCAGCCTCAGCGGGCACCGCATCCAGCGAGGCGTTGCGCGCGGCCACGATCCCGGGCTCGGGCTGGTGGACATAGATGGCCTCAGGGTATCGTTCAGCGACCACGCTGCGGGCGCCGCCCTGGGGATCGTTGTCGACGACGATCAGCCGCGGCACGAAACCTGGGTCCGCTGCAGGCTCCGCAGCCGGGTCCGCGGCAAGCCCCACTGAGGCCCGCAGCGACACCAGCAGCTCCGCCAACAGTTCCGGACGCTGATAGGTGCACACACAGATCCAGGTGTGCTCGGCACGGACCGGGTGCCAGACACTCGGCGACGACGCCGCTTCGGGCGCGCCGATGAGTTCACGCAGCAGCGCCGAGTAGCGCTGCCCCAGCCGGGGCAGATCCGCGTGCTCGGCCACCCATTGCCGCCCGGTCTCCGAAGACGGCGTGGCCTGCGGATCCCGGGCCAGTCGTTCCCACAGGTCCGCCAATAACGGCGCATCAGCGGCCTCGACGACGTCGACGTGACCCCCCTGCCGCAGGATCTCCGCAGCCTCACCCCGGACGGCGGCGGTGATATGGCGCCCCCGGGCCATCAGCTCGAAGGTCTTAGAGGGCACCGTCCAGGCGAAGGAGGGCCAATCGGTGCGCAGACTCACCAGCATCGTGTCTGCCCAGTCGAGGTGTTGCTGCAGGGCCTGCCCGTGCGCCGGCGGATGGAACTCCACGGCAGGACTACCCTCAGCATGCTCGATGAGCCGCGGCTTCTGCGTGCCCGAACCCACCAGCCGCAGCACCACGGAGACCTCACCACCGGCCTCTAGGGTGCGCACCGCATCGATCGCCGTCTGCAGCGCCTGACTCTCTCCGTGGTTGCCGTAGTAGAGCACGTGCAGCTCTCCCGCACGGCGGGGGCGAGGTTCCAGCAGCGGCACCTCGGCGAGGTCCACACCGTTGCTGATCGTCTCCACGCGCGCTCCCCGGGCGCGCAGCCGAGCGGCGAATCCCTCCGTGACCGTGACCACCAGCTCTGCCCGCCGCTGCACCGTAGTGAGCACCCGCTCCAGGACATCAACCGCCGGGGCCGCCTTCAGCTTCGCCTCCCGGGCAAGATCCGGCCAGGCATCACGCATATCGAGGACCAGCGGCACCCGACGTGACCGGGCGGCGACCCATCCGGTCACCGCCAACGGCAGCGCCGGCACGGTGGCGATGAGCACATCGGGACGGGGGGCGCTCAGCGAGCGCGGCACCACCAGCGCGGCCGAGACCACATCGGCGGCGAACCGTCCGAGCCGCGAGTCGCGCAGCACCGCATAGGGCACCCGCCGGATCTGCTCGCCCGCCGGCCCCGGACCCGCCCGGAGGGTGAAGCGTCCGAGGCCACCGGAACCCTCGGGCGTGTGCCGCGGGTTCTGCGCGGGTGCGATGACGTCAACCTGCCAGCCTTCGGCCACCAGTTCGGCCACCAGCCGCTGCCACCGCCGCTGCGGCGGGGTGCGTTCGGGCCAATACGAGGAGGTCAGCAGCTGCACTCGCCCCGGTGAGGTGCCACCGGTCATCCGTTCTCCTCGTCGAAGCGCATCCAGGAGTCCTCGTCCAGAGCCTCATTGCGAGCATCCATATAGGTCAGGAAGCCGTCGAGGTTCTCCGTGCGCAGCGAACGCCGCAGCACTTCGGTGGCGCTGCGGTCCTCTTCCAGCACATAGGCACCGCCGCCGGTGACCATCTGATCGCCGGTCGGGATGGTGAACATATGGATATCCGACGAGCGCAGGTTCCGCATCTCCAGGGCGTAACCGCCAACGGTGGAGGCGTCGAGGCCTTCGTCCAGGGTCAGATACGGCACGATGCCCTCCACCGCGTCATTGACCCGCTGGGGATTGGTGAGCGTGTCAGCGGAGAGGAACCGGTCGATGATCGCTTTGACCACTCGCTGCTGGTTCTGCACGCGCATGAAGTCCCCCTGGACGAAGGACTTGCGCTCTCGGACATAGCGCAGCGCGTCATTGCCCTGCAACCGGATCGTGCCTTCCGGGTAGAACGTCGGGTTGTGCTGGCCTGCGGAGAAACTGACCGAGTTCTCCACATACACTCCGCCCAGGGCGGTGGTGAGGTCTTCGAAGCCGGTGAAGTCGATGATGCCGATGTGGTCGATATGGGTGTCCAGGAGCTCTTCGACAGTGTCGACCACCAGGGGGTACCCACCCAGATCCAGGGCGGTGTTGATCCGCCCTTCTCCTTCCCCGGGGATGTCCACCCAGAGATCACGCACGATTGACATCACATAAACCCCGGAGCGGTCGGCGGGGATGTGCACGAACATCATCGTGTCCGAGCGTTCGCCGTCCTCGCCCTTGTTATCCGCAGTGTCCAGCCCTTCGCCGCGGCTGTCGGAACCCAGCAGCAGCATGTTGACCGTGCCGTCCTCAGTACGTCCCTCGGAATCTCCATCGAGGGTGAAGTCGAGGATATTGCGGTTGTCATCGAAGGTGTTCTGCAGGTTGCGCACATACAGCCCTCCGGCGACGAGCGTGACGATCAGCAGTGAGGCGACCGAGGCGGCGGCGATGAGCAGAACCCGACGACGGCGACGCCGACGCTGCCCGTGCGGTTCCTCGTCCCCTGGCTCGTCGCCGGCATCATCACTGACGTCATCACCGGGCTCGGCGTCCTCAGCCGGGACGGCATCGAGCTCCTCAGTGTCGTCAGCGTCGGAAGTCGCCACGCAGATTCCTCTCGCGCATGGTCAGGCCCCAGCAGGGAGGCCGTGATGTCGCAAGCCATGGTATAGGACGAGCCCGAACGTCCCGGGCTCACCGGCGGCCCGCCCGGAGCCAAGGGGCGCCCGCCTCTGGAAATATCAGGATTCACACATCGGGTTCGAGCTGCCCGAGCGCCGCGTCGAACCCGAGAGACAGTTCGATCTGTAAAGTACCTGCTCGACACGAACGTCCTCAGCTACGCGCGGAATCAGGCATACCCTTCGCTTAACGCGTGGCTAACCACGGGCGTGCGCGCGGGCATTGACTTACTGGACCCTTGGAAGCTGTGACCAGAACCCTCGGTTCCAGGCACGCCGCCTGTATCGGAGCGGGGCCGAGTGATCTCATGCGCATCGCAGGCGTAGCGGGAGCCTTCACACGCGGGGCAGACGATGTCGACATCGGGGAGAAACTGGGTATCCAGCGAGATCTGACCAGTCCCATCGCACTCTGAGCCCCGCAGCTTTCCGGTGTTGTAGGAGAAGTCACCGATCTTGAAACCTCGCTCTTTGGGTGCCGGGAGGGCCACATAGAGCCGGCGCAGCTGCTCGAGCAGGCCGCTGCGGCGGACAGGATGGGAGCGCGGCCGGAGGTGGAGCGTCAACAGCTTCAACGTTCTTGCAAATCATGGTAAAGTTCGTAATTAGCCTTGATAATCAAAGGAAGATAGCTCTTCATCGCATTGTTACTAGGTGATCTGCGCTGTTTGAGTCCTTCGCATACGACCGCAGAGCTACCCGGAACTCAGGCTCAGAGCAGAGGAGCAGAAACGTTGTGAACGAGACACTCGACGCAGTCGACGCCCGACTGCTCCAGCTGCTCGACCAGGACGGGCGCGCCTCGCTGCGGAGCCTTGCCGACGCCGTCGGGCTCTCCGGCCCATCTGTTGCCGACCGCATCAACCGGCTCACCGAACGGGGCATCATTCGTCGGTTCGCCGTCGACATCGACTGGGCGAAGCTGGGCCTTCCGACACTCGCTCAGATCGCGCTGCTCACTGACAAGACCCAGCACATTGAGAACATCGTGACCCGGCTGCGCGAGGTGGATCGGATCGAGGAGATCTCGATCGTGACCGGAACGACCGACCTGCTGGTTCGAGCTCGGGTCGCCGACCTCACCGACCTGCGCAGGCTCCTAGTCGAGAAGATCTGGCCGGTCGAAGGGATCCAGCGCGTGGAAACGACCCTAGCGGTCGAGACCATTCCCATTCCCGGCTTCACCGCGAACCTCCTAGCCGACATCGCACCCATCAACGAAACGAGCCGATCATGACCACTCCCGCCGCCGGGGACCGCTTCACCATCCTGCAGGACGTGGAGGTGGGCCGCGCCAGCCGCGGCGTGAGCGCGAACGCAGCACGGCGTCCACGGGTGCTCTACGTGACCGACCTGGCCTATTCGGCTCGTGGACGGCGCTACTGCGACGAAGACATCGCCCTCTCCACCAGGCTCCGCAGGAGCTTCGACATCGCCCTGTGCCATCCCGGCGACGCCGTATCGCTGATGGACGGCTTCGACGTGGTTCTGGTCCGCAACAGCGGTCCTGTGATCCACTACCCCGAGGACTACGCCGCGTTCGTGGAGCACGCGAAAGCCACCGGGGCGAAGGTGCTCACCCAGCTGAGCGGAAAAGCGGACATGGCTGGCAAGCAGTACCTCCTTGACCTGTACAGCAAGGGATATCCGGTGACTCCGACGATCGAAACCCCGAGCGACCTGCACCGGCTGCCTTCGGCCTCTAAGTACGCCGTCAAGCCCAAGTTCGGGGCAGACTCCGTGGGACTGCGCTACCTCAAACGCGAGGAACTCACCGAGCTCGACTGGGACGGCCTCCTAGTCCAGCCGCGCATCGACTTCGAGTACGAGGTCTCCTTCTACTTCGTCGACCACGACTTCCACTACGCCCTGTATACACCGGACCCTGCCCGCAGGTGGGACCTGCAGCCGTACGAGCCCAACGATGAGGACCTCGCCTTCGCGCAGGGATTTATCGACTGGAACGACATCGAGCACGGCGTCCAGCGTGTCGATGCCTGCCGCACCCGCACCGGCGGGCTGCTGCTGGTCGAACTCGAGGACCTCAACCCCTACCTGTCACTGGATCGCGTAGATTCATCGGTGGCCGAGTCCTTCGCGGTGGGACTCGAGAAGTCCATCCACGCCCTGGCATGGATGCCCTAAGGGGATCATCGGCGCCGACAGGCTGAGCAGGGGTGGCTCAACCGGTTCATGAACTTCTCCCACACGACCGGCGACCCGCAACACGTGCACAGGGCCGGCCCGCAAGACCGAAGGCATTCATGATCCGGGCGAAATAGCCCGACTCCGTACGTTTGGGACAGCAATGTACGGAGAAGCCTCAGACGTCACGTTTCACAAGGTCACACAGCATCCACGTGGTGACAGCAGATGTTCCTCATGGGGTCTCTGACAAGAGATTTCTGTGGGACGCTCGAATGTCAGTGCTTCGTGCGAGGATCAGGACACGAACCTCAACTCATCACGAAGGAGCTCGACATGGCCGACTACGACGTTCAATACAACAAAAACACTGACGACTGGAGCGCGAAACGTGCGGGAGCTTCTCGCACCGCCGGACGGTTCGACACCCAAGCGGCCGCCCACGATGCTGCGCGCGGATACGCCGCACGGAGCGGCGGGGGTGAAGTCCGAGATCACCGGAAGGACAACAACCAGATCCGCAATACTGACACAGTAGGCAAGAAGGACCCGCACCCGCCGAAGGGCTAAATGCCAGAACCCGGGTCACGAAGGACGTTCAGTCGCCGCTGCGGACCCGCTCGAACTCGGCCTGAGCAGCGTCCGTCTCCCAGACGAGTTCTTAACCTGATACCTGACGTTCTCTGGCCTTGGCTCCTATTGTCCCCGTTCCATAGATGGCAGGATTGCTCTGTATGAAGCATGAGACCGCAGAGCCTGCTGCACACCCGCTGATGAGCGCGCTGCCGCCTGCGGACCGCGAGGCGTCCCTGACATGAGGCTCTCCGATCTGAAGTCCCACGACGAGGTCGTCCGTGAACGCCGCGCGGTGGACCCGGCGTACGCGGCCGAGGCGGATCGACTGCGGCTGGCCGGTGCCGTCAGCGTCGTGGTGGTCAGGCACCGCGCTGAGCAGGGCCTGAGCCAGACCGGGCTCGCCAAAGTTCTCGGATGGACGCAGGCTCGCGTAGCCCGGCTGGAGCGCGGAGACGTCATCCCATCCATGCGGACACTTGAGCCCCTGGCCCGCGCCGGGATCCTCGAGGTCCACCTGACGCGCGACGGGGCGGCAGTGGAGCAGCTCGTCGAGTGCAAGCGCTCGGACCGCGGCCCTTCGCCGATCTCCTGAGTGGCCCCCTGATGGACCGGATGGGGACTGCGGGGCAGCAGTGGTGGAGCGCGTCGGCGAAAGCACAGGAGATGGGAGGGAGGTCATGCGGCACGTTCCTGATCGTCAGGGACCCGGAAATAAGAGTCGGGCAACCTGCGGATTCAGCCGTCATGCTGTCGTGACCTGCGGTTTCAGTAGCGAACGGGATGACCACGACCCTGAAGGACTTCCTCGCTGAGCACCCCGTGGACCGGAAGCGCGTCGAGGCGCACAAGGAGCGGGTGCTCGCCGAGGTCCGCGCCTACCGCCTCCGCGAGCTGCGGGAACAGGCCGGGCTCAGCGAGGGCTGCGCTGACAGGCCGGGCAGAAGTAGCTCGACCGGTTCATGAAACGCTCGCGCACGATGGGGGCGCCACACCGCCGACAGGGATCGCCAGAACGTCCGTACACGTTCAGAGAGCGGTCGAAGTACCCCGACTCCTGACGTTTGTGACATTGATGTGCGGGGAGTGTTCGGATGGCGCGTTCACGCAAATCGAGGGTTGTTCGGATGGTCATGGACCAACCTTGATGGACCAAGGCTCCACCCGATCAGCCATGAGCACTCGACCGTCATGACATTCAACCGGCACGCTGGGCTGGTCAGACAGCACCCGCGCGACTAGGCATCCTGCCTGCCTGGGCCTGGAGAAGGAGATGCCTGCGAGCGGCAACGCGCTGCTTAATCGTCAGACGCTGGTCCCCACCAGGATTTATAGCGCGCCGTCCTCCTCAAACACAACCTCGACCAATGGGCCCCTGGGGCCAAGCGTCGATGTTCTCCGCGGACGCGTTGGTTCAGCCGCCCATCTGCTCGAGCCCACGAAAGATCGGCGCGATCAGGCGGCGCTTCTCGTCGGGGGTCCGTGATCGGCACGCCCTTGTCGGGCTGGCCTGCCGACGCGCCGTAGGTGGTGATGCCGATGGTGTGGTCACGGGACGGGGCTTCCGGTGCGAGCTCCAGCGCGGCTCGGGACGTCGTCCAGCATGCGCGTCACTTCCCGCGAGCGTCCGTGGACTGGTCGGCCGCGTCTTCCGAGTCGAGGCGTTCGCTGGCGGCCCAGGAAGCGAGCAGCCGCATCGCCTCCTCTGACTTCGAGCCCGGCTCGGCGGTGTAGACGGTGAAGGTCAGTCCGTGCTCGGCCTCCATATCCATGCCCTCGTAGGCCAGAGTCATCTCGCCGACGACCGGGTGGCGGAAGATCTTGAAGCCGGAACCGTGGTGCCGGACGTCGTGCTTGCTCCAGCGGCGGCGGAACTCGTCGCTGCGGGTGGACAGTTCGCCGATGAGGTCGTGGAGCTCCTTGTTGTGCGGGTCGCGGGCGGCCTCGGTGCGCAGGATGGCGACCGTGATGTCGGCGAAGCCGTCCCAGTCGGGGTAGAACCGGCAGGCACGCTCGTCGAGGAAGGCGTGGCGGGCAATGTTCGGCACCGGACCGGGCATGTCGTACAGCTCGGTGTAGAACGCGCGGGCCAGCGGGTTGACTGTGAGCAGGTCCATGCGGCCGTTCCGAACGAACGCCGGACCGGCCGTGAAACCGTCCAGGGCCCACTGCAGGCCCGGTCCGGCCGACCAGCGCGTCGACGCGCGCCGCTTGGGCGGCCGCCCGACCGGGCTGGCTGCCTGGGCGAGGTCGAACAGGTGTGCACGTTCGGCATCGTCGAGCTGCAGCGCCTTGGCCAGTGCGTCCAGGATCTCCGGGGACGCCCCGCTGATCTGGCCGCGCTCGAGCTTGGTGTAGTACTCGACGCTGATGCCGGCCAGCACCGCGACCTCCGTGCGGCGCAGCCCCTTGACCTTCCGATTCGGGCCCCCGGGCAGCCCGGCCTGATCCGGGGTGATCTTCTCTCGCCGCGAGGTCAGGAACTTGCGGGCCTCGGCTCGATTGTCCATATGTACAACGGTAAACGGGAAGACCAGGCCGTGGGAGTGCTTCCCGGTACCACCATCGGCGAGGACTCCCGCAAACTTCGGATGAATGGTCCCATCGAAGGGTGACCACCGAACGACGACGCAGAAGGAGAAGATCATGCGCACCGTGATCATGCACGTCCCGGCAAGATCGACGTGACCGACCGGCAGAACCTGCGGATCGTCGAGCCGACCGGCAGTCCCTAGCCCGGGAGTTCGGGACCACGGACGTCGTTGAGGAGCGCGGCGACGCCGGGGTCGCGAGGATCAAGGAGCTCACAGACGGCCGAGGGGTACGCGGCGATGGCCAAGCGACGCGCCACCCAGGTCATGCTCACCCTTTGACTCCGCCCAGCGTCCAGACCAGCCCGTTGAAAGGACACCGTCATGACCACCACTGACTTCACCGGAAAAGTCGCCCTCATCACCGGATCCGGCGTCGGAATCGGCCGCTCCACTGCACTGGCATTCGCCGAGGCCGGGGCCGACGTCGCCCTGGTCTCGATCGGCGAGGACGATCTGAAGGAGACAGCTCGCCTGGTCCGAGAGACCGGCCGACGCGCCCACACCGTCGTCGCCGATGTCTCCGACAGCAGCGCGATCGCAGTAGCCGTGTCCTCGACCGTCCAGGAGCTCGGACGGCTGGACTTCGCCGTGAACAACGCCGGCGTGGAGCAGGCACCGACACCGCTTGCCGAGACCACCGAGGAGGACTGGAATCGGATCGTCGCCGTGAACCTCGTCGGCACCTTCCTCTCGATGAAACACGAAATCCCCGCCATCCGGCAGTCCGGCGACGGCGGAGCAATCATCAATCTCTCCTCGGGCGCAGGCGTCGTCGGCATCAGCGGCCAGGCCGCCTACGCCGCCACCAAGCACGGCGTCATCGGCATGACCAAGTCCGCCGCCCTGGAGGTCGCCTCCGAGGGCATCCGGATCAACGCGATCTGCCCCGGCATCATCGAGACCCCGATGATGGGCCGCTTCTCCGGCGGCACCCCGGAGGGACGCGCCCGCGTCATCGCCCAGGAGCCGATCGGGCGCATGGGCAGGCCCGAGGAGATCGCCTCAGCCGTCCTCTGGCTCTGCTCCGATCTCGGCGGCTTCGCCATCGGCCACGCCCTCGTCGTCGACGGCGGCCAGACCGTCGGCATCAGCTGAGACGCCGGTGGTGGCGAACGTGATGGTCATCAGCACTGCCGTCATCAGCGCGGGCCCACGATCATCCCGATCCCGAACACCATGATCAGCATGCCTGCGACGGCACACCTGGCACCACGCCCTCCCGTCGCGCGGGAAGCCCGTTCAATAGTGGTACTCGAAGGGACTCCCATCCCAGGCTCGACCCCCGTACGGTTGACGCGGTGAGCCGCCATGGGAAGCGTGCCTGATCGGTGTCGCAGGACGGAGCCCCAGACACCCGTCCTGGCAGGAGTAGCCATGCAACCCGGGTGCCCTCCACCCACAAGGCGCAACACACCCATTGAGGAAGGAAAACCATCATGAGCACCATCGCCATCGTCGGAGCCGGGTCCGGACTCGGTATCGCCACTGCCCGCCGCTTCGGCCGCGAAGGCTTCTCCGTCGCGCTGATCTCGCGGACACAGGGCAACGTCGATGCCCTCGCCGTTGAGCTCGCGGCCGAGGACGTGATCGCCCGCGGCTACGCAGCCAACGCCCGCGACCCGCAGTCGCTGCGCGCTGCCCTCGACTCTGCAGCCGCCGACCTGGGCCCGATCGAGGTCCTGCAGTACAGCCCTGTTCCGGCCAAAGAGTTCATGAAGCCGGTGCTCGAGACCACCGCCGAGGACCTCGTCGGTCCGGTCGAGCAGTCCCTGTACGGACCGGTCGCCGCTGTCCAGCACGTCCTGCCCGGAATGCGCGACCTGGGTCGCGGAACAGTCCTGCTCATCAACGGCGGCAGCGCGGTCACTCCGAGCGGCGGCGTCGCCGGGACCTCAGTCGCCTTTGCCGGCGAATCCGCCTACGGCCAGATGCTCCATGATGCCCTCGCCTCCGAGCAGATCCACATCGCGCAGCTGATCATCCCACGGGGCATCGGCGGCGGAGAGCCCGACCACGAGCCTGACGCCCTCGCCGAGCGTATCTTCTCCCTGCATAGCGAACGCGGCGAGTACAGGACCTTCGTCGGAGGCCCAGCCGAGTGAGCGCAGTCCAACGGCGCGCCACCGCGGCGTCGCTCGCCACCGTCTGGGAGAAACAGGCCGGGCGGGACGTATAGCCACTCTCGCAGCTCACCCTGACTGAGGCATTCGAGGACATGTGCGGAGAGAAGAATGGCGGCCGTCGCAACCAGACAGACGACGTCAATGCCGCACCTGAGACGGCCCGGGGTGTGCGACAGGGGAAGGAGCTCCAGCTGCAGCGCAGCTTTCATGACCGGAGCCCTGCTCGTCCCGATTGCGCTGACCTCGTGCACCGACGGCGAGGGCCCGGACGGGTCGCTGTGAGTGCTGACGAATGAGACCGACGACGACCGCATACCCCGATACGACCCGAGACCATGAACACCCCACGAAAGGACACCATGAAGACCGTCCCCCCTCGGAACCACTGGCCAAGAGGTCCCTAACGTCATCACCGATATGATGCGCATCGCCGGCGACACTGACGAGCAGATCCGCGCCCTCTACGCGAGTGCCCGCGAGGCCGGCATCGACTTCTTCGACCACGCTGACCTCTACGGCTTCAATCACCCCGGCGGCGGCCCGCACCTGTGCGAGCGCCGCTTTGCCGAGGCCCTGCGGCTGCGCCCTGCCGAGCGCGAGCAGATCATCCTGCAGACCAAGACGAGCATCGTCGCCGACCCGTGGGGTTACGACCAGTCCTACGAGCACATCGTTTCCTCCGCCGAGAGATCGCTCAAGGCGCTGGGGACCGACTACCTCGACGTGCTCCTGCTGCACCGCCCCGACGCACTGGTCGAGCCCGAGGAGGTCGCCCGTGCCTTCGACCACCTCCAGTCCTCCGGCAAGGTCCGCGCCTTCGGTGTCTCCAACCACACGCCCCGCCAGATTGAATTGCTGAAGACCGCGGTGACGCAGCCGATCGTTGCCAACCAGGTGCAGCTGTCGATCACCCACTCCACGCTCATCGCGCAGGGCCTGTCGTCGAACATGACAGGGTTCGATGACTCGATCACCCGCGACGGCGGCGGGCTCGTCGACTACGCCCGCATCAACAAGATCACCCTGCAAGCGTGGTCGCCGTTCCAGAAAGGCTTCCAGGACGGCGTGTTCTTCGACTCGCCCGACTACCCGGAGCTGAACACCGAGCTGAAGCGCCTGGCCGCTCAGTACGGAGTCGAGCCGATCGCGATCGCCGTCGCCTGGATCACCCGCCATCCCGCCGGGATGCAAGTCGTGCTCGGCACGACGACGCCGCGGCGCGTGGCCGACGCCGCCGCAGGATCCGACATCCCGCTGTCCCGGAGCGAGTGGTACGCCCTCATCCAGGCCGCCGGCCACAATGTTCCGTGACCCAGCTCATCAAGAACCAAGGAGAACACCTCATGACAGCACCGCACGACGGAGGCTACCGCTTCGAGCTCGACCCAGCGGTTTCCCGCACCCCGGTCCGCTACCAGAACAGGTACGGCATCGAGATCGCAGCAGACCTCGACCGCCCCAAGGTTCTGGACGAATCCGCGCAGCACGCGGCGGTGGTGATCGGCCCGCCGCACAGTGCGGTCAAGGAGCAGGCCCCCGGAGTCTACGCCAACCAGCTCGCGAAGCGCGGGCTCGTCGCCGTCGCCTTCGACCCGTCGTTCAACGGTGAATCCGGCGGGGAAGTTCGCCGGGTCACATCACCGGAGATCTTCGCTGAGGACTTCAGCGCCGGTGTCGACTTCCTCGGCACCCTCGGCTACGTGAACCGACAGAGGATCGGCGCGCTCGGGATCTGCGGCTCCGGCGGCTTCGCCCTGTCCGCCGCCCAGGTCGATTCCCGTATCAAGGCCGTGGTCACCTCGGCTATGTACGACATCAGCGGCGTCAACCATGACGGTTGGGAGCACTCCGCCACCGACGAGGAGCGCCGCAAGAACATCGAGGCGTTCTCGCAACAGCGGTGGAAGGACGTGGACTCCGGCGAGGCGGAGGTCATCCGTGCCTTTCCCGAAGAACCGGTCACCGAGATCCCCGAGGGGCTTGACCCGGTCAGCAGCGAGTTTTTCGAGTTCTACGGCACCGAGCGCGGTCACCATCCCCGGGCGGTTGGCGGGTTCACCACAACCAGCTGGCCCGCGCACATCAACTTCGGCGCGCTGCGTCACCTCGACGACATCGCCCCGCGCCCGATCCTGCTGGTCACCGGGGAGGAGGCCCACTCCCGCTACTTCAGCGACGACGTCCACGCCCAGGCCCTCGGCCCCAGCGAGCTTGTCATCGTCCCCGGAGCCCGCCACATCGACCTCTACGACCGCACGGACCTGATCCCCTTCGATCGGATCGCAGCGTTCTACGGCGAGAGTCTGGCCTGAGCAGGAGCACGAAGGGCCGGGAAAACCACATGGTGGACCCGGCCTGCGATGAACCTGCGCGGGACGGGCGTGCCTCAAGGCTGGGCAAACGACCCGTCTTGGCGTCGACATCTCAACTGAACTGAGTGACAAGCCATCATGACAGAGGTCGGACGATTGCTCGTGGTCCGCTTGACGCGACCGCCTGGCTAGCGTTTTCGCTGGCAGGCCGGGCAGAAGTAGCTCGACCGGTTCATGAAACGCTCGCGCACGATGGGGGTGCCACACCGCCGGCAGGGATCGCCGGAACGTCCGTACACGTTCAGAGAGCGGTCGAAGTACCCCGATGCCCCGTTGACGTGGACATAGAGGGAGTCAAAACTGGTGCCGCCGGCAGCCAAGGCGGCGTTCATGACCTCGCGAACAGCATTCAGCAGATCCGTGGTCTGACGCCGTGTGATCGTCTCGGTACGGCGGGCGAAGTGCAGCCGGGCCGCCCAGAGCGCCTCATCGGCGTAGATGTTGCCGATGCCGGAGACCAGGTTCTGATCGAGCAGCGCGCGCTTCAGCCCGGTACGACGCCGTCGCAGGGCCCGAAAGAGCCACTCCGCCTCGACATACGGCTCCAGCGGGTCCGGGCCGATGTGGGCACCCGCCTGCGGCACAGTGCCGGAGGGATGGTCAGAGGTCACCAGCGGCGAGAGCTGGAGTCCCCCGAAGATCCGCTGATCGACGAAGCGCAGCTGAGCGGGCGTCTCGGCGGCGGCACTGAGCTCGAGCACGGCCTTGAGGTGCTTCTCCCGCGGAGCTGCGGCATCTTCCATCAGTACTTGGCCGCTCATACCCAGGTGGATCATCAGCGCTGTCCCCGCGGCATCGGAGTCCGCGCTCTCGACAGGGATCCAGAGGTACTTCCCCCGTCGTTGCGGGGACATCAGACGAGCCCCGGTCAGCCGCCGGATGAGATCTTCAGGCCCGGCCTGGTGCCGACGCAGGCTCCGGGGATCGAGGATCGTGACCTTCTCGATGAGCCGCCCAGCGGCCCAGTCCTGGAGTCCGCGGCGCACGACCTCGACTTCGGGCAGCTCAGGCATCGGAGACACCAGTGCCCGGATACATACCAGGGTCTGGGTCCAGCGTCTCCACGCTGAGACGCGCCGCCTCCCGCTCGGCATCCTTCTTGGACTTGCCGACGCCGGTGGAGTACCGACGCCCACCCACCGTCAGGGTGGCGGCGAAGGTCTTATCGTGATCCGGCCCGGAGTCCTCGATCAGATACCGGATGTCTCCGAGCTCACGGGCGGCGGCGATCTCCTGGACGGTGGTCTTCCAGTCGCGTCCGGCGTTCATGGCCTGACGGTCCGAGAGCAGGGGCACCACCTGGCGCAGCACGAAACGTCGCGCCGTCTCCAGCGAGGTGGAGAGGTAGGCCGCACCGATCAGCGCCTCCATCGTGTCCGCGAGGATCGAGTCCTTGTCGCGGCCGCCGGTGCGCAGCTCACCGGCACCGAGCATGATGTGGGGGCCGATCTCCAAGGAACGGGCGATGCGCGCCAGCGCGCGCGTGGAGACCAGCGCCGCACGCAGCTTCGCCAAGTCGCCCTCACTGTGTGCGGGGTACTGGGCGTAGAGATAGTCGGTGACCGAATATCCCAGCACCGAGTCACCGAGGAACTCCAGGCGCTCGTTGGTGGGGATCCCGTCGTTCTCGTAGGAATAGGACCGGTGCGTCAGGGCAAGACGAAGAGTCTCGGGGGCGATATGCACCCCGAGACTCTTCGTCAGCGTCTGATGGTCCGCCGTCGTCTCCTGCGTCATCTCCTCAGTGCGGAGATCAGGCGTCGGCGACCTTGCGGCCCTTGTACTCGTAGAACAGCGGCGTACCGGCCGAGTCGGTGACCAGCTTGGCCTGGTGCGGCTGGCTGTAGACGACACGGCCGTTCTCCACCGTCTTCACCAGGGTCGGCGCCTGGGCCTTCCACTGGGAACGGCGGTGACGGGTGTTGGCACGGGACTTCTTCCGCTTCGGAACAGCCACGGTGTCTCTCTTCTCTCTCGTTTGCGGGCAGGTCGTATCGGGCTTATGAGGGCTGGAAAAGCCCTTGGGTCAGCCTCTGGGGCCGTCCTCGTCCTCAGATCCCTCAAGATCCTCGGCGAGGCCCGCCAGGGCGGCCCAGCGGGGGTCGATCTGCTCATGCGCGTGCTGCGGGTCATCCTCCAGGCGGAATCCGCACTGGGAGCACAACCCCGGGCAGTCCTCACGGCAGACCGGCTGGAACGGCAACGCCGAGACCATCAGGTCTCGCAGCATCGGCTCCAACTCGATGGCGAGGTCCTCGGAGACGAAACGCTCGTCCTCCTCGTCCGCACCTGGCTCGGCACGCTCCGGGTAGGTGAACAGCTGCATCACATCCACGGTGAGCGGATAGGACAGCTCATCGAGGCACCGTGCACACTGGCCCGCCGCGCGGGCGGCAGCGGTACCGGTCACCAGCACACCTTCGTGCACCGATTCCAGACGCAGATCCAGTTCCAGGTCCTCACCCTCAGGCAGACCGATCAGCACAGTGGAGAACTCCGTGGGCACCGGGACTGTCCGGGCAAAGGTCTCCTGCGCACCGGGGTGACCCCGGAGCTCTTTGACCTCGACGGACAGCTCGCCGCCCTGCTGAGCAGTCACGGTGTTCACTCCCTGCGTTCGACGAACCGGATCCAGAGCAGACTCAGGTCTGGACCGACGTGTCAGTCTAGCCCACCACACCGAGAGCTGGCGAATCTTCGGCGCTGCGGGTGTGTCAAAGCGTGTCTCAACGGCTATCTCGAAGGCTATCGCGGCGGCCCTGTCAGTCGAGTCCGGCGACGAACTCCTTGAGCCAGCTGCGCAGGTCCGGTCCGAGGTCCTCACGGTCCACAGCCAGGGTCACCACCGCCTGGATATAGCTGAGCTTATCCCCGGTGTCGTAGCGTCGGCCACGGAACACCACAGCGTGGACTCCACCACCCTCCTCGACCGGCTTGGAGGCCATCTGCTGCAGTGCATCGGTGAGCTGGACCTCCCCGCCGCGACCGGGTTCCGTGCGCTCGAGCTCCTCGAAGATCGCCGGGTGGAGCACATAGCGTCCGATGATCGCCAGGTTCGACGGCGCCTCCTCGGCCGGGGGCTTCTCCACCAGACCGGCCACCGGCACCACGTCCTCATCGGCCGGGTCCCCTCCGGTGTCCACCACTCCGTATGCGCTGATGTTCTCCTGCGGGACCTCCATGACACCGATGACCGAGCCACCCAGCTCCTGCTGAGTGCGCAGCATGGTGGAGAGGAGCTCGTCGCGAGCATCGATGATGTCATCGCCGAGCAGCACGGCGAAGGGCTCAGCACCGACGTGCTGGCGGGCGCACAGCACGGCGTGGCCGAGCCCCTTGGGATCTCCCTGACGCAGATAGTGGATCTCTCCGAGGTCCGTGGCACGCTGGATGGCGGTGAGCTTGTCCTGATCCCCCTTGGCCTCCAGCATCGCCTCCAGCGCGGGCACCCGGTCGAAGTGGTCTTCCAGGGCGCGCTTATTGCGCCCGGTGATCATCAGGATGTCGTCCAGCCCCGCCTGAGAGGCTTCGGCGACGACGTACTGGATGGCCGGTTCATCGACGACCGGCAGCATCTCCTTGGGCATAGCCTTGGTGGCAGGCAGAAAGCGGGTACCCAGACCGGCCGCCGGGATGACAGCCTTGGTGATCGGTTTCATGGAGATCTCCTCAGATGGACGGACACTGGCAGATGGACACTCGCGTGAAGACACTGGCAGAAGCTGGCAGATCAGGGCGGCAGTAGAGCATCAGCCTCGCTGTTCCAGCAGACGGCGGTACACCGCGCGCGGCACCATCTCGGAGACGTCGCCGCCGAGGCTATGGACTTCTTTGATCAGTGTGGAGGACAGATGCGTGTACCGTCCGTCAGCCTGCAGGTAGATGGTCTCCAGGCCGGAGAGGTGCCGGTTCATCGTCGCCATCGGGCGTTCGTACTCCAGATCCTGCGGCCCGCGAAGACCCTTGACGACGGCGTTGGCGCCCTGGGCTTTGCAGAACTCCGTCAGCAGTCCCTCCCCCAGCGGCTTGACGGTGATCCCGCGGAAATAGGAGAAGGTCTCCTGGGCCATGGCGATCCGTTCCTCCAAGGGGAACATCGGAGACTTATGCATATTCGCCGAGACGGCTACGATGACCTCGTCGAAGAGGTTGGAGGCGCGTGCGATGACCTCCACATGGCCGTTGTGGAGCGGGTCGAAAGAGCCGGGGCACACTGCGGACTGCATATACAGGACACTACTGCACAGCTCCACGCCCCGGCGACAGCCCGCACCGAGGGTCCGTGCTGACAGAGCCGCACTGTTTACGATGGTGGACATGTCTTCGTCCCAGCACTCCCGCCCCTCCTCCGGCCCGTCTTCGAACCTTCCGCCCGACGACGCCACCGTGGCCGCGCCGTCTGCCCCCTCGCGGGTGCCGTTGGATCACCGGCAGCTCTGGACGAAGGCGGCAGTGGGTGCCAACACCTATGACTTCGCCTCCGGCCGGGTGACTCCGACCATCTACGAGCGCACCACGGCCGCCGCGCTGCGCCACGAGGCGCTGAACCTGGGCCAGGGCTTCACCGACCATGAGGGCCCCCAGTGGATGCTGGAGACCGCCGCCGCGGCCATCACCGATCCGCAGCAGGGGCCGGGAAACCAGTACCCTCCGGGACCGGGACTTCCGGCGCTGCGCGAAGCGATCGCCGCTGATCAGCAGCGCCGCTGGGGCATCGAGCTGGATCCGACCTCAGAGGTGCTGGTCACCACCGGCGCCACAGAGGCGATCACCGCTTCTATCCTCGCCTTCGCAGCCCCGGGGACCCAGGTACTGACCTTCGAGCCGCACTACGACTCCTACGGCGCTGTGACCGCCATCGCCGGCGCCGAGTTGGTGGGGGTGCCACTGCGCGGACCTGACTTCCGTCCCGATATCGACGCCCTGGAAGCCGCCATCACTGAGCGGACCTCGCTGATCCTGCTCAATACTCCGCATAACCCCACCGGCACGGTGTTCAGCACCGAGGAGCTGCGCCGGATCGTGGAACTGGCCCGCCGCCACGACGTGAAGATCATGTGCGACGGCGTCTATGAACAGCTGGTCTTCGACGACGCCGCCGAACCGCACCGCCCCATCCTCACCATCCCCGGAGCGGACGAGGTGGCCGTGGCCATCGGCTCGGCCGGCAAATCCTTCTCCCTGACCGGGTGGAAGGTGGGCTGGGTGACCGGGCGGGCGGAGCTGGTCAACCAGGTGCTGGGGATCAAGCAGTTCCTGAGCTTCTGCTCCGGCCCCGCATATCAGTGGGCGGTCGCCACCGGGCTCGCCGACGACCGTGGCTTCTACGCGGAGAACGTGGCAGGGCTGCAGGCCGGCCGGGACCTCCTCTACGCCGGCCTCGAGGCCGCGGGGCTGCGTCCGAACCACGCCGAGGCCGGGTATTTCATCGTCGCCGATATCCGCGGGCTCACCGACATCGGTGATGTGGAGTTCTGCCGGATGCTGGTCGAAGAGGTCGGCGTCGCGGCGATCCCGGTGTCCTCGCTGACCGTGCAGCATCGGGCGAACCCGCAGGATGAGCTGCAGAACCTGGTGCGGTTCGCCTTCTGCAAACGTCACGAGACGATCGAGGCCGCCATGGACCGTCTGGCTCAGCGGCTGCCGGCGGCACTGGACCACCGTCCGGCGTGAGGCGCAATGCGGCGGCCGGACGCATCCGGTTGGAGCCCGACGGTCTCACCGACCGCGGCATGGTGCTGTTCCTCGACGGCGCGGAGCAGTCCCATGTGGACCCGGAGGACCCAGACTTTCTGCTCCATGACTACACCCTGCGGATGGCTGCCGCGCTGGAGACCCTGGCACCGCACCCCCGCCCGAAGGTGCTGCATCTGGGCGCCGGGGCGCTGACGCTGCCCCGCTGGATCGACCATCACCGTCCGCAGGCCGAGCAGGTCGCCGTGGACCTCGTCCCGGAGCTGATGGGGTTCGTGCTGGAGCACCTGCCCATGGACCGTCCGCCGCGGCAGGTCGTTGCCGACGCGGCCGAGGTGCTCGACGAGGGCGGCGCACTGGCCGCAGAGCGCTTCGACGTGGTGATCGTCGACCTGTTCAACTCCGCGGAGGCGCCGGCCTCGCTCACCTCACCGCAGTTCCTGAGCTCGCTGCTGGAGGCCAGCCCGGAGGGACTGGTGTTGATGAACCTCGGTGATGACCCTCCGATGGACTTCGCCCGGAGCCTGGTGAGCATGGTGGCGGAACAGATGCAGCACCGCTGGGACCATCTGATCCTCAGCGCCCCCGCCGATGTGATCTCCGCCGAAGCTGAGGGCAATCTGGTGCTTGTGGCCTGCCCCGGAGACGCGATGGTCGAGCAGGCCGTCGACACCCTCTGGGCCCGCGGCCCGCACCCCGGCGAGGTGCTCAGCGGCGAGGACCTCCACGGTTGGGCACGCGGCTGAGCGAACGGCCGAGCGAGCGGCCGAGCGAGCGGAGACCTCTCTAGCGCCCGATAGGCGCCGGGGAGGTTTCATTGCGGTTCGGCCAACCAGATCCGCGTGCTCCCGTAGGTCTTGTCGTGGAAACCGGTCACCCCGTGGGGCCAGGTTGGTTCCGGGGCGGCGGCGTCGCGCTCCACCACGATCGTCGCGGCCGGGTGCAGCTGGGGGGCGGCCGCGGTGAGCACCGCGGCCAGCTCACGCTCCGAGAGACCATAGGGCGGGTCGAGGAACAGCAGCTCGATGGGTTCGCCCTCCCGGTGGCGCAGATACTTCAGCGCCTCCGTCTTCTGGACACTGACCGTCTCGGCTGGGAACAGGGCGGCGTTGCGGCGCAACGCCTTCACCGCCGCCTCCGCCCGATCCAGCACCTCCAGCAACCGCGCCCCGCGGCTCAGGGCCTCGAACCCCAAAGCCCCAGAACCGGCATAGGCGTCGACGACGACGGCATCGACCAGGGCGTCGTAGCCCTCCAACCGGGAGAACAGGGACTCTTTGACCCGGTCGCTGGTGGGCCGAGTGCCATCGCCGGGGACGGCGGCCAGACGGCGGCCCCGGTGGGTGCCGGAGATGATGCGGGCCATAGCTGGGCTCCTAACCTCGGGTGACGAAGTCCCCGGCGTCGTCGTTCTCCGCCGTCCAGGCCTCCACGGCGGCACGAAGCTGCGGATGCCGGTGCCATTGGGGATCCTGCTCAGTGAGCTGGCGCAGATGCTCCGCGGTCCGGAGGATCAGATCCTCATCACGCAGGATCCGCAGCAGCTGCAGACTGGAGCGCGCCCCGGCCTGGGAGGCGCCGAGGACATCGCCCTCCCGGCGCCGCTGAAGGTCCAACCGGGCCAGGACCATGCCATCGGTGTGCTCAGCGACCTCCCTGATCCGCTCCAGGGAGGGGTGGTCATCGGGCAGCCGGGTCACCAGCAGGCACACGCTGGCCTCCGCGCCCCGGCCGATGCGTCCGCGCAGCTGATGCAGCGTGGACATGCCGAAGGCATCGGCGTCGAGCACCGCCATGAACGTCGCGTTGGGGACGTCGACGCCGACTTCGATGACCGTGGTGGAGATGAGCACGTCGATCTCTCCACCCTCGAAGGCGGTCATCACCCGTTCCTTCTCCGCGGATTCCATACGCCCGTGCAGTGTGCCCAGGCGCAGCCGACCGATCAGCGGGTGCTCGGCGAGCTTCTGCCCGATCATCTCCACCGAGGCGTCCTGCTCGACCGCGACGCCGCTCTGCGGATCCTCACGCCGATCAGACTCGGTGATCTTGGGGCAGACCACATAGCCCTGACGACCGGCGGCGACCTCCTCGGCCAGCCGCTCCCAGACCCGCCCGATGACCCGCGGGCCCCGCGTCATCTGCGCGACGTGGGTCTCGATGGGCTGCCGACCACCGGGGAGG
Source organism: Nesterenkonia aerolata (assembly GCF_031470965.1). Lineage (NCBI taxonomy): Bacteria > Bacillati > Actinomycetota > Actinomycetes > Micrococcales > Micrococcaceae > Nesterenkonia > Nesterenkonia aerolata. The sequence goes on along the minus strand of NZ_JAVKGR010000002.1, from coordinate 109,418 downwards.
CCTTCGAGCACGGTGAGTTCCAAGTCCCCGAACACCGTCATCGCCACCGAGCGCGGGATCGGCGTCGCTGACATCACGAGCATATGCGGCACCTGGGCGTCACGGTGGCGCAGCGCATCACGCTGTTCGACACCGAAGCGGTGCTGCTCATCGACGACGACCAGCCCCAGATCCGCGAACTGCACCTGCTCACCGAGCAGCGCATGAGTACCGACCACGATCCCCGCCTGACCGGAGGCGATGTCCAGCAGCGTCTGTTTGCGCTCCGCCGTGCTCGCAGAACCGGTGAGCAGCGTCAGCCGCACACCGGCCAGCTCCGCCTCCGCCGTGCCGGTGGTGAACAGGTCACCCTCGACGAGACCACCCAGCAGACCCTGCAGCGAGCGCAGATGCTGAGCCGCCAGCACCTCGGTCGGGGCGATCAGGGCTGCCTGTCCCCCGGCGTCGACGACCTGCAGCATGGCCCGCAGCGCCACCAGCGTCTTGCCGGAACCGACCTCACCCTGCAGCAGCCGGTTCATCGGCGTCTCTCGGGCCAGGTCCTCAGCGATCAGCTGCCCGGCGGCGTGCTGCCCCCGGGTGGGTGTGAAGATCAGCTGCTCATCGAAGGCTTCCAACAGGCCTGAGAACTTCGCCGCCCGGGGCACAGCCTCCCCCCGGCCGGCCTCGGCGCGGCGTCGGGCGATCAGGGCGTTGAGCAGATAGGCCTCGTGAAGGCGCAGCCCGTGCAGCCCACGGCGGGTGTCCTCCATCGTCTCGGGCCGGTGGACCAGCTCGTAGGCCTCCGCCAGCGACGGCGCACCCTCGCTGAGCAGCACCTCCGCCGGCACCGGATCCGGCCAGGCGCTGAGCTCGGCCACGCGCAGCACCGTCTCCACCGCAGATTCGATCTGCCAGGAGGTGATCTGGGCGTTGGCCGGATAGAGCGGCGTCGGGCCTTCGCGCAGACTGGCGTAGAGCCCGGCGACGGCGGCCTGCTCCTCAGCGGCGCCGATGTCTTCAGCCACCGGGGTCAGCACCGCGTACTTCGGATTGTTCAGAGTCAGCCGCCCCCGGTAGCTGCCGACTTTGCCGTGGAAGGTCGCCAGAGTGCCCGCGGTCAGCTCGCGGTGGGCCTGGTGGCCCTGGAAGAACGCCATCTGCAGCGTGCCCTCAGCGTCGTCCTCGACCACGACTTCGGTGAGGAAACCCCGGCGCCGCTGCATCCGGCGCTTGCTGGTGCTGCGAACCCGCGCAACGAAGCTGACATGCTCGTCCTCGCGCAGCTCACTGAGCGTGGAGAGCCGGCCGTACTCCACCCAGCGGCGGGGCAAGTGGTCCAGCAGCTCCCCCGCAGTGAAAATGCCCAGGGCCTCGGCGAGTTTCTGCGCCGAGGGCCCTCCGAGCACCGTGGTGAGCGCCGTCTCCGGGCCGACGGTGCCGACGGTCACGGCCTGACCCCGCCGGTGTGCAGGGGGCTGACCCCGCTGTCCTCGACCTGACCTGCTGCGGCCAGGGCGGCACGGGCGGTATCGGGTGCATCAGTATGGACGTGGATGCGCCACCGGTAGGTGCCCGCGCCGTCGGGTTCGGCTTCCACCGGGGTCACGATCACCGAATCACCGAGCTCGTCGAGGGTATGCCGGATCCCGGCGGCACCCAGCGGATCTAGACGGACAGTGGCCATCAGCTCGACCATCCCCGAGACATCCGCGTCACCGACCGGTTCGGCCGAGGACTCGACGCTGCCGGCCTCCGACCCCGCCTGCGCTCCTGCCGCGGGGTCTGCCCCATCACGTGCAGCGACCCCATGCAGCCCGTCGAGCAGCGTCTCATCGACCTCCTCGACGCGCACTGCGGCACGCAGCGCATCGAAGACCAGCAGCAGGCCAGCACCTCCGGAATCGACGACGGCGGCGGTGCGCAGCGCCGGAAGCTGGAACTCCGTCTGCTCCACCGCTCGCCGGGCCTGGGCGACCACCTCCGGCAGGGCGGCCTCCAACGCCAGATAGCTGGAGGGCTCCTGCACCTCAGCAGCACGCTGGGCGACGAAGTCACGGACCGCATCGATCACCGAGAGCATCGTTCCGGCCACCGGGCCCGAGAGCGCAGACCAGGCCCGCACCGAGGCCGCGTCCAACGCCGCGGCGAAACTCGGCAGCGTCAGCCGGTCGGCGCCGCGCAGCGGACCGGACAGGCCGGTCAGCAGCACTGCGAGCAATGTGCCCGAATTGCCGCGCGCCTGGACCATCGCCTCGGCACCGGCGAGTCCGAGCAGGTCACCGAAGTCCTCGGAGTCGGCCGCCTCCACCGCGGTGCGGGTGGCCTGGGCTGTGGCGAGCATATTGTCACCGGTGTCGGAATCGGGAACCGGGAAGACGTTGAGCCGGTTCAGCGTGGCCCGATGGGTGTGCAGCACCTCGGTGCCGAGATCGAACCACCGCAGCATCGCAGCACGGCCGCGGAAGCGTCGCTTGGCCAAGACCGAACCCTCCTCAGCGGTCCGTGACGCATCTCAGAGGCGCACCAGAGGCGCCGATCCGATGCTCAGAGATCGTTGTCCTCCACGTACTCCTGCAGGCGGTCCTCACGCATCGCCTCACCGATCTCCTCGATGGCCGTGTCATCACGCAGCAGAATGGATTGGCCGTCGCCGGAGCGGCCGAAGCCGTCCACCGGCAGCGTGAACATGGTGACGTCACCGGAGCGCACACTGCGCAGATGCCAGCCCATCTGGGCCAGTTCCCAGGAGTCCAGCGTGTCGTCAACGGTGATGTACGGGGCGAGGTCATCGACGAGATCCTGGACTCGCGCCGGGTTGGCGAGGTTCGACGGGGTCAGCACCTCATCCATCACACCCTCCATGAAGGCCTGCTGGTTGCGCACACGCTGGAAGTCCCCGTCGTCGAAGGAGTAGCGCTCTCGGACGAACTGCATCGCCTGATCGGAATCCAACTCCTGCTCCCCCTCGGCGAAGGAGTAGTCATTGGTCTCGAAGGCTGCCGGAGAATCCACGGTCACGCCGTCGAGCGTGTCCACCAGTCCGGTGAAGCCTTCCAGGTCGATGGCGGCGACGTGATCAACGCGGACATCGAACAGCGATTCCACCGTCTCCACCGTCAGCGGCACCCCGCCCAGGGACAATGCGGCGTTGATCTTGTGCTCGCCGTGGCCCGGGATCTCGACCCAGGTGTCACGCATGATCGACATCAGCTGCACATCATCGCCGTCTTCGGGGATGTGGATGAGCATCATGGTGTCCGAGCGCCCGCTGTTGGGCACCATCGGCAGGTCCTCGTTCTCGCCAGACCCACCACCAGAGTCCGAGCCCAGGAGCAGGATGTTCGTCGCGTCATCGTCCTCGGGGCGGTTCTGCTCATCGGGGAACGAGTCGTCGAACTTCTCGGACTGCTGATCGAAGGAACGGCCGATCGAGGTCAGATACAGACCCGCAGCCACCAGGGCACCGATGACCAGCACCGCCGCGATGATCAGGACGATGCAACCACCGCGACGCCGCCGCCCCCCGCGGCGCGGAGCATCGTCCTCGTAATACTCATGCGCGTCATGACTCGCCATGGGTCTCCTCCCACCGGACAGGCTCGTTCCTCCCGAGCACGCCGCAGCACAGGGCAGGCTCAGGCCTGGCCACTAGGATAGGCCATGGTCACACAGACCCCGGGGACTTCAGGCCAGATCACCCTCCACTACCCTGGAGCCATGCCTGCCCCGCGCACCCGCTCACTGACCCGTGCACCGCTGACCTATGCATCGCCGACCCGCACGTCACGGCGCAGCCTGTGGGCGCTGCTCGGTGTGACGACTGTTGCACTCGTCACAGGATGCGGCTCCACGGCCACCGTCGAGGCGGCACCGCACGCAGCAGATCCGGACTGCGCCGAGGTGATGCTGGGCCTGCCCGAGGAGATCGCTGAGTTCGAGCTCCGCGAGACCACCTCCCAGGCCACGGCCGCCTACGGCGAACCCAGCGCGGTAGTGGTGCGCTGCGGGGCAGAACCGCCGGGGCCCTCCACAGAGCACTGTGTCACAGCCGAAGGGGTGGACTGGCTGGCGATCGAACGCGAGGAGGACTGGCAGCTGATCAGCTACGGCCGCGAACCGGCAATCGAAGTCACCCTGGACATCGAGCGGGTGGCCTCCTCCACGGCGATGGTCGCCCTGGCCAGTGCGGCCGAGAACATCGAGCAGACCCGCGAGTGCACGTCAGAGGGCTGAGTATGCACCTAAAGAAGGCTGTACGTGTGCCTCAGCGCAGCCCGGTGCTGCGCTCCGCGGCCAACATGATCAGCTCGGTGATCAGATCCGGGTAGCTGAGCCCGGAGGCCTGCCACATCTGCGGGTACATGCTGATCGGAGTGAAGCCGGGCATCGTGTTGATCTCGTTGATGATCGGCTCGCCCTCGGCGGTGACGAAGAAGTCCACTCGGGAGATGCCCTCGGCGTCGACGGCTTCGAAGCCGATGACGGCCTGGCGCCGCACCTCCTCAAGCACCTGCTCCGGCAGGTCCGCCGGGCAGGAGAGGTCCGCGGCGGTGCCGTCGGTGTACTTGGCGGTGAAGTCGTAGAACTGGTGAGACTCCCCGCCGTCGTGGACATCGATCTCACCCGGCAACGAGGCCCGGGGGGCGGCCCCGTCCCGTCCGCCCAGCACCGCGCACTCGATCTCACGGCCGTCGATGCCCTCTTCGATCACAAGCTTCGGGTCATGCTCGCGGGCCTGGTCGATCGCCTGTTCGAGCTCCGACCAGTCGTCGACTCGGGTGATGCCCACCGAGGAGCCGCCGCGGGCCGGTTTGACGAACACCGGAAGATTCAACCGATGCACCCGCTCGATGGCTGCGGCAGGGTCCTGCCGCCACTGACGCCCGGTGATCGTCTCGAAGTCGCCGACCCGCAGACCGGCAGCGGCGAAGGCGACCTTCATGAAGTGCTTATCCATTCCCACCGCTGAGGCCAGGATCCCCGCCCCGACATAGGGAACTCCGCAGGCCTCGAGCAGCCCTTGGATGCTGCCGTCCTCCCCGAAGGGTCCGTGCAGCAGCGGAAAGACGACATCGACATGCCCCAGAGACCGCGTGGACCCATCGGCGGCGACCTCCAGCATCTGCGCACCGCGCTCGGCTGTACCGGCCGAGCCGGGGTGCAGCACCACACGGGTCTCCCCGGCGGTCACCTCGGGCATCGCACCCTCGGCGGAGAAGGCGTAGGTGCGGGGATCCGTGGTGGGCACGGTCCACTGTCCGTCACGGGTGATGCCCACCGGCAGCATCTCGAACCGCTCGGCATCCGCCGCACCCAGGACACCGGCGGCGGTGACGCAGGAGACCGCATGCTCGGAGGACTGACCGCCGTAGAGGACCAGGACACGCAGACGTTCAGCAGACACAGTGGTCACTTCCCTTCAGATTTGAGGTCTCGGGCGAGCAGCAGCTTGGCCAGCCGCTCCACCGGCAGCGCACCGTCCAGGACGGCGACGACGGCCTCGGCGATCGGCATCTCCACACCGTGGCGCCGAGCCAGATCCACCACGGCTGAGGCGGACTTCATGCCTTCGGCCGTCTGAGTCATCTCCTGCGCGGTCTGCTCCGCAGTCAGCCCGGTGCCCAGCAGACGTCCGGCGCTGCGGTTGCGCGAGAGCGGAGAGGCACAGGTGGCGACCACATCACCCAGACCGGCCAGACCCGCCAGCGTCTCCACCTCGCCGCCCAGGGCCGCGGTGAGCCGACGGGTCTCCGCCAGTCCGCGGGTGATCACCGAGGCTTTGGAGTTGTCCCCCAGATCCTGGCCGTCGCAGAACCCGACGGCCAGGGCGATCACGTTCTTCACGATGCCGGCCAGCTCCACACCGATGACATCACCGTTGGTGTACGGCCGGAAGTAACCGGTGCTGCACATCGCCGTGATCCGCTCAGCAGTGGATTCATCCGCTGAGGCCACCACGGAGGCCGTCGGCTCCCCCCGCGCAATCTCCATGGCCAGGTTCGGCCCCGAGACCACGGCGATCTGCGCGGGGCTGACTGCCAGCTCCTCGGCGATGACCTCAGACATCCGCATATAGGTGCCGCGTTCGAGGCCTTTGATGAGCGAGACGAAGACGGCGTCCTCGGCGGTGGCCCCGCGTATGGTGCGCAGGTGCTCGCGCAGGGACTGTGCCGGTACGGCGAGGACGACGACCTCAGCTTCGGTGACGACCTCCGTCAGGTCCGTCTGCGCGGTGACGTTCTGCGGCAGGGGCAACTGCCCCAGGTAGGTGCTGTTGGTGTGCTGGGTGCGGATCTCCTCGGCGACCTCGTCACGGCGCGCCCACAGGACGATCTGGGTGGGCACGGAGGAGGCTTCGGCGGAATCACCGAGGATCTTCGCGAACGTGGTGCCCCAGCTTCCCGCGCCGAGCACGGCGATACGACGGGGGGCGATCAGACCGGGATCAGGCAGGGTCATCAGTCACTGCCCTCCTGTGCATCCGGGGCCTGCCGGGCCTGCGGAGCCTGTGGGGCCTGCGATGTCTCGGAAGCCTGCCCGGAACCCGGAGTGCTCCCCGCATCATGACGCCGCGGTACATAGGCATCCTCGGCGGGATCCCAGATCTGCTCCGGAGGCTCTTCACCGCGCAGCGCCGCCACACCGGCGGTCAGCGCCTCCTCGATCCGAGTGGTGGCCGCCTGCAGCGTGGTGCGGCTGACTGGTCTCTGGCGCAGGTCCGAGAGGTCGATCGCCTCACCGAACTGCAGCGTGTAGTGCTTGCGCGGAAAGGGCCGCGGCAGCTTCGCATAGCGGCCGAGCAGCTCGTGTACTCCCCATTGCGTGATCGGCACCAGCGGATAGCCGGTCTTCAGCGCCAGCCGTGCCGCCCCGGTCTTGCTGCGCATCGGCCACATCTGCGGATCCCGGGTGAGAGTACCTTCGGGGTAGACCAGCACCGCACCGCCGAACCGCAGCACCTCATGCGCCGCCTCCAGCGAGGCGCCGCCGTCGCGGGTGCCACGGGCCACCGGCACCTGCCGCAGCCCCCGCAGCACCCCGCCCAGGCCCCGGACCCGGAACAGCGAGTCCTTGGCCAAGAAATGCGGTGTCCTGCCGGTGCGATAGACCGCGTGGGCGACGGCGAGCGGGTCCAGCTCAGTGACGTGGTTGGCCACACCGATGAATCCGCCGTCGGGCAACTGGTCGGCACCCCGCCAGGTCTTGCCCACGGCCAGATTGAGGCTGGGCCGCACAATGGCCGCAACGGCGTGGAAGAACAGGCGGGTGCCGGTGGGCACGGTGCGCTCAGGGGTCTCTCCGGCGGACTCCGGCGCGGGGTCAGGGGCACTCATTCAGCACTCAGCTCGTCGTCCAGTACTCAGCTCGTCATCACGGCAGCGTCGGTGTTCCGCGGCTCAGCGCTCAGAGAGCTCGACGTCAGCGCCGAGACCGATGAGCTTGTCCAGGAACTTCTCGTAGCCGCGGTTGATGACTTCGATGCCGGTGACCCGCGAGGTGCCCTCCGCGGCCAGGGCAGCGATCAGGTGGGAGAAGCCGCCACGGAGGTCCGGGACGTCGATGTCTGCCCCGTGGAGCTTCGACGGACCGGAGATCACCGCCGAGTGCAGGAAGTTCCGCTGCCCGAACCGGCAGGGGTTCGATCCCAGGCATTCGCGGTGCAGCTGGATCGAGGCACCCATGCGCTGCAGGGCATGGGTGAAGCCGAAACGGTTCTCATAGACGGTCTCGTGAACGATGGAGACCCCCGTGGCCTGAGTCAGCGCGACGACCATCGGCTGCTGCCAGTCCGTCATGAAACCGGGGTGCACATCCGTCTCCAGGACCAACGGCTGCAGGAGACCGCCGCCGTGCCAGAAGCGCAGGCCGTCGTCGTAGACCTCAAACTCGCCGCCGATCTTGCGGTAGGTGTTCAGGAAGGCCGTGAGATCACGCTGGGCGGCGCCCTCGACGTAGATGTCACCCTGGGTGACCAAAGCCGCCGAGGCCCAGGAGGCGGACTCATTGCGGTCCGGGATCGAACGGTGACGGTAGCCCGAGAGCCGCTCGACACCTTCGATGCGGATCGTGCGGTCGGTGTTGACCGAGATGATCGCGCCCATCTGTTGCAGGATCTGAATGAGATCGTGGATCTCCGGCTCGACGGCGGCGTTCTTCAGCTCTGTGATGCCCTCGGCGAGCACCGCGGTCAGCAGCACCTGCTCCGTCGCCCCGACCGAGGGGTAGGGCAGCTCCAGCTTGGCCCCGCGCAGACCCTTCGGCGCGGAGATGCGGATGCCGCTGGGCTGCTTGTCCACCACCGCACCGAAGTTGCGCAGGACTTCGAGGTGGTAGTCGATAGGCCGGTCACCGATCCGGCAACCGCCGAGATCGGGGATGAAGGCCTCCCCGTTCTTGTGCATCAGGGGGCCGCAGAAGAGGATCGGGATCCGAGAGTCACCGGCATGGGTGTCGATCTCGGAGTAGGTGGCGTTGCGGGTCTCCCGCGGGTCCATCGTCAGCGTGCCGGCCTCACGGTCATGATCGACTTTGACCCCGTGGATCGTCAGCAGGGAGGTGACGATGTCGACGTCTTTGATCTCCGGGATGTTCCGCAGCTCCGAGGGCTCACTGCCCAGCAGAGAGGCCACCATCGCCTTGGGGACCAGGTTCTTGGCACCGCGGACGCGGACGCGGCCGTTCAGGGGCTTTCCGCCCTGGATGGTGAGGAGTTTTGCCATGATGTCTCGTCGATCCCTTCGTGGTGCCCGTGCAGGGTGTGCGCCCCGATGGTGGCTGTGCCACTCTAGCGCCTTGCCACTCTAACGGAGGTGCCGGGCGCATCACACGGTGCCGTGCCGATCCTCACCCAGGTTCAGGCCCATCCTCACCCAGGTTCGCCCACAGCGTGACCCGATACCCGGTGAGCATGTGCTCCAGCAGGGTCAGGTGCGGGCGGGCAGGGTCTTGGGTTTGAAGGAGGGACGGGAGGCCTCATAGGCGGCGATGGCGTCCTCATGCTGCAGAGTGAGGCTGATGTCGTCGTGCCCTTCGAGCAGACGCCAGCGGGTATAGTCGTCGATCTCGAAGCCGGTCTCGACGGAGCCGCAGCGCACAGTGCGCTCGACCAGGTCCACCGTGATCTCCAGACCCGGATCGTTCTCCAGCTCCTTCCAGATCAGCTCCACCTCCGGCTGGGGCACCTGGGCGGTGAGCAGTCCCTGCTTGCCGGAGTTGCCGCGGAAGATATCGGCGAACCGGGAGGCGATGACCACGCGGAAGCCGTAGTCCTTCAGCGCCCAGACGGCGTGTTCCCGGGAGGAGCCGGTGCCGAAGTCGGGCCCGGCCACCAGCACGGAGCCTTCGGCGTACTCCGGCTGGTTGAGCACGAAGTCAGGGTTGCGCCGCCAGGAGGAGAAGAGGGCGTCCTCGAAGCCGGTCCGGGTGATCCGCTTCAGGTAGACCGCGGGGATGATCTGGTCGGTGTCCACGTTCGAGGCCCGCAGCGGGACCCCGACGCCGGTGTGGGTGGTGATGGGTTCCATCAATGACTCCTGTTGTGTCTCCTGTGTCGTATATGCCGTCAGGTCCGACGCCTGATCCGGCTCAGGCCGGCTGCGGGGCGGCGCTGAGGACGTCGGAGGGGGCGGAGAGTGTGCCGCGCACCGCGGTGGCGGCAGCCACCACCGGAGACACCAGGTGGGTGCGCCCGCCCTTGCCCTGGCGGCCTTCGAAGTTGCGGTTCGAGGTCGAGGCGCAGCGCTCCCCCTCGGAGAGCTGGTCCGGGTTCATCCCCAGGCACATCGAGCAGCCGGCGAACCGCCATTCTGCGCCGAAGTCGGTGAACACCTGATCCAGGCCCTCGGCCTCGGCCTCCAGGCGCACCTTCGCCGAGCCGGGAACCACGATCATGCGCACCTGTGGGTCCTTCTGCCGTCCACGGATGATCTCGGCCGCGGCCCGCAGATCCTCCATCCGCGAGTTGGTGCAGGAGCCCAGGAACACTGTATCGACGCGGATATCGCGCATCGCCGTGCCGGGTTCGAGATCCATGTAGTCCAGAGCGCGCTCCGCGGCATCGCGGGCCGCCGGTTCGTCGAAGTCGGTCGGATACGGCACACTCTCGGACAGCGAGACGCCCTGCCCCGGGTTGGTCCCCCAGGTGACGAAAGGCTCGAGCTCATCGGCGTTGAGGACGACCTCGGCGTCGAAGACGGCGTCGTCATCGGTGCGCAGCGTCTTCCAGTACTCGACGGCGGTGTCCCACTCCTCACCCTGCGGGGCGTGTGGCCGGCCGGCGATGAAGTCGAAGGTCGTCTGGTCCGGGGCGATCATCCCGGCCCGGGCGCCAGCTTCGATGGACATGTTGCAGATGGTCATCCGGGCGTCCATCGAGAGCTTCTCGATGGCCTCGCCACGGTATTCCAGCACATAGCCCTGGCCCCCGCCGGTGCCGATCTTCGCGATGACCGCAAGGATGATGTCCTTGGAGCTCACCCCGGGGCGCAGCGTGCCGTCCACGGTGATGGCCATAGTCTTGAAGGGCTTCAGCGGCAGCGTCTGAGTGGCCAGCACATGCTCCACCTCCGAGGTACCGATGCCCATGGCCAGCGCACCGAAGGCGCCGTGGGTGGAGGTGTGCGAGTCACCGCAGACCACCGTCATTCCCGGTTGGGTGAGTCCCAGCTGCGGGCCGACGACGTGGACGATGCCCTGGTCGGCATCGCCGAGCGAATGCAGGCGCACACCGAACTCCTCAGCGTTGGAGCGCAGCGTGTCCACCTGTTTGCGGCTGGTGGGGTCAGCGATGGGCCGATCGATGGCCAGCGTGGGCGTGTTGTGATCCTCAGTGGCGATCGTGTGCTCAGTGCGGCGGACGCCGCGGTCAGCCAGCCGAAGACCTTCGAAGGCCTGAGGGCTGGTCACCTCGTGGACCAGGTGCAGGTCGATGTAGAGCAGGTCCGGGGTCCGGTGGCCGTCCTGCTCGGTCCCGGCGACGACGACGTGGTCCCGCCAGACCTTCTCCGCCAAGGTCAGGGGCGCGGCCGTCTGGCTCGGAGCCGTGTGGTCCGAGGCTGTCTCACGCTCAACCATGGGAACCTCCTGAAATCTGCGCTGTCTTACCACAGAACCACCCTCGCCGGGGAGTCACCAGAGTCTCGCAAAGCTTCTCAGTATTTGAGACCCCTCGCGGAGCTCCTGGATTATCATGGAGACCATGTCGCGCTCGCACCGACCCACCCCGCCCCCTGCGCACACCAAGCCGACGAGCCCACCCCGCTCCGGCCCCCTACGCTCCCCCTCAGGCATCGGCGTGGTGGACAAGTCGGTGATGATCCTCGACGCGCTCGAAGCAGGGCCCGCCACCTTGGCACAGCTGGTGGAGATCACTGGACTGGCCCGGCCCACAGCCCATCGACTGGCCAGCGCGCTGGTCCACCACCGTTTTCTCAGCAGGGATGTGCGTGGCCGGTATGTGATCGGCTCCCGGTTGGCCGAGCTGGCCTCAGCCGCAGTCGACGATCGTCTCGTCTCAGCCGCCGGCCCGATCCTGCTGCAGCTGCGGGACTTCACCGGAGAGAGCTCTCAGCTCTACCGGCGTCAGGGTGATGCACGGATCTGCGTGGCCTCGGCGGAACGGCCCATCGGGCTGCGCGATTCGATCCCCGTGGGGACGCAGTTGTCGATGAAGGCCGGCTCCGCTGCCCAGGTGCTGCTGGCCTGGGAGGATCATCAGCGCCTGGTGGAAGGACTGCACGGCGCCCGGTTCACGCCCACTGTCCTCGCCGGGGTCCGGCGGCGCGGCTGGGGGGAATCACTGGGTGAACGCGAGGCTGGCGTCGCCTCAGTCTCCGCTCCGGTGCGCGGCCCCTCAGGGCGGGTGATCGCCGCGGTCTCGATCTCTGGTCCCATCGAGCGGCTGAGCCGACAGCCCGGCAGGATGCATGCCGAAGCCGTGGTCCAGGCCTCCCATCAGCTCACCGAACTGCTGCGGAAGAATCCTGAGGCGGCGGAGCACGGCCTCGGTGAGACCTGATCTGGCTTGACTTGATCTGACCTGACTTGACCGGATCGGACCGGAGAAGCAGTGTCTGTCCGGGTTCTCCCCGGTTCCGGCCGCGACACCCTAGGATGGGGCCGTGGTCAAGAACATCAGTGTCATCGGTACCGGATATCTGGGAGCCACCCACGCCGCCGGAATGGCTGAGCTGGGATTCGACGTGCTCGGCGTCGATGTGGACCCGGAGAAGATCGAGAAGCTCTCCCGCGGCGATCTGCCCTTCCACGAACCGGGCCTGCCCGAGCTGATCCGTCGGCATGTGGACAGCGGGCGGCTGCGCTTTACCGCCGATATCTCCGAAGCCGGGGACTGGGCGGACGTGCACTTCGTCGCCGTCGGCACACCGCAGCTGCCCGGCAGCAACGGCGCGGATATGACCTTCGTGGATGCCGCTGTGACCGATCTGGCCCGAGTGATCTCCAAGGACTCGCTCGTCGTCGGCAAATCCACCGTACCGGTGGGCACCGCGCGCCGGCTCTCCCGGTTGCTGGCTGAGCAGTCCCGTCAGGACGTCGACGTCGCCCTGGCCTGGAACCCTGAGTTCCTGCGCGAAGGACTGGCCGTGCAGGACACGCTGCGCCCGGACCGTCTGGTGGTGGGCACCGAGCGGCCTGAGGACGTGGACACCCTGCGCGAGGTCTACGCCGAGGCGCTGGGACGCGAGACGCCGTGGATCGCCACCGATTTCGAGACCGCTGAGCTGGTCAAAGTCGCCGCCAACGCTTTCCTGGCCACGAAGATCTCGTTCATCAACGCGTTCTCCGAGGTCACCGAGACCGTAGGCGGGGACATCCGCACCCTCGCCGATGCTCTGGGGCACGACACCCGCATCGGCCGCAAGTTCCTCAACGCCGGAGTGGGCTTCGGCGGCGGCTGCCTGCCCAAGGACATCCGCGCCCTGCAGTCACGGGTCTCCGAGCTGGGGCTGGACCATACGATGCGTTTCCTCTCCGAGATGGATCAGATCAACCTGCGTCGGCGTGAGCGCGCCGTGACGCTCTCCGAGCAGATGCTCGGCGGGGATCTCGAGGGCCGCCGGGTGGCGGTGCTGGGAGTCACGTTCAAACCGCTCTCCGACGACGTGCGGGACTCTCCCGGCTTGGACGTCGCCAACCGGCTCTATGTGGCCGGGGCCCATGTGGCGGTCTACGACCCAGAAGGCAGTGCGAACGCTGCCAAGCGGTTCCCGCGTCTGGACTACTGTGACACCCTGGCCGAGGCCGTCGGCTCCGCTGACCTGGTGGTCCTGACCACGGAATGGGACGAGTTCAAGGCTCTGACTCCGGCGGATCTGGAGGGTCTGGTCGCTCAGCGCCGGTTCCTCGACGCCCGCAATGTGCTCAGCTCCGCCCAGTGGAAGGACGCCGGCTGGGACTTCGCTCAACTGGGACGCTTCTACGAGGGCTGATCAACCCGGCTGCGCGTCGAGGCGAGGGCCGGGCCGAGGGTCGTGTCGTGAGTCGTGCCGTCAGCGCAGCGAATCCCACCCCGTCCCCTTCAGGACTGCGGCGGGGTCGGCGCCGTCGAGCAGAACAGTGCCTGGAGCCTCAGCGGCGGCACCGTGCACTGTGCCGAGGCGGGTGAACCCGCTCGGCAGCTCGGCCTCGGCGGGAAAGCTGGCCAGCAGCACGTAGTCCTCTCCCCCGCTGAGCAGCCAGCCCCAGGCCTGCGCCCGGGCGGCCTCTGCCTCCTGTGCCCCGAGGGCGACGGCCAAGGGCTCGAGTTCGGTGACCATCGCGCGCAGCGCCTCCGATTCGACGTCGATGACCACCCCAGAGGCCGAGGCCAGGCGCACGGTGTCGCGCAGCAGCCCGTCGGAGACGTCCAGCCCGGCGTGAGCACCGGCGGCGAGGGCGCGCACACCGGCAGAGACATCGATGCTGGGATACAGCTGGGCCGCGAGATAGGGCCGCTGCACCTCTGAGGCGAGCATACCGGCCTCCAGCAGTGCCAGCCCGGCGGCCGCGGAGCCCAAGGGGCTGCGTGCAGCGCCGGGGGACGACGGCCCGACTGCCAGCACGTCTGCCGGCTGTGCGCTGTCGCGGCGCAGCAGAGACCCCGGCGCCTCGCCGAGGGCCGTGACGCTCACGCTGACGGAGGGGCCGGCTCCGAGATCACCCCCGGCTACTCTCAGATCGGCGCCTGCTGCACTCAGGGCTGCTGCGACTCCGGCGCCGAAGCCATCGACCCAGTCAGCGTCCAGTTCCGGCGGCAGGACGAGGCTGAGGAGCACGGCGGTGGGATGGGCGCCCATGGCGACGATGTCGGAGAGGTTCTGTACCACGGCTTGGTGCCCGACCGACTCTCCATAGGACTCAGGCGTGCTGAACCAGCCCGGACGGAAGTCCTGATCCTCGGTCAGGGTATCCGTGGTGATCACTAACTGGCCCGAATCGGCCCGGAGCACGGCTGCGTCGTCGCCGATGCCGAGCATGAGCGCCCCTCCGGTCCCGGCCAACGGACCGAATGCACGGGTGAGACGGTCAAGGATGGCATCCTCGCCCAGCTCGGCGAGGGTGCGCGGAGAGTCCGGTGTCTGGGAGGCAGGCATAGCAGCCATCGTGCCAGATCTGTTCTCCGCGCTCGTCCTCGGTAGGGGGCCACCTGTGCTGCGGATGCCTCCCCGTCTCACCGGAGAACCACGGATCATAGGCACCTGCGCAGATCATAGCCCTGTGACGACGAGATTCTGCACGAAGCTATGACAAATGAACGAATGGGGCCGGGACAAATGAGGTCGGAACAAACAGGGCATGACAGACGAATGCTCTGACCATATGACAACAGGCCCGCGACGATGGCACCAAAGATGATGGCATGAGAAAACCCCCGGGACACATCCCGGGGGTTTTCTTCGTGCTGGTGACCCCAGCGGGATTCGAACCCGCGTTACCGCCGTGAGAGGGCGGCGTACTAGGCCGCTATACGATGGGGCCGTGTTCATTTATGCATCCTCGGCTTGAGGACTGACTCAGCCTAGCAGGCAGAATCTCAGTTCCGCAAACCGGAACCTTCGCTGGGCTACTAGGACTCGAACCTAGAATAACGGTACCAGAAACCGTCGTGTTGCCGATTACACCATAGCCCATTGATATAGTTATTAATTTTATTTCTTCCATCGCAGAGCACATAACATCGCCGTGCAACGATCCTCTACTCTACACGAGAGCATCGCCCGAGCACAAAATCGACCGCCGCCTCACAGGAGGCGACCTTCGTCACACCGCACGGTGCCTCGACGCCCCCACCACGGTCCACCAGCACAGAGACCATCCCCGCATCCCGGGCGCCCTCGCCATCGGCGATGGGATTATCACCGACATACGCACAGCCTGAGGGGTCCAGTCCCACTGCTCGTGCTCCCGCGTGGAACATCTCAGGCGCCGGTTTGGGTGCGGCAGCCTCCTCGATTCCGATGACCGCACTGAACCGCTCGGCCAGCCCCGCAGCGGAGAGCTTCCGCCGCTGATAGTCAGCCACATTATTCGTCACCGCCGCAATCCTGACACCTGCAGCACGCAGACGATCAAGGCTCACACCGACGTCGTCGAAAGCAGCCCACCGGCCGGAGATCCCCGCCTCGTAGAGACTGTTCCACTCCTCGAGCACTGCCGGCTCCGGTACCGCCACGCCGATCTCGGCCAGCGCATCGACGAAACGCATCGCCCGCTGCTCACCGAACCCGAGCTCACCGGCGAGGTAACGCTCGTACCGGCCGTGGATATCACCGGCGAACGCCACCGCCGCCCGCTGACGGGCCTCCGCGCTGTGGCCGCGAAGCCACTGCGCGGAGAGCTCCGAGAACATCGACGCCATCGCCGCTCGCAAGTCCACCAGCGTGTCATCGACGTCGAAGAGGACACCGCGGATCGAGGTGCTCACCAGCTCACCTCGGCTCAGCCCCGCGCCACCAGCTCGGCCCGGAAACGACGCAGCCGAGCCACTGCCGAGGCCCGGCCCAGCAGCTCGATCGACTCGAACAGCGGCGGCGAGACCTTCCGGCCCGACACCGCCGAACGGACCGCACCGAAAGCCTTGCGCGGCTTGAGCTCCAGACCGTCGATCAGCGCCTCACGCAACGCCTGCTCCACTGACTCAGTCGTCCAGTCCGCGACAGACTCCAGCGCCTCCAGCGAAGCATCGACGGTCTCCACCGCCTGCTCTCCCAACCCGGAGAAGGCCTTGTCCTCGATGACCAGATCCTCGTCGGCGACGAAGAGGAACGCCATCATCTCTGCGCCCTCGCCCAACAGGGCGATGCGCTCCTGCACCAGCGGTGCGGCACCGTCGAGCAGCTGGGCCTGGCGTGCGCTCAGCTCCTCGCCGACCAACCCCTGAGCCTGCAGATACGGCACCATCCGGTCACGGAAGTCCCCGGGGTCGAGCCGGCGGATATGGGTGCCGTTGATCGCCTCAGCCTTCTTGACGTCGAACCGGGCCGGATTAGCCAGCACATCGGCGACGTCGAAAGCCTCGACCAGCTGATCCACTGTGAAGACATCCTCATCGGCCGAGAGCGACCACCCCAACAGCGCCAGGTAGTTCAGCAGCCCCTCAGGGACGAATCCGCGGTCCCGATGGTGGAAGAGGTTCGACTCCGGATCCCGCTTGGACAGCTTCCGATTGCCCTCCCCCATCACATACGGCAGATGGCCGAAGCGCGGCAGCACATCGGCCACCCCGATCGCATGCAGGGCCCGGTACAGGGCGATCTGCCGCGGCGTCGAGGAGAGGATGTCCTCTCCTCGCAGCACATGGGTGATCCCCATCATCGCGTCATCGACCGGGTTGACCAGGGTGTAGAGCGGCTGGCCGTCGCCCCGGGCGACGACGAAATCCGGAGTCGAACCGGCGGAGAAAGTGATCTCACCGCGGACCAAATCGGTGAAGGTGATGTCCTCATCGGGCATCCGCAGCCGCAGCACCGGCTGACGGCCCTCCGCGCGGAAGGCCTCGATCTGCTCGGCAGTGAGGTCACGGTCGTAATTGTCATAGCCGAGTTTGGGGTCCCGTCCGGCGGCCACGTGCCGCTGCTCGACCTCCTCCGGGGTGGAGAAGGCCTCATAGACAAAACCCGCCTCACGCAGCGTATTGAGCACATCGGTATAGATCTCTGCCCGCTGCGACTGGCGGTACGGCCCGTGGTCTCCCCCGACCTCGACGCCTTCATCCCAGTCGATGCCGAGCCAGCGCAGCGCCTCGAGCAGCTGCTGATAGGACTCCTCCGAATCGCGTTTGGCGTCGGTGTCCTCGATGCGGAAGACCATCGTGCCCCCGGTATGCCGGGCGTAGGCCCAGTTGAACAGGGCGGTGCGGATCAGCCCGACATGCGGAACCCCCGTCGGCGAGGGACAGAACCGCACCCGCACGGGGGCGTCATCGGGCACAGTGGGGATCTCCGGGGCGGCAGTGGGCGCAGCGGTGCTCATCAGTGAGAGGTTCTCCTGGGAGGTGAGAGGGTGGTCAGCGGCGGAATGTGTTGGTGAGGGTGCCGATCCCCTCGATCTCGGCCTCGAAACGGTCGCCCTCGGTCACGGGGCCGACACCGGCCGGAGTGCCGGTGAAGATGACGTCACCGGGCAGCAGAGTGAAGGCTTGAGAGGCGTAGGAGACCAGTTCCGGGACGCCGAAGACCATCTCCGATGTGGAGCTGTCCTGGACGGTCTCCCCGTTGAGCCGTCCGCTGATGCGCAGACCTTCCGGGTCCAGTTCCGTCTCGATCCACGGTCCGATGGGCGCTGAGCCGTCGAAGCCCTTGGCTCGGGCCCACTGGCCGTCAGTACGCTGCGCATCACGGGCGGAGACATCGTTGCCGACGGTGTAGCCGAAGATCACCTCGGAGACGCGGTCCAGCGGGACGTCCTTGCAGATCCGGCCGATCACCACGCACAGCTCAGCCTCGTAATGGACTTCCTCGGAGAAGCTGGGCAGGGTGATCGGGTCACCCGGGCCGGCGATGGCGGTGTTGGGGATGAAGAACATCATCGGTGAGGCGGGCAGCTCATTGCCCATCTCAGCGGCGTGATCAGCATAGTTGCGGCCGATGCCCACCGCCTTCGACCGCGGGATAATCGGGGCGACTAGCCGGACGTCCGCCAACGCATGGGTGGTGGAGGTCTGCTGGACACCGACGAAGAACGGGTCTCCGGTCAGCTCGGTGATGATCTCCTCGCCTGGCTCTCCGGTGACGACTCCGTAGACGGGCTCTTCCTCAGTGACGAATCGTGCGATGCGCATGCTGGCCAGTCTATCGGCACAGGGCTATCAGCACCGAGCCATCAGCACTGAGCTATCGGCACCGAGCCATCAGCACTGGGAGAGCCCGCCCGCACGGCCTGAACCTCAGGCGAGCCGGTGCAGCCAGCCGTGACGGTCCTGAACCGCCCCGGTCTGGATGCCCAACAGCTCCTCACGGATGGAGGTGGTGACCTCCCCGGTGCCGGCGGAGGCGATGACCGTGTCGCCGTCGACGAGTTCACCGATCGGCGTGATGACCGCAGCGGTGCCGCAGGCGAAGGCCTCGGTGATGGTGCCGTCCTCGACACCGCGGGCCCATTCGTCCAGCGTGATGCGCCGTTCCTCAACCTCCAGTCCGCGGTCCCTGCCCAGCTGGATCACCGACTCGCGGGTGATGCCCTCGAGGATGGTGCCCGTCAGCGCCGGGGTGATCAGCCGTCCGTCGGAGGTGACCAGGAAGACGTTCATCCCGCCGAGCTCTTCGACGGCGTTGTCATGCAGCGGGTCGAGGAAGAGTACCTGTGCACAGCCGTTGTCTGCGGCCTGCTGCTGGGCGACCAGGGAGCCGGCGTAGTTGCCGCCGGTCTTCGCCGCCCCGGTGCCGCCCGGGGCGGCACGGGTGTAGTCACGCGAGACCCAGATGCGCACCGGCTTGAGCTCACCGCCGAAGTAGTTGCCCGCCGGGGAGGCGATCACTCGGTAGCTGACCTCATGGGCCGGGCGCACTCCCAGGAAGGCCTCCGAGGCGTACATGAAGGGCCGCAGATACAGCGCCGCGCCGTCGCCGTCGGGCACCCAGGCGTGGTCTAGAGCCAACAGCTGTTCCAGAGATGCCAGGAAGGTCGCCTCGTCGAGCTCCGGCAGTGCCAGGCGCCGGGCCGAACGCTGCAGGCGGGCGGCGTTGGCCTGCGGGCGGAAGGTGTAGATACCGCCGTCAGCGTGACGGTAGGCCTTCATGCCCTCGAAGACCTCCTGGGCGTAGTGCAGCACGGAGGCGGCCGGATCGAGCTGGATCGGCCCGTAGGCCTCCACACGGGCACTGTGCCAGTGTCCGCCGCTCTCGTCCCAGCTCCAGTCCACTACGGCAGTGTGGTCGGTGAAGTGCGTGCCGAAGCCCGGATCGGCGAGAATCTCCCGACGGCGTGCGGCGTCGACGGGCTGGGGGTTCGGGGTGACGTCGAACTGCATCGGGGGACCTTTCGCCGTGGCGTGCATCATGATCTGCCTCATAGTGACAGGATCACCCTAACCCCTCAGGGGCGCAGACGTGCGGCGAAGGCCTTGCCTCGCTCAGAGGTGCTGAGCCCGCGGGCGGAATCTGGTGCCTGCGCCCAGGCTTCCAGCTGCGCATGCACCGCCTGCTCCACCCGGTGTGCCGCCTGAGAGAGCCCCAGATGGTCCAGCATGAGCGCAGCGGAGAGGACCGCCGCCGTCGGGTCGGCGATCTGCTGACCAGCGATATCCGGTGCCGAGCCGTGGACCGGCTCGAACATCGAGGGCGCGCTGCCCTCAGTGTTGATCGAGGCCGAGGCCGCCAGGCCGATCCCGCCGGTCACCGCCGCAGCCAGATCGGTGAGGATGTCACCGAAGAGGTTGTCGGTGACGATGACGTCGAAGCGCCCGGGATCGTTGACCATGTGGATCGTGGCGGCGTCGACGTGCATATAGTCCCACTCAACACCCGGGTGCTCCGCGGCGACGGTCTCCGTGGTGCGCCGCCAGAGGTCCCCTGCGTGGGTGAGTACATTGTGCTTATGCACTAACGTCACGTGTCCGCGGCGGGATTCCGCGCGGGTGAAGGCATCCTCCACAACGCGGCGCACCCCGTGGGCGGTGTTCAGGGAGGTCTCCGTGGCGATCTCGTGGGCGGTGCCCCGGCGGATTGCCCCTCCGTTGCCCACGTAGGGTCCTTCCGTGCCCTCACGCACGACGACGAAGTCGATCTCCGGTGCTCCGGCCAGCGGCGTGGCCGTGCCCGGGTAGGTGCGCGCCGGGCGCAGGTTCACGCTGTGGTCCAGGCTGAAACGCAGTCGCAGCAGGACCTCACGTTCCAGCAGGCCCGAGGGGGCCTTCTCATCCTGCGGGTGAGCGCCGACCGCGCCGAAGAGGATCGCGTCGACGCCGCGCAGCTGCTCGAGGGTCTCCTCGCTCAACGTCTCACCGGTGCCCAACCAGTGCTCAGCGCCCAGGGAGAACTCGACGTACTCGATCTCGACCGGTTCCTGAGCCAGTGCGGCCTCCAGGACACGGCGGGCCTCGGTGACCACTTCGGGGCCGATGCCGTCGCCGCCGATCACGGCGACCCGAACGCTCTCAGGTAGGGACCGTGCTGCGGTGTCGCTCATGACAGTGTCACCCATGACAGTTCACTCCTGCTCCTCGTGACGGGGAAAGACCGGCTCGGGCTTGGCGATGGGTGTGCCCACAGCCAGCGGCTCGTCGAAGGCCACAAAGCTGCGCGCACCCGCACCGGAGGCTGAGGAGGCACCAGCGTCGCCGTCCTCGGGCTGACCCAGGGCATCCAGCAGCTTCGACGCTGAGACGGGCATGACCGGTTGGGAGAGCAGTGCCACACGGCGCAGCACCTCAGCGGTCACATACAGCACGGTGGCCATGCGCTCCGGGTCGGTCTTGCGCAGCACCCAGGGCTGCTGCTCGGCGAAATAGGCGTTGGTCTCCCCCAGCACGAACCAGGTGCGTTCCAGCGCACGGTGGAAGTCCTGTTTCTCATACGCGGCCCGGGAGACCTCCAAGAGGCCCGAGGCCTGCTCGAGAATGGCCTCGTCCTCCGCGGTGAACTCACCGGGCTGAGGGATGGCGCCGTCGCAGTTCTTCACGATCATCGACAGTGAGCGCTGGGCCAGGTTCCCCAGATTGTTCGCCAGATCCGCGTTCTTCCGTCCCACGACGGCCTCGTGGCTGTAGGAGCCGTCCTGGCCGAAGGGGAACTCGCGCATCAGGAAGAAGCGCACGGCGTCGAGTCCGTATTCGGCGATCCACTCCGCCGGGGCGACGACGTTGCCCACGGACTTCGACATCTTCTCCCCGCGGTTGTGCAGGAAGCCGTGGATCATGACCCGTTGGGGCAGCTCGAGCCCGGCGCTCATCAGAAAGGCCGGCCAGAAGATGCAGTGGAACCGGGAGATGTCCTTGCCGATGATGTGCACATCCGCCGGCCACCACGTGGTGAAGGCCTCTGAGGTGGTGTCCGGGAACCCGACGCCGGTCAGATAGTTGGTCAGCGCATCGACCCAGACGTACATCACGTGATCCGCGGTGGAGGATTCCTGACCCGCGGACTCCGGTACTGGGATTCCCCAGTCCATCGTGGTCCGCGAGATGGAGAGATCTTCCAGCCCGTTCTCCACGAAACGGATGACCTCGTTGAACCGAGAGGCCGGTCCGGCGAACTCCGGCTGGGAGCGGTAGAGCTCCAGGAGCTTGTCCTGGTAAGCGGAGAGGCGGAAGAAATAGGACTCCTCCTCCGTCCAGCTCACCTCGGTGCCGGTCTCCACTGCGCGGCGGACCCCGTCCTCGGCCACGGCGGTCTCCTCCTCCGTGAAGAACCGCTCGTCACGCACCGAGTACCAGCCGGCATAGGTGTCCAGGTAGATGTCCCCCGCTTCGGCCATCCGCGTCCAGATCGCCTGGGAGGCAGCGTAGTGATCGGCATCGGTGGTGCGGATGAACCGGTCCTCGCTGATGCCGACGACTTCCTCGTCCATGTGCCGGAAGCGCTCGGCGTTCTGTGTGGCCAGCTCCATCGGGCTGATGCCGAGCTTCTCGGCGGTCTGCTGCATCTTCGAGCCGTGCTCGTCGGTGCCGGTGAGGAAGAAGACGTCGTAGCCGTCGAGGCGTTTGAACCGGGCGAGCACATCAGCGGCGATGACCTCATAGGCGTGGCCGATATGCGGCTCGCCGTTGGGATAGTGGATCGCCGTGGTCAGATAGTACGGCGGGGCCTGGGTCATCAGCGGTGCTCCTCCAGATCGATCTCGGCAGCCCGCGCGGCGTCGATCTCCGCGCTGAGCCTGTCCAGGATACCGGCGGGCAGCGGGCCGTCCACCGCGAGCACAGCCAGTGCCGAGCCCCGCTCGGACTTCTGCGAGACCTGCATCGCGGCGATGTTGACCGCGTGCTCCCCCAGCAGCCGTCCCAAGGCACCGATCACTCCGGGGCGGTCGGAGTATTCCAGGACCACCAGGTGCTCGGTGAGCGGCAGCTCGAACTCGTAGCCGTCGATGCCGATGAGCTTCTCGATCTGCTTCGGACCGGTCAGCGTACCGCGCACCTCGATCTGGGCGCCGGAGGAGGTGGCCGCTCGGATGGTCAGCGCATTGCGGTAGTCATCGATCCCGGCGGCGGTGATCAGGCGGGTCTGGATGCCGCGCTGCTCGGCCAGCACCGGGGCGTTGACGTGGGAGACCTGTTCGGAGACCACATCGGTGAGCAGCCCCTTCAGCGCGGCCAGCTGCAGCGCATCGACCTTATAGTCGGCGATCTCACCGGCGGCCTCGGTCTCCACGTCAGTCAGGGAATCGGGGGCCAGCGCGGTGACCGTGCGCCCGAGCTTCTCCATCAGCGGGATGCCGGGGCGGACGTATTCGTCGATAGCCCCGCCGACCACATTCACGGCGTCAGGCACCAGCTCCCCGGCCAGCGCCAGGCGCACCGAGCGCGCCACCGCGACCCCGGCCTTCTCCTGAGCCTCAGCAGTGGAGGCGCCCAGGTGCGGGGTGACGACCACGTTCTCATGAGCGAAGAACGCCAGGTCAGTGGCCGGTTCTGAGGAGAAGACATCGACCGCGGCACCGCCGATCGCGCCTTCGTCGAGGGCGACGGCGAGGTCGTCTTCATCGATGAGTCCACCGCGGGCGACGTTGACCACCAGCGCGGTGTCCCGCATAGCGGAGAAGGCCTCACGGTTGAGCATCCCCAGAGTCTCCGGGGTCTTCGGCATGTGGATGGTGATCACGTCGGCGGCCGCGTAGAGCTCGTTCAGGGTGACCAGCTGAGCACCGAGCTGGTGGGCGCGGGCCGAGGTGACGTACGGGTCATAGGCAATGATCTCCATGCCGAAGGCCTTCATCCGCTCCGCGACCAGGCCGCCGATGCGACCCAGCCCGATGACTCCGAGCGTCTTTCCCTGCAGCTCCACACCGGTGTACTTCGAGCGCTTCCACTCCCCGCCCTTCAGCGCCGCCGAGGCAGGGACCACATGGCGGGAGAGCCCGAGGATGTGCGCGCAGGTCAGCTCGGCGGCGGAGGTGATGTTCGACGTCGGCGCGTTGACCACCATGACACCGGCTTCGGTGGAGGCCGGGATATCGACGTTGTCGAGTCCGACACCGGCCCGGGCGACGATCTTCAGCCGAGGTGCCGCGGCGAGGATCTCGGCATCGACGGTGGTGGCGGACCGCACCATCAGCGCATCGGCTTCGGCGAGATCCTGCTTCAGCCGCGGGCGGTCGGTGCCGTCGGACTGGATGATCTGGAAGTCGGGGCCCAGGGCCTCGACAGTGGCGGGGGACAGTTCCTCGGCGAGCACGACGACGGGGCGGGCGGCGGTCACGATAATCTGACGTCCTTCATTCTCTGACGGGTTCCTGCGGTCTTCTCCGGCAGACGAGGTCCCGGACGTCCCCGAGGCGCGGGGTACGTCCGGGACCATCGTCCACGATGGGCTCAACTCATCAGCGAGCTGCGGTGCCCTCGGTGTAGTCGTCGTCCTGGGTGATCCAGGAGAACAGCTTGCGCAGCTCACGGCCAGTGGACTCGATGGGGTGCGACTCGTTCTTCCGCCGCAGCTCCTCGAACTCCTTCTGGCCGTTGCGCTGGTCGTCCATGAAGCGCTGGGCGAAGGCACCGGAGGTGATGTCGGCCAGCACCTCCTTCATGTTCTCCTTCACCTGCGGGGAGATGACCCGCGGGCCGGAGACGTAGTCACCGAACTCTGCGGTGTCGGAGATGGACCAGCGCTGCTTGGTCAGCCCGCCTTCGACCATGAGGTCCACGATGAGCTTGAGCTCGTGGAGCACCTCGAAGTAGGCGATCTCGGGCTGGTACCCGGCCTCGGTGAGCGTCTCGAAGCCGTACTGGACCAGCTGGGAGGCGCCGCCGCAGAGCACCGCCTGCTCACCGAAGAGGTCCGTCTCGGTCTCCTCGGTGAAGGTGGTCTCGATGACTCCGGCGCGGGTGCCGCCGATAGCCTTCGCGTAGGCCAGGGCGATGTCCTTGGCCTGGCCCGAGGGGTTCTGCTCCACAGCGATCAGCGCCGGCACACCACGTCCGGCCTCGTACTCACGGCGGACCACGTGGCCCGGGCCCTTCGGAGCCACCATGGCGACGTCGACGTCGGCGGGCGGAGCGATGAAGCCGAAGCGGATGTTGAATCCGTGGGAGAACATCAGCACATCGCCGGCCTTCAGATGCGGGGCGATCTCGGCGGTGTAGACGGCCTCCTGGTGCTGGTCGGGCACCAGCATCATGATGACGTCCGCCTCCGCGGCCGCCTCGGCCACCGGCTTGACGGTCAGGCCCTGCTCCTCGGCCTTGGCCTTCGAGGAGGAGGTCTCCTTCAGTCCCACCACCACATCCACACCGGAGTCGCGCAGCGACAGCGAGTGGGCGTGGCCCTGGGAGCCGTAGCCGATCACGGCGACCTTGCGGCCGGAGAGGACCGAGAGGTCAGCGTCGTCGTCGTAGTACAGGTCAGTCACAGGTTCTTCTCCTCGGTATCGGGGGTGAGGCTGATAGGGGAAATCACTGGCGCAGTGCGCGCTCGGTCATGGACTTGGACCCACGGCTGATGGCCAGCGTGCCGGAACGCACGATCTCCTTGATGCCGTAGGGCTCCAGCACCTCCAGCAGGGCGTTGAGCTTGTCCTGGGCTCCGGTGGCCTCCACGGTCAGGGAATCCACGGAGACATCGACGATCTTGGCCCGGAACAGGTCCACCGCCTGAGTGACCTGCAGGCGCATCGTCGAATCGGCTCGGACTTTGATCAGCAGGTGGTCACGCTCGACGGCGGCGTCCGGGGCGAGCTCGATGATCTTGATGACGTTGACGAGCTTATTGAGCTGCTTGGTGATCTGCTCCAGCAGCACGTCATCGGCGTTTACCACCACGGTGATGCGGGACAGCCCGGGGATCTCGGAATGGCCAACCGCGAGGGAATCGATGTTGAACGCCCTGCGGGAGAACAGCCCGGAGACCCGGGAGAGGACCCCGGGGACGTCTTCGACCAGGACGGAGAGGGTACGGCGCCGGGGTATGCGCAACGGGTCACTGGTGCTCATGGGGGGCCTCCTCGTCGTCCCATTCGGGCTTGATGTTGTGGGCGACCTGGATATCGGAGTTCGAGACTCCGGCGGGCACCATCGGCCACACCATGGAGTCCCGGGACACCACGAAGTCGATGACCACGGGCCGGTCGTTGACCGCCATCGCTTCAGCGATGACCGCATCGAGGTCTTCCTCGCGCTCACAGCGCAGCCCGAGGCAGCCGTAGGCCTCCGCCAGGGTGACGAAGTCCGGGATGCGGACCACCTCAGCACCGTCAGGGGACAGCGCCGTGTTCAGGTGTGTATGGGAATACCGCGACTCGTAGAACAGGGTCTGCCACTGCCGGACCATGCCCAGCGAGGAGTTGTTGATGACGGCGACCTTGATCGGGATGCGGTTGATCGCGCAGGTGGCCAGCTCCTGATTGGTCATCTGGAAGCAGCCGTCACCGTCGATCGCCCAGACGGTGCGTTCGGGCTCGGCGACCTGAGCACCCATGGCCGCGGGCACCGCGTAGCCCATCGTGCCCAGCCCGCCGGAGTTCATCCACTGACGGGGGCGCTCGTACTTCACGAACTGCGCGGCCCACATCTGGTGCTGCCCGACCCCGGCGGCGTAGATCGCCTCCGGCCCGGCGGCCTCGCTGATCCGCTCGATGACCTTCTGCGGGGCCATGCCGCCGTCGTCGGGCGCGGTGTAACCCAGCGGGTAGGTCTTCTGGAAGCGACGCACCTGCCGCAACCAGGGCTCGATGTCCGGACGAGCCTGACGGGCGTAGAGATCGGTGACGGCGGATGTCAGCTCCGGGACGATCTCTTTGAGCGAGCCGACGATGGGGACGTCAGCCCGCCGGTTCTTGGAGATCTCAGCGGGGTCCACATCGGCGTGGATGATCTTCGCCTCCGGAGCGAAGGTGTCGAGCTGGCCGGTGACCCGATCATCGAACCGGGCACCGAGGGTGATGAGCAGATCAGCCCGCTGCATGGCCGCCACTGCGGCGACGGTGCCGTGCATTCCTGGCATCCCGACGTTGAGCTCATGGGAGTCCGGGAACGCGCCGCGGGCCATCAGCGTGGTGGCCACCGGTGCGCCGACGGTCTCAGCCAGTTCACGGAACTCCTCGAAGGCGCCGGACTTCACCAGTCCCCCGCCGACGTAGAACACCGGACGCCGCGACTCACCGATCAGCTTGGCCGCCTCTCGGACCTGCTTGGCATGGCCGCGGGTCACCGGCCGGTATCCCGGCAGCTCCACCTTCGGGGGCCAGGAGAAGGTGGTGCGTGCGGTCTGCGCCGACTTGGTGACGTCGACCAGCACCGGCCCCGGGCGTCCGGTGGAGGCCAGGTGGAAAGCCTCGGCCATGACCCGAGGGATATCGTCGGCGTCGGTGACCAGGTAGGAGTGTTTGGTGATCGGGGTGGTGACCCCCACGATGTCGGCTTCTTGGAAGGCGTCAGTGCCGATGACATGGGCGTTGACCTGGCCGGTGATCGCCACCATGGGCACGGAGTCCATATGGGCGTCGGCCAGAGGGGTCACGAGGTTCGTGGCGCCGGGGCCGGAGGTAGCGAAGCATACGCCGACGTCACCGGTCGCCATCGCGTAGCCCTGGGCCGCGTGACCGGCGCCCTGCTCGTGGCGCACCAGGATGTGGTTGACGGAGGTGGAGTCCATCAGCGGGTCGTAGGTCGGCAGGATGGCGCCGCCGGGGATGCCGAATACATCGGTCACCCCGAGGGCCTCGAGGCTGCGGATAATCGATTCCGAGCCGGTGACCTCGACCGGCTCGACCGGGTGGCCCGGGCCGTAGATACGCGGCGCCGGTGCGGCGGCGCGGGTCGCTGCTGGGGTGCTCATCTCATCGTTCCTGTATGCGTTCGGCGGGCCTGTGCCCGCTGCCGGTAGGGGCTTCGTCGCCCCGGGATGGAGAAACCCCGACAGAAATGTGGTCCCTGCGGGGATCTCTGCCGGGGTGAGCGATCTGCGTCGACATCTGTGCGACCTGGTCTCCTGCCCCTGTACTCGAGCAGGCCCTGGGCCGCCCAGAAGGGGGTGTGATCGGATCACACTCCCCCGGCGGTGAGTCCGGGTACTACTCGTAGCAGGTGACGCATGCCTGTCATACTTCCTGCGAGGCGCGTCACATGTCAACGGGTGTAGTGCCCGTCTCAGGATCTGGAATGTCCGTCGGTGTCCGCTGAAGAGCTGAGAGCTCCATAGCGGTGAGGGTTCAGCCGCAGTAGGCACCCTCCGCGGCCGAATGCACCAGCTTGGCGTATTTGCCCAGCACACCGGAGGTCACGTACGGAGCCATCGGCGTCCACGATTCCCGACGACGCGCCAGCTCCTCCTCCTCGACGTCGAGTTCGATGCTGCGCCCGGCGATGTCCACACGGATCTGGTCACCGTCGGCGAGGTAGGCGATCGGGCCGCCGTCGACGGCTTCGGGGGCGATATGACCGATGCACAGCCCGGTGGTTCCCCCGGAGAAGCGCCCGTCGGTGATCAGCAGGACGTCCTTGCCCAGACCGGCACCCTTGATCGCGCCGGTGATGGCGAGCATCTCACGCATCCCCGGGCCGCCCTTGGGGCCTTCGTAACGGATCACCACGACGTCACCGGCGCTGATCCTCCCCTCCTCCAAGGCCTTCAGGGCACTCTGTTCGCGGTCGAAGACCCGTGCGGTGCCGGCGAAGACCTCGGCGTCGAAGCCGGCGGATTTCACCACGGCACCTTCCGGCGCCAGGGACCCGCGCAGCACGGCGATGCCGCCGTTGTGGTGCATCGGGTCATCCAGGGCGCGGATGATCCGGCCGTCGATGTCCGGCGGGTTGATCTCGGCGAGGTTCTCGGCGACGGTCTGCCCGGTCACGGTGAGGCAGTCGCCGTGGAGGAGCCCGGCGTCGAGCAGGGCGCGCATGACCACCGGCACCCCTCCGACCTTGTCAACGTCGGCCATCACATACTGGCCGAAGGGCTTCAGGTCCCCCAAGTGGGGCACCCGGTCACCGATGCGGTTGAAATCATCGAGCTGCAGGTCCACACCGGCCTCACGGGCGATGGCCAGCAGGTGGAGCACTGCGTTGGTGGAGCCGCCGAACGCCATGGTCACTGCGATGGCGTTCTCAAAGGCCTCGCGAGTGAGGATGTCCCGGGTGGTGATGCCCCGGCGCAGCAGTTCCACCACGGCCTGCCCGGAGCGGTGGGCGAAATGGTCGCGGCGGCGGTCCGCACTGGGCGGGGCGGCAGAACCGGGCAGGGACATGCCCAGGGCCTCACCGATGCACGCCATGGTGTTAGCGGTGTACATCCCGCCGCAGGCGCCCTCACCGGGGCAGATGGCACGTTCGATGACGTCGAGGTCCTCTTCGCTCATGGTGCCGCGGGCACAGGCCCCGACGCCTTCGAAGGCGTCGATGAGGGTGACTTCCTTCTCGGAGCCGTCCGCGAAGCGGGCCGTCCCGGGCATGATCGAGCCGGCATAGAGGAACACCGAGGAGAGGTCTAGGCGTGCGGCCGCCATGAGCATCCCGGGCAGGGACTTATCGCAGCCGGCCAGGAGGATGGAGCCGTCGAGGCGCTCGGCCTGCATCACCGTCTCCACCGAGTCCGCGATGACCTCGCGGGAGACCAGCGAATAGTGCATGCCCTCGTGGCCCATCGAGATGCCGTCGGAGACTGAGATCGTCCCGAACTCCAGCGGGTAGCCGCCGCCAGCGTGCACGCCTTCCTTGGAGGCCCGCGCCAGGCGGTCCAGGGAGAGGTTGCAGGGGGTGATCTCGTTCCAGGAGCTGGCGATGCCGATCTGTGCCTTGGCGAAGTCGTCGTCTCCCATGCCCACGGCGCGGAGCATGCCGCGGGCCGGAGCGCGGGTGTAGCCGTCGGTGACCTGCCAGCTGCGGGGCTTCTCGGCGGTGGTCGGGCCGGTCACGGCCTGGGGCGGGGTGCGGTCCTCAGTGGTGCGCTGTGCCATGGGCAGATTCTATGCCCGTCATCATCGGCGCGGGGCACGCCCGGTGATCCGTCTCGGATTATGACACGCTCCAGACCGACCTGGGGCGGCTCTGAGGGCGGCTCTGAGGGCGGGATTGAACGTCTCCCGGTGACTTCGCCCGCGCCTTCTGCCAGGCTGAACGGATGAACCGTGACACTGACCAGCTGCCCTCCGCACACCATGAGCATCTACCCACGTGTGCGGAGGGTGTCGGTGCCACGGCGGAGGATGTGAGGGTCCGGGGGCCGGTAGTGGACGCCGAGACCAGGTGCGCGCACTATGCCAGCCCGAAGGATGTGGTGGCCATCCGTTTCTTCTGCTGCCGACGGTGGTACCCGTGCCTGCACTGCCATGCCGAGAGTGAAGCGCACGAAATCGTGCCCTGGCCGCTGGACCGGCGGGAGGAGGTGGCTCTGCTGTGCGGCGTCTGCCGGCGTCGTTTCAGCATCGCCGAGTATATGGACACCTCCACATGCCGGGGATGCGGTGCGGCATTCAACCCGGGGTGTGCGGCGCACTATCCGGTGTACTTCGGCGGCTGATCGCGGCAGCCGATGTCAGCTTGACGCGCGTTCCCCGCGGGGAGGGGGCCGCCTCGGAGGTGCGGCGTGTCACCGGGGCAGGGTGTCTGTGAGGGTCAGGACATCTGATCGACGACCGTCTCAGCGACCTCACGCATGGAGAGCCGACGGTCCATCGAGGTCTTCTGGATCCAGCGGAAGGCCTCAGGCTCGGAGAGCCCCATCGTGGAGGTCAGCAGGGACTTGGCCCGGTCCACCAGTTTGCGGGTCTCGAACTTCTCGGCCAGTGAGCTGACTTCGTCCTCCAGCGCCCGGATCTCATCGAAGCGTGCTGCGGCGACCTCGATGGCTGGGATGAGGTCGTTCTCGGAGAACGGCTTGACCACGTAGGCCATGGCTCCGGCCTCGCGGGCTGATTCCACCAGGTCACGCTGGGAGAAGGCGGTGAGCATGACCACCGGGGCGATGCGTTCCTCGGCGATCTCCTTGGCGGCGGTGATGCCGTCCTTGACCGGCATCTTCACGTCCATGACCACGAGATCGGGGCGGTGCTCGGTAGCCAGCTCGACGGCACGCTCGCCGTTCTCCGCCTCCCCCACCACCTCGTAGCCGGCACCGGTGAGGATCTCGACGATATCGAGGCGGATCAGCGTCTCGTCCTCGGCGACGACCACCCGCCGACGAGGTGTGTCCTCGCTGGCGGCTCCGGCGGTCTCAGCCGACTGCTGCTCTTGACTCACGGTGCTCCTCCGGTCCGAATTCTGCATGGTGTCTCGGGGTGCCGTGACGCTCCCGCTGGGCGTGCCACGGCACTGAGTACGCCACACAGCCTATCGGGCGGTATGCTGTGTGGGCACTCTGCGCCCGAATGGCGGAATCGGTAGACGCGCCGCACTCAAAATGCGGTACCTCAGGTGTGTGGGTTCGAGTCCCACTTCGGGCACCGAAAGACGCAGAGCTCTGTCGTCTGCACGTGTGCCCACCGATGCGGTGGGCACACGCCCGTCACTTCATCAGTCAGGCCGTGGATGGCAGCAGTGGCGGTCTTCTCGCCGTGAATACCTGAGAGGACTGATCACAGCGCGCTCTGCGCCGAGGAAGCCGGCCACGGCCGGATCGGTTCGCGGCGGCGCGGCGGCAGCACGTCGTCATCACCGATGGTGGCGATGTCCGGAGTCTCAGCGGCGTCGCCGATGCGGTGGACCTTCACCATATTGGTGGTGCCGGCCTGGCCAGGAGGTGAGCCTGCGGCGATCACGACCAGATCATCCGGCTGGGCCACACCCTCCTCCAGGAGCAGCTTATCGACCTGTGCGGTCATCTTGTCCGTGTGGGAGGCGAACTCCACCCACCGCGGCTGCACACCCCAGCTCAGGCACATGATGTTGTGGGTGTGCTCCACGTGGGTGAAGGCGAAGATCGGCTGACGCGGCCGCAGACGCGACAACCGACGCGCCGAATCCCCAGAACGGGTGAACGTAGCCAGATACTCGATGCTCAGCTGATCAGCCATCTGTGCCGCCGCGCGGGTGATCGCACCACCGCGGGTGCGCGGCTCAGAGCCCAACGGCGGGATTTCGGACAAGCTGCGGGCCTCGGTGGCCTGGATGATCTTCGCCATCGTGTCCACCGCCTCCACCGGGTACGCGCCCACGGAGGTCTCGCCGGAGAGCATCACCGCATCGGCGCCGTCGAGGACCGCATTGGCACAGTCTGAGGCCTCTGCGCGGGTCGGGCGCGGGTTCTCGATCATCGACTCCAGCACCTGCGTGGCCACGATCACCGGCTTCGCCCACCGGCGAGCCAGACGCACAGCCCGCTTCTGGACCACCGGGACCTCCTCCAGCGGGAGCTCCACACCCAGGTCACCGCGGGCCACCATGATGGCGTCGAAGGCGTCGACGACGTCCTGCAGAGCATCCACCGCCTGCGGCTTCTCCACCTTGGCGATGACGGGGACGTAGCGCCCCTCCTCCTCCATCACCCGATGCACGGACTCGATATCAGCGGCGTCCCGGACGAAGGACAGGGCGATCATGTCGAAGCCCATCCGCAGCGCCCAGCGCAGGTCCTCCTCGTCCTTCTCACTCAGCGCCGGCACAGACACCGCCACGCCGGGAAGGTTGATGCCCTTATTGTTCGAGACGGTACCGGGCACCTCCACCTCGGTCACCACGTCAGTGTCAGTGACCTCCACAGCGCGCAGGCTGACCTTGCCGTCGTCGATGAGCAGCGTGTCCCCGGGGCTCACATCACCGGGCAGCCCCTTGAACGTGGTGGAACAACGTTCCTTGGTCCCCTCGACGTCCTCCACCGTGATCGTGAAACGATCACCGACGGCGAGCTCATGCGCACCCTCGACGAAGCGCCCGAGACGGATCTTCGGTCCCTGCAGGTCGGCGAAGATCGCCACCGCACGGCGCAGATCACGAGAGACCTCACGGACAGTGCGGTAGGTCTCCTCATGGACCTGATGGTCCCCGTGGCTCATATTGACCCGTGCGACATCCACACCGGCCTCCACCAGCTGCCGGGTCTTCTCATAGCCGCTCGTGGCGGGGCCGAATGTGGCAACGATCTTCGCGTGTCTCATGACTCACCCTCGTCGTTCGGATTCTGCGGATCATGGGATGATCTGTTCATCTCTGGCACGACACTGGGCCAGCTGTTCCAATCTCGAGCCTATCGCAGAAGCCCCCGCGAGGATCAGATCTGGCGGGTTCTGATCTGAAGCACCCCAGCAGGTTCTGCGCTCGGCAGCGCAGACCTCGAGTGCCAGTTCAGAGACTCACCTCAGACACCCAAGGAGATCCCATGGTCCGAGGGCCGGACCGGCGCCGGAAGACGGGAGGAACCCTCCAGGTACTCATCGACCTCCTTCGCCGCTGCACGCCCTTCGGCGATCGCCCACACCACCAGAGAGGCCCCGCGTCCGGCATCACCGATGACGAACACGCCCTCACGGCCAGCCTGGTAATCCTCGGCGCGTTCCAAGTTGCCGCGCCGATCCACACTCAGCTGCAGCTGATCGGAGAGCTGATCCTGCTCCGGACCGGTGAAGCCCAGCGCCAGCAGCACCAGGTCAGCGGGGATCTCCTTCTCGGTGCCCGGCTTAGGAGTCCGTGAACCATCGTCGTTGTACTGGGTCTCGGCGACCTTCAACGCACGCACCCGGCCGTTCTCATCACCGAGGAACTCCACCGTCGAGGCCAGGTAGGTCCGCTCACCGCCCTCTTCATCAGCAGTGGTGACCTCCAGAATCTTCGGATCCACCGGCCACGGCTGGTGCTCGGGCCGCTCCTGAGGCGGCTCCACACCGATGGCCAACGTGGTCACCGACGCAGCTCCGTGACGGTGAGCGGTACCGATGCAGTCCGCCCCGGTGTCACCGCCGCCGAGGACCACCACGTGCCGCCCCTCGGCGTGGATCTGATCATCCAGCTCGTCACCGGCCAGCACCTTATTCGACTGGACCAGGTACTCCATCGCGAAGTGCACACCGCTGAGCCCACGTCCCGGAATCGGCAGATCCCGCGGCACCATCGCCCCGGTGGCGACGATCACGGCGTCGTAGGATTCCCGCAGGGCATCCCAGGTGATGTCCTCCCCGATAGCAGTGGAGGGGAAGAAGCGGGTGCCCTCGGCCTGCATCTGCTCGATGCGGAAGTCGATGTGATGCTTCTCCATCTTGAAGTCCGGGATGCCGTAGCGCAGCAGCCCGCCAAGGCGATCATCGCGCTCATACACTGCGACAGTGTGCCCGGCACGGGTCAGCTGCTGGGCCGCCGCAAGACCGGCCGGCCCGGAGCCGACGACGGCGACAGTCTTCCCGGTCAGGCTCTGCGGCGGCACCGGCTCGACCCGCCCGTTGGTGATCGCCTCATCGGCGATCTCCACCTCGGACTGCTTGATCGTCACAGCGGGCTGGTTGATCCCCAGGACGCAGGAGGTCTCGCAGGGCGCCGGGCAGATCCTGCCGGTGAACTCCGGGAAGTTGTTCGTCATGTGCAGCCGACGGGAGGCCTCGTCCATCTGGTCCCGCCACACCAGGTCGTTCCACTCCGGGATCAGATTGCCCAAGGGGCAGCCCTGGTGGCAGAACGGGATGCCGCAGTCCATACAGCGGCTGGCCTGGGTCTGGGTCACCCCCCGTTCCTGCCGTTCATGGACCTCTTTGAAGTCCATGATGCGCACCGGCACAGGGCGCGACGGGCGGGTCTGCCGCTCACGGTGGGTCAGGAATCCGCGCGGATCAGCCATGGGTCACCTCCAGGATTTTCTGCCACGTCTCATCGCCGTCAGGGTCCAGACCGGAGTCCAGCGCCTCAGCACGGGTGCGCAGCACAGCATCGAAGTTACGCGGCAGGACCTTCGTCATCCGCGCGATGGTCGCCTCAGGCTCCGCCAGCAGCCGCTGGGCCAAGGGGGAATCGGTCTCCTCGGCATGACGGCGCAGCAGCTCCAGCACGATCTGCCGGTCCTCCTCGTCCAGCTCGGAGAACAGCAGGTCATCAGCGGCCAGCGCCTGCGAGTTCACCCGCGAGGCGTCGAAATCCAGGACGTAGGCGGTACCGCCGGACATCCCCGCACCGAAGTTCCGCCCAGTGGGGCCCAGGATCAGCGCCTGACCACCGGTCATGTACTCACAGCCGTGGTCACCGATCCCCTCCACGACTGCGGTCGCACCGGAGTTACGCACCAGGAACCGTTCGCCGACCCGCCCGCTGAGCAGCATCTCCCCGGAGGTGGCACCGTAGCCGACGACATTGCCGGCGATGGTGTTCTCCTCCGGCACCAGCTTCTCCGAGGCGAAGGGCCGCACCACGATCCGCCCGCCGGAGAGCCCCTTGCCCACGTAGTCGTTGGCGTCGCCGGTCAACCGCAGGGTCACCCCGCGGGGCAGGAATGCCCCGAGCGACTGACCGGCCTCACCGGTCATATCCACCTCAACGGTGTCAGGGTCGAGCTCATCGAGGCCTCGGGCCTTGGTGATCTCGTGGCCGAGCATCGTTCCCACCGAACGGTCAGTGTTGATGACCCGACGTGCCACGCGGACATGATCACCGCGCCGCACCGCCGCCTGGGCCTCATCGATCACCGAGACGTCGAAATGCTGCTCCAGCTCGTGATCCTGTCCGCGGGTCCGGCGCAGGGTCGCGGCCACCGTCGGATCCTGGGGGTCATAGCCGCCCAACACCGAATCCAGGTCCAGCCCTTCGGTCTTCCAATGACGGCGCGCATCATCGAAGTCCAGCGCGTCGATATGCCCGATGGCCTCATCCAGGCTGCGGAAACCGAGCTCGGCCAGCAGCTCACGGACCTCCTGGGCGATGAACTCGAAGAAGTTGACCACATGCTCAGCCTGTCCGGTGAACCGCGAGCGCAGCGTCGGGTTCTGCGTGGCCACACCCACCGGGCAGGTGTCCAGATGGCAGACGCGCATCATGATGCACCCGGAGACCACCAGCGGCGCGGTGGCGAAACCGTACTCCTCAGCTCCGAGCAGCGCGGCGATGACGACGTCGCGGCCGGTCTTCAGCTGCCCGTCCACCTGCACGGTGACTCGGTC
This sequence comes from Nesterenkonia aerolata, assembly GCF_031470965.1. Taxonomy (NCBI): domain Bacteria; kingdom Bacillati; phylum Actinomycetota; class Actinomycetes; order Micrococcales; family Micrococcaceae; genus Nesterenkonia; species Nesterenkonia aerolata. The sequence continues at coordinate 73,790 of NZ_JAVKGR010000002.1, read as the reverse complement.
CCGCAGCCCGTTGAGCATCAGGGTCTGCTGGGCCTCAGCCAGGCCGAGCTCCCAGGGTGCGCCGGCATGCTTCAGCGAGTTCAGCGGGGAAGCACCGGTGCCGCCGTCGTGACCGGAGATCAGCACGACATCGGCCTTGGCCTTGGTGACTCCTGCGGCCACCGTCCCCACACCCTTGAGCGAGACCAGCTTCACGTGGACCCGGGCGCCGGTGTTGGAGCGCTTGAGGTCATAGATCAGCTGGGCGAGATCCTCGATCGAGTAGATGTCGTGGTGCGGAGGCGGGGACACCAGCTAGACCCCCGGGGTGGAGTGCCGGGTCTCGGCCACCCACGGATAGACCTTCTTGCCCATCAGCTGACCGCCCTCACCGGGCTTGGCGCCCTGGGCCATCTTGATCTGCAGGTCATCGGCGTGGGTGAGGTACTGGCTGGTCACGCCGAAGCGGCCCGAGGCGATCTGTTTGATCGCTGACCGGCGCTCCGGGTCCACCAGTCGGGCCGGATGCTCACCGCCCTCGCCGGTGTTCGAGCGTGCGCCGAGCCGGTTCATCGCGATCGCCAGCGTCTCGTGGGCCTCCTGGGAGATCGACCCGTAGCTCATCGCCCCGGTGTTGAACCGTTTGACGATCTCACTGACCGGTTCGACCTCCTCGATCGGCACCGGCCGACGGGTGCTCTTGAGCTTCATCAGACCGCGCAGGGTCATCAGGTCCTGGGTCTGGTCATCCACGGCCCGGGTGTACTGCTTGAAGATGTCGTACCGGCGGGTCTTCGTCGAGTGCTGCAGCTTGAAGACGGTCTCCGGGTTGAACAGGTGCGGCGGTCCTTCACGGCGCCACTGGTACTCCCCGCCGACCTCCAGCTCGTCGCCGCGGCCCAGGTCATTGCCGTCCGAGCTGTAGGCCCTCGCGTGACGACGCCGGACCTCCTCGGAGATCTCCGCCAGCCCCACCCCGCCCATGGGCGAATGCGTGCCGGAGAAGTACTGATCCACCACGTTCTGCGCCAGTCCGACGGCCTCAAAGGTCTGAGCACCGCAGTAGGAGGCCACGGTGGAGATGCCCATCTTGGACATGATCTTCAGCACCCCCTTGCCCAGCGCGCGGATCAGGTTCTCCACGGCCTGGGACTCGCTGACGCCGGTGATCTCGCCGCGCCGGACCATGTCCTCAGCCGACTCCATGGCCAGGTACGGGTTGACCGCGGCGGCCCCGTAACCGATCAGCGTGGCGACGTGGTGGACCTCACGGACATCGCCGGCTTCGACGATGAGCGAGGCACGGGTGCGGTTGGCCGACTTCAGCAGGTGGTGGTGGACCGCCGAGAGCAGCAGCAACGACGGGATCGGCGCCCACTGGGCGTTAGAGTCCCGATCAGAGATCACGATGTAGCCGACCCCGCGGTTCACCGCCGCGGAGACCTGCTCGCAGAGGTCACGGATCCGCTGGCGCAGCTGCTCCTCGGTGCTGCCCACCCGGTAGAGACCGCGGACCTTCAAGGTGATGCGGTGGCCCTCGGCATCGCGGATATTGGAGATCTTCGCCAACTGGTCATTGGTGATGACCGGGAAGTCCAGGGCCACCTGACGGGAACGCACCTGCGAGCCCGAGAGGACGTTGCCGTTGGGACCCAGGTGGATGCCCATCGAGGTGACGAGCTCCTCCCGGATGGCATCCAGCGGCGGGTTCGTCACCTGGGCGAAGTTCTGCACGAAATAGTCGAAGAGCAGCCGGGGCCGTTCGGCCAAGACCGCGATGGGAGTATCGGTGCCCATGGCACCGAGGGGTTCGGCTCCGGAGGCCGCCATCGGGCCGAGCAGGATCTTCAGCTCCTCGTGGGTGTAGCCGAAGGTCTGCTGACGCCGCCGCACCGAATCCGCCGGGTGGCGCACGTGCAGCCGCTCTGGAAGGTCCTCGAGCTGGATGAGGTTCTCCCGGACCCACTCCTCCCAGGGCTCCGCGGAGGCGAAGGACTCCTTGATCTCGGAGTCTTCGATGATCCGGCCCTCGACGGTGTCGAGCAGGAACATCATGCCCGGGGCCACACGGCCCTTGCGGACCACTGTGGTCGGCTCGAGGTCCACGACCCCGACCTCCGAGGCCAGCACGACCAACCCGTCCTCGGTGACCCAATAACGAGCCGGACGCAGACCGTTGCGGTCCAGCACCGCACCGACCTGGCGCCCATCGGTGAAGGCGATGGCGGCCGGGCCGTCCCAGGCCTCCATGAGCATGGCGTGGTACTGATAGAAGGCCCGCAGCGCCGGGTCCATCGTCTCGTGGTTCTCCCAGGCCTCGGGCACCATCATGCGCATCGCCTGGGACAGCGGGCGCCCGGAGAGCATCAGCAGTTCGGCGGCCTCGTCGAAGGAGGTCGAGTCCGAGGCGCCCGGGGTGCAGATCGGGTAGAGGAACTCGGGAGACTCCCCCAGCACTTCGCCGGCCATCATGGACTGGCGGGCGCGCATCCAGTTGCGGTTGCCCTGCACCGTGTTGATCTCCCCGTTGTGGGCGATGTTGCGCAGCGGCTGGGCCAGCGGCCAGGACGGGAAGGTGTTGGTGGAGAAGCGCGAGTGGACGATGCCCAGAGTGGTCTTGAAGCGGGGATCGGAGAGGTCCGGGTAGAACGGCTCCAGCTGTGCGGTGGTGAGCATCCCCTTATAGGTGATCGTCTTCGACGACAGCGAAGGGAAGTAGGCGCCCAAGCGGTTCTGCGCTCGTTTGCGCAGCCGCCAGGCGCGCTGATCCAGTGTGCCCCCGGAGGAGTCGGCGTAGGCCTTGGTCTGCTCGTCGGCCTCACCGAGGAAGAGCTGACTGAAGAAGGGCATCGCCCGGCGGGCCATCGCCCCGATCATCGAGTCGTCGTGGGGCACATCGCGCCAGCCGAGGACGACGAGGCCCTGATCGGCTGCCATCTGCGCCAGCGAGTCGACCATCTCCTCGCGTTCGGTCTTGTCCTGCGGGAGGAAGCCGATGCCCACGACGTACTGCCCCAGTTCCGGCAGCGGGAAGTCAACGACGGCGCGGAAGAACTCGTCCGGGATCTGGGTCAGCAGCCCGGCTCCGTCTCCGGTGCCGGGCTCGGCACCGACGGCTCCGCGGTGTTCGAGCTTGCGCAGCGCGTGCAGGGCATGCTCGATGATGTCATGGCCGGGCTCGCCACGCAGAGTGGCCACTGCGGCCATCCCGCAGTTCTCGTGCTCATCGGCCGGGTCGTAGAGTCCTGCACGCTCGGGGAAAGCGGCGAAGCGTCGGTAGGGGCTCAGGACCTCCGGGACGCTCTGAGTCGCTGCAGTCTGCATGGTCTCGGACATGACAGGTTCCTTCCCCGCGTGCGGCGCGGTCGACGGGAGGAGGCGTCATCGGCTCCGGCGGCAGGCATCATGCTCGGCCCCGTGTCCGGGACGACACGTCCCCTCGGGTGCGAGGGGCGAGCGGTCTCCCGTGCGACACGGGCGGCCGTCGCGGCTCGACTCGTTCACCGGAGGATCACCGGGTCGAGAGATGCGGACTCAGTGGGTGCACACTGTGTCCACAGGGGGCTCAGCGGGTGGGCTGATCGGAAAACCATCTTCGCGCCGAGACCTGACCTGCGCAAATCTCATCTCAGGATGTGGACCGAGAGCGGGGTTCTCCGTCTCAGGTCGTGGAACCGGTGCTGCCACCGCGTTCTGCGGCGGCCTTCTCGACGTCGTCAGAATCAGCATCGGCGTCATCAGCCTCGTCGTCATCAGCGTCGACGTCATCCGAGCTCTCGTCCTCACGGGCAGAGTCAGCGTCGCCATCAGCATCGCCGCAAGTGTCACCGTCAACGTCACCGTCAGCACCGCCGCCGTCGCCGTCCTGCTCCTCGGACTCGACCTGCGGTGTCCGCTCTGCGGCATCGGGGCGGTAGACCTCGCGCTCCTCAGCGATCGCCTCCGCGCTCTGCGGACGCCGGGACCACAGCAGCACCAGCATCACCACTGCCAGGACGAAGAGCAGCAGAGAGATCCACATGTTCAGCCGCCAGGAGACGCCGAACAGGCTGATCCACTGCGTGGACTTATCGAGTTCATCGATGCGCAGCGACTCGATCCAGAAACGGCCGAGCGAGTAGTAGGCCACATAGGTCCAGGTGAGCATCCCGGCCTTGACCTGGAACCGCCGGTAGAGCAGCAGCAGCCCGAGGAATCCGAGCAGGTTCCAGACGCTCTCGTAGAGGAACGTGGGGTGGAACAGGGTGGCCTCGGACATGTGACTCACCGCAGACACGCGGGCCTCGACGTCGACGTTGAGGCCCCAGGGCAGAGTGGTCGGAGCCCCGTAGAGCTCCTGGTTGAAGTAGTTGCCCCAGCGCCCGATCGCCTGAGCCAGCAGCACGCCGGGGACCACGGCATCGGTGAAGGCCGGGAACTTCATCCCGTAGCGGCGGCAGCCGAGCCAGACACCCACGGCTCCCAGCAGCACCGCGCCGATGATCCCCAGTCCGCCGAGCCAGATCTGCGGAATCCTCGAGATGTCTCCACCCTCACCGAAGTACGCGTCGGGAGAGGTGATCACGTGGTAGAGGCGCCCGCCGACGATGCCCAACAGCACCGCCCAGATCCCGGCGTCGAGGACGTTCTCCGGGCGTCCGCCCCGGGAGACCCACAGCCGACGGGTGACGTAGAAGGCCAGGGCGATGCCCACGGCGATGCAGAGTCCGTACATGGTCAGTCGGAACGGACCGACGATGTCAAGGCCCTCAAAGGGAGGTGCCGGAATGCCTGCGGCGATGTGGAGCACAGTGTCCTCTCAGATCAAGTCACGTGTGTCCGAACTGTATCGGGTATCCGTCCCCAGGAGAGTTCGGATTCCCGAAAGAGTTCGGATTCTTGTGGTGAGGTCAGGGGGTGCGGCCGGAGAGCTCGCCGGCGAGGCGGCCCACGGCCTCAGGACCCCCATCACGTAAGGCCGCCACCAGAGCGGTACCGACGATGACGCCGTCAGCATACCGGCCGATCTGTTCCACGTGCTCGCGCGTGGAGACGCCCAGCCCGACGCACACCCGCGGGGCCCCGGCCTCATGGGCCGCGGAGACCACGCGCTCGGCCGCATCAGAGACGGAGTCCCGTGCTCCGGTCACGCCCATCAGCGAGACTCCGTAGACGAACCCGCGACAGGATTCGACGATGCGTGCCACCCGCTCGGCCGAGGAGGTCGGCGCGGTGAGGAACACCCGGTCCAGCCCGTAACGGTCCGTCGCGGCGATCCACTCCGCCGCCTCATCAGGGATCAGATCCGGGGTGATCGCCCCGGCTCCCCCGGCCTCGGCCAGACGCCGCGCGAACTCCTCGGCCCCCATCCGGTCGATGATGTTCCAATAGGTCATCACCAGCACTGCGGCATCCGACGCACGGGTGACGGCATCGACGATCTCGAAGACCTCATCGATGCCGAAGCCTCGGCCGAGCACCTCGGTGGTGGCCTGCTGGATGACCGGACCGTCCATGACCGGGTCCGAATACGGGATACCGATCTCGATGACATCAGCACCGTTGTCGGCCAGCGCGACGGCGGCGGCGATCGAGGTCTCCCGATCCGGGTAGCCGGCCGGCAGATATCCCACGAAGGCCGCACGCCCCTGTGCGCGGGCCGCCTCGATCCGTTCCGCGGTCTTCGACCCGGTCACCGTCTCCTCGCTCATGCCTGCACTCCCGTCTCCGGCGCCGCCTCGACCTCGGCATCTACAGCGGCATCGATGTCGACATCTGCCTCAGCTTCGGTCGGATCGTTCTCCTGGCCCGGCATCAGACGGAACCACTCGGCAGCTGTGGCCACATCCTTGTCCCCCCGGCCGGAGAGGCTGATCAGGATGATCCGCTGACCTGCGGCATCGGCGTCCTCGGCGGTCCACGCCGCGGAGAGCCGAGCCGCACCGGCCAGGGCGTGCGCGGATTCGATCGCAGGAATGATGCCCTCCGTGCGGCACAGCGCTTCGAAGGCGTTCATGCATTCGGCGTCGGTGACCGGCTCGTAGGTGACTCGTCCGACGTCGGCCAGATGCGCGTGCTCCGGCCCCACCGACGGGTAGTCCAACCCCGCAGAGATGGAATGGGAGTCCACGGTCTGGCCGTCCTCATCCTGCATCAGGAAGGACCGGGCCCCGTGGAGCACCCCGGAGCGGCCCAGGGTGATGGCGGCGGCGTGGCGGCCCGTCTCGACCCCCTCACCACCGGCCTCGAAGCCGTAGAGCTGGACCGAGGCGTCGTCGAGGAACGCGTGGAAGATGCCGATCGCGTTCGATCCCCCGCCCACGCAGGCAGCCACGGCGTCGGGCAGCCGGCCTGCGGTCTCAAGGAGCTGCTCCCGGGCCTCATCTCCGATGACCTGGTGGAAATGACGCACCATCGCGGGGAAGGGATGCGGCCCGGCCACAGTGCCGAGCAGATAGTGCGTGGTCTCCACGCTGGCCACCCAATCCCGCAGCGCCTCATTGATGGCGTCCTTCAGCGTCTGGGCGCCGTGTTCGACGGGCACCACTGAGGCGCCCAGCAGGTTCATCCGTGCCACGTTCAGCGCCTGACGGCGGGTGTCCTCCGCGCCCATGTAGATCACGCATTCCATGCCCATCAGCGCCGCCGCCGTGGCGGTGGCCACCCCGTGCTGACCGGCGCCGGTCTCGGCGATGAGGCGGGTCTTCCCCATCCGCTTCGCAATCAGCGCCTGGCCCAGGACGTTGTTGATCTTATGCGAGCCGGTGTGGTTCAGGTCCTCCCGCTTGAGGAACATGCGAGCGGCCCCGAACTCCCCGGCGAAGCGCGGCACCTCGGTGAGGATCGAGGGCCGGCCCGTGTAGTCCCGGCACAGCCGGCGGTACTCAGCCTCGAAGCTCTCGTCACCCCGCGCCGCGAGGAAGGCCTCTTCCAGCTCATCGAGTGCGGCGACCAGCGACTCCGGCATCCATCGCCCGCCGAACCGCCCGAAATAGGGGCCGGTGGCATCGCGGTAGGACTCGAAGGCAGTCTCAGACATCAGCGGGTTCTTTCCGGTAGGGGCTCAGCGGCCGCGGGAGGCGGCGCGGAATCGGCGGACTGCCGCGGCGGGATCACCGTCACGGACCAGTGCTTCACCGACCAGGACAGCATCGGCGCCGTCACGAGCGTAGTCAGCGACGACAGCGGGACCGTCGACGCCCGACTCAGCGACGCGGACCACCTCATCCGGCAGGTGCTGCGCCATCGCGGCATAGTGGGAGACATCGACCTCGAGGGTCTTCAGGTTGCGCACGTTGACTCCCACGATCCGCGCGCCGACGTCGACGGCTCGGGCGATCTCCTCCTCGGTGTGCGCTTCGACCAGCGCCTCCATCCCGAGTTCGTGGGTCAGCCGGAGGTAGTCCCGGAGCTGATCGTCCTCCAGCGCGGCGACGATGAGCAGCACCAGGTCCGCGCCGTGGGCCCGGGCCTCATAGAACTGGTACTCATCGATCATGAAGTCCTTGCGCAGCACCGGCACGTCCACTGCGGCGCGCACAGCGGCAAGATCCGCCAGAGACCCGTGGAAGCGACGCCGTTCCGTCAGCACACTGACCGCAGCGGCTCCCCCGTCGCAGTAGGCGCGCGCCAGCTCGGCCGGGTCCGGGATATCGCTGAGCGCACCTTTGGAGGGCGAGGCGCGTTTGACCTCGGAGATGATGCGCACACCGGCGGCATCGGTGCGACCTGCGCGCAGCGCGTTCACCGCGTCGCGCGGCGCAGCCGCCGCAGCGGCCCGGGCCTCGATCTCTCGCTGCGGGATCTCCGCACGGGCTTCTTCGAGGTCCTGGCGGACGCCGTCGATGATGCTGCTCAGTACGGTCATCCCGATCCAGCCCTCAGCTGTTCAGGTGCGTGGTGGCCGGACCCTGATGATCACGCGGGTCCTCACCCTGGTTGATGACTGCCGCGGAGTCCATCTCCACGCCGTAGCCCATCTTCTTCATCACGATCCCGACGATCAGCGCCACCGGCATCAGGGCGATGCCGATCCAGGCCATGACCCAGCTCTCGAAGATCATGGCCAGGCCGATGAGCAGCGCACCGATGACGACCAGAGTGCACAGCGCCCAGGCGGCCGGAGTGGAGCCGTGGCCGACGTGGTCGTGATGGATGAAGGCGTCAGCCTCGGTGTCGGCGGTCTGCTGCTCGACATCAACATGCTGGGGAGCGGTGGTGCTCATCTGTGTCCTCTCTGGCGCCGGATTGGTCCTCCGGCGTCCCATTCTGCCACGTCCCGGTGACACCGCAGGTCTCGGTGACACACCGGCCTCGACGGCACCCGGCTCAGCCCAGGGGTGGTCTCAGGCCTGGGCTGGTCTCAGTCCTGGGCTGACCCTTGTGCCGGATTCTGCTCCCGGTTCTGCTCCTGCGCTGAGTCCTGCGCTGAGTCCTGCGCTGAGTCCTGCTCCGGGTCATGTGTCGGGTCCTCACCGGCGGAGAGCTCATCCCAAAGGTCGAACTCATCAACCGCAGAAGCACCGGGAGCACCGGCACGACCACTGCCCTGCGCCCGCGCCGATGCGACTCCCGGTGCAGCTGCGGCCGAGCCTGTCGACACCGAGGTCGACCCCGTGCGGGATGATTCGTAGCGCCGCGTCTCCTCCCACCGGGAAGAACCGACGAGCAGCACCACGGAGACGATGAAGAGCAGGACCGCAGCGCCCAGAGCCCCCCACAGCGCCGGAGCGATCTCATAGGACCCGGCGGTCTCTGTGGTGCCGGTGACCTCGCCCAGGGCCGCCAACGAGGCCTCGGCCGGATCGCGGATCACCTGGATCACCGACCACCCGGAGACCATGGCGGCACCGAGCATCAGCACCGCGATGATCAGCCGGGCGAGACGACGCGCGATGGTCACCGCCACCGCGCCGGCGAGGACGACCAACGCCATCGCCGTCACGCCCTGGGCGATGTCCGAACCGGCGATCTCCACGCTGGCCATCGCTGAGGTCTCCCCCAAGCCGACGGCACGCACCCAGGTCCGTGTGGTGGTGAACAGCAGCACGATGCCGGCCAACAGCGCGGCCAGCACCACTGTTCTGCGGCTGAGTCGCATCAGGGCTCCTCGACGCTCTCTGGGGAATCGCTGACCAGCCGGTCGGCGGCCAGCACCGCCCGCAGCGGGGCTGCGGCCTTGTTCACAGTCTCCAGACGTTCGGCCTCATCCTGCGAATCGGCGACGATGCCGCCGCCGGACTGGACTGTGGCGCGGCCGTCCTTCAGCAGTGCTGAACGGATCGCGATGGCGGCATCCATCCGGCCGGTGAGGTCGAAATAGCCGACCACTCCCCCGTAGGTCCCGCGCCGAGTCGGCTCCCAGGCGTCGAGCAGCTGCAGCGCCCGCGGCTTCGGCGCCCCCGAGAGCGTCCCGGCAGGGAAGGTCGCGGCCAGCGCGTCGTAGGCCGTGGCCCCGGCATCGAGCTCACCCTGGACGTGGGAGGTCAGGTGCATGACGTGGCTGAACCGTTCGACCTCCATGAAGCGGGTCACCTGCACCGACCCGGGTCGGCACACTTTGGCCAGATCGTTGCGCGCCAGATCCACCAGCATCACGTGTTCAGCGCGTTCCTTCTCATCGGCGAGAAGGTCCTCGGCGAACTCGTGGTCCTGGTCCGGTGTCGCACCACGTGGCCGGGTCCCGGCGATCGGGTGGGTGATGGCTGTGCCCTCCTCCACGGTGACCAGCGCCTCCGGGGAGGCACCCACCAGTTCATAGGGCACGCCGTCGGGAGTCTCGAAGGAATAGAGGAACATGTACGGGCTCGGATTGAGCAGCCGCAGCATGCGATACACCGAGAGTCCCTGCACCTGTGTGGCGACCTCGAACCGCCGAGAGACGACGATCTGGAAGACTTCACCGTCGACGATGGCCTCCTTCGCCCGGCTGAGAGTCTCGAGGTACTCCTGCTCGTCCCAGGCGTGGGTGACCCGTTCGTCGAGGTCCCGCTCGACGGCCTCAGCCCAGTCCGCCGGTGCGGAGGCCAGCTCCGGGGAGAGCGGAGCGGCCAGACCGGCCCGCATCTGCTCCAGACGCGCCACCGCGGCCTCGTAGGCTGCCTCCGCTCCGGTGTCACGGCCGTCGGTGTTGATGGCGTTGGCCACCAGGGTCACGGTGGAATCCCGGTTGTCATGGACGACCAGGTCCGAGACGAGGTTCATGGCCAGCTGAGGCACTCCGAGATCATCTTCCGGCGGGCTCGGCAGGTGCTCCCAGTGCCGGACCATGTCCCAGCCCAGGTATCCCACCAACCCGGAGGTCAGATGAGGCAACGTGGTGGCACGGGCGCGCCCGGAGTCCCCGGCGAGGAACTGCAGGGTATCGCGCAGCACTTCGGCGGCGTCGCCGTCGGTGGGAGTCCCGGCCGGCGGCTCGCCCATCCACAGTGCACGACCCTCCGCCTCGGTCAGCGTGGCCTGGGAACGCACGCCGATGAAGGAATGCCGAGACCACACCGCACCGGGCGCGGCAGATTCCAGCAGGAAACTTCCCGGGCGGCCGTCGGCCAAGGCCCGGTAGATGCTCAGCGGAGTGTGTCCATCGGCCAGCAGGCGCACAGTGACCGGGATGACTCGGTGCTCAGCGGCCAGGGCCAGGAACTCCTGGCGGGACGGGGTGATCACGCCGAAGGGCTGCATCAGCGATCCACCTCCTGTGTCCGCTCGGTCCGCTGTGTCTGCTCGGTGTGCGGTGCCTGCTCGGTCCGCTGTGTCTGCTCGATGTGCTCTGTCCGCCGCTCAGCCGACTCAGCACCGGTCTCGAGCGTGATCTCGCCACCGGTGAAGCAGGTCTGCGCTCCGGTATGACAGGCCGGTCCGCTCTGATCGACCTCGAGCAGCACGACGTCGCCGTCGCAGTCCAGCCGGACCCGACGGACCCGCTGGGTGTGCCCGGAGGTCGCTCCCTTGCGCCACAGCTCGCGGCGCGAACGCGACCAATAGGTTCCCTCCCCGGTGCCCAGCGTGATGGCCAGGGCCGCCTCATCCATCCACGCCATCATCAGCACCTGCCCCGTGCTGGCCTCCTGCGCGATCGCCGGGATCAGGCCGTCATCGGTGAATCGGATCTGCGAGCGCAGATCCTCGGGGAGCTGGTGGTCGGTCATCTGATGTCCTGAAGGTAGGAGGCTACTCGGGTGAACGAGAAGGGTCGGGTCGGTCGGCTAGAAGGATCGGGGAGAAGGGGCGGGTGATGACGGCGGAGCCAGGTGTCCTCAGCGCACCGGATGTCCTGCCGCACGGACGGCGTCTTTGACGCGGGCGATCATATCCTGCGGGCCGAAATGGAACATCGAGGCAGCCAGCACCGCATCGGCGCCGGCATCCACAGCCGCAGGGAAGTGCTCGACCTTCCCCGCCCCGCCGGAGGCGATGAGCGGGACACCGGTCACCTGACGCACCGCCCGCAGCATCTCCAGATCGAATCCGGCTTGGGTGCCGTCGGCGTCGATGGAGTTGAGCAGGATCTCCCCGACGCCGCGCTCCGAGGCCTCACGGCACCACTGCAGCGCATCGACCCCGGTGCCCCGCCGGCCACCGTGCGTGGTGACCTCGAAACCGGAGGCGCACTGCGGGTCTTCGGTCCGCCGGGCGTCCAGGGAGAGCACCAGCACCTGGGAGCCGAAGCGGTGGGTGATCTCATCGATCAGCTGGGGCCGAGCCACTGCCGCGGTGTTGACCGAGGCCTTATCCGCCCCGCAGCGCAGCAGGTGGGCCACATCCTCCACCGTGCGTACCCCCCCGCCGACGGTCAGCGGGATGAAGACCTCCTCTGCGGTCCTGGTGACCATCTCATAGGTGGTCTCCCGGTCCGCTGTGGAAGCGGTGACATCGAGGAAGGTGAGCTCATCGGCGCCGACGTCGTTGTAGCGGTGCGCCAATTCCACCGGGTCCCCGGCATCGCGGAGGTTCTCGAAGTTGATGCCCTTGACCACGCGCCCGGCATCGACGTCCAGGCAGGGGATGATCCGTACGGCCAGGGTGCTCGAAGCCGTCATAGTGTCCTCCTCAAAGACGGGGCGCTCAGGCGTGGGATGCTGAAAAACGGTGCGCTCAGGAACAGGGCTGATGATGTCGGGGGCAGGGCTCAGATGCGGCAGGCGTGGATGGAGGAGACCAGGATCGCCCGGGCACCGAGCTCATAGAGATCGTCCATCAGGCGATTGGTGTCGGCGGCGGGCACCATCGAGCGCACGGCCACCCATCCCTCGTCGGCAAGCGGGGAGATCGTCGGCGATTCCAGCCCAGGGGTCAGTGCTGAGGCCCGCTCGAGCAGGTCCTTGGGGATGTCGTAGTCGAGCATCAGGTACTGACGGGCGACCAGCACCCCTTCCAGCCGACGCATGATGCGGCTGATGCCCTCGGGACGCTCGCCGCGGCGGGAGATGATGATGGCCTCGGACTGCATGATCGGCTCGCCGAAGGTCTCCATCCCGGCGGCTTTGAGCGTGTTGCCGGTCTCCACGACGTCGGCGATCGCATCGGCGACGCCCAGGCGCACCGCGGACTCCACCGCGCCGTCGAGGTGGACGACTTCGACATCGGCGAGCTGCTGGTCCTCCAGCCACCGGCTGAGCAGTCCGTCATAGCTGGTGGCGACCCGGCAGCCGGAGAGCTGCTCGGCGGCGGTGAAACGCCCCACCGGTGCCGCCAGACGGAACCCGGCTCCGCCGAAGCCCAAGCCCATGACCTCCTCGGCTCCGTGGTCGACCCGGGCGTCCTGGAACAGGTCCCGGCCGGTGATGCCGAGGTCCAGAGTCCCGGAGCCGACGTAGACGGCGATGTCACGAGGGCGCAGGTAGAAGAACTCGACGCCGTTGGCCTCATCGAGCATCACCAGCTCCCGGCGGTCTCGGCGCTGGACGTATCCGGCTTCGGCGAGCATGGCCATCGCGGCCTCGGACAGGGCCCCCTTATTGGGGACGGCGACGCGCAGCATAGGTGGAGGCTCCTCGGCGGGGACGTAGGTGGCAGTCGGCAGGACGGCTGGCTGGGATGCGGCGGACCTCACCTCAGAGGTGACGGTAGACGTCATCGAGGGAGATGTCTGTGGCGAGCATCATCACCTGCAGGTGATAGAGCAGCTGCGAGATCTCCTCCGCAGCGGCTTCCTTCGACTCATGCTCCGCGGCCATCCACACTTCGGCGGCCTCTTCGACGATCTTCTTGCCGATCTGATGGACACCGGCGTCCAGGGCGGCGACGGTCCCAGAGCCCTCTGGCCGGGAGGCGGCCTTCTCGGCGAGTTCAGTGTAGAGCTGGTCGAAGGTCTTCACCGGACCAGGATAGGCCCTGGACGCGGGCGCCGACGACTCGGGGGCCTGACGGAGGCGCTCAGCGCAGGGCGGCGATCTCCACCGCCGAGACCACCGCGGCATGCGCGGCCTCGAAGCCCTTGTCCTCCCGGGAACCCTCCAGACCGGCGCGATCCACCGCCTGCTGCTCGTCATCGCAGGTCAGCAGGCCGAAACCGATGGGCACCCCGGTAGCCACCGCCACCTGTGTCAGCCCATCCGTGGCGGCACGGCAGACATACTCGAAATGCGGTGTGCCCCCGCGGATGACCACACCCAGGGCGATGACGACGTCATGTGCGACGGCGGCATGACGGGCCAGCACCGGCAGCTCGAAGCTGCCCGGCGCCTCCACCAGGGTGAAGTCCCGGATCCCGACCTGCGCCAGAAAGCGGCGGACTCCGGCGAGCAGGCCGGAGCGGACCTGCTCATGCCATCGGCCGGCGATGACGGCCACACGCAGCTGCGGCGCGCTCTGACGCAAGCGCCGCAGCTCCTGCTCGGCGATCGTGGGGGTTCCGGTGCTGCTCATCGCTGCTCTCCCTGGTCGTCGGTGGCGGATACCTCGTCGGTGGGGGTTCTCGTCAGTGGGTTTCTCGTCAGTGGGGTTCTCGTCGATGTCCTGCCGGTGATCCATCATGTGGCGCATCCGGTCGCGCTTCGTGCGCAGATACCGCCGGTTCGCCGCGTGCACCACCCCGTCCGAGGGCACCTGGGTCACCTGCAGGCCCGTCTCGCGCAGCGCCTCGACCTTCTCCGGATTGTTCGTCAGCAGTCGCAGCCGGGTGATGCCGCGGGCATGCAGCACCGCAGCGGCTCCGGTGTAGTCACGCAACTCCGCGGCCAGACCCAGCATCTCATTGGCCTCGACCGTATCGGCGCCCTCCTGCTGCAGGCGATAGGCCCGCAGCTTATTCGCCAGTCCGATGCCACGCCCCTCGTGGCCGCGCAGGTAGAGCAGGTGGCCGCCGTCGCGGTGCAGCCTCTGCAACGCTGAGATCAGCTGGGTTCCGCAGTCGCACCGGTGGGAGCCGAAGACGTCTCCGGTGAGGCACTCAGAATGCAGCCGCACCAGCGGACCGGGTGCCTGAGGACCTTCCGCTGCCCCGCCGGAGGCGCCCGGCGCGCTGAGCAGCAAGTGCTCATGGGCAGTAGCCTGCTCAGTCCACACCTGGGCGGTGAAGGTGCCGAACTCGGTGGGCAGGGTCACCTCCGGGCCGCCGGAGACCAACTGCTCGGCTTCGGACCGCGGGTTCTCCCATAGGGCGCGGGGTGCATCGCTGACCGTCTGCGGCGAGGGCGTGCCCCCACGGTAGGTGATGAGGTCGGCGATGGAGATCAGGGCGAACCCGTGGGCGTCGGCGAACTCGCGTAAGGCCGGCAGCCGCATCATCCGCCCGTCGTCGTGGACCAGTTCGGCGATGACGCCGACCTCCGCGCGCCCGGCCAGTCGGCACAGATCCACGGCAGCTTCAGTGTGCCCGGCACGACCCAGCACCCCACGTGGGTCAGCCACCAGCGGGAACAGGTGTCCCGGTCGGCTCAGATCCTCAGCTCCGGTGCCGGGGTCGGCGAGCAGCCGGGCGGTGTGGGCCCGATCAGCAGCGCTGATCCCCGTGCTCACGCCCACCGCGGCGTCGCAGCTGACCGTATAGGCCGTTCCCTTGGGGTCCTCGTTCTCCGCGACCATCGCCGGCAATCCCAGGTGCTGTGCCCGCTCAGCACCCAAGGGCACGCAGACCACACCCGAGGAGTGCCGCACCGTGAAGGCCAGCAGCTGCTCCGTGGCCGCAGCGGCCGGGAAGATCAGGTCCCCTTCGTTCTCCCGGTCGGCATCATCGACGACGATCACCGGCCTTCCCCCGGCGAGCTGGTTCAGCGCCACCTCCACCGGGTCCAACACCGCAAGCGGGTCCGCCGGGGCACGGAGGACCGGTGTCTGGCCGGGTCGGGTGTGTCCAGGTTCCGCGTGTCCAGGCCCGGTGTGTCCGGGCCTGACGTGTCCGGGCCCGGTGTTCACCGGTTCTGCGCGCCCGGATTCTTCCTGCGCTGAGCGGCGATCGGCGTCGAGCATCCGCCGCGCGTATTTGCCCAGGACGTCCATCTCCAGGTTGACCTCATCACCGAGGTTCAGCCGGCCCAGCGTAGTCTCGGCCAATGTGGTGGGGATCAGGCCGACCTCGAACCACGGACGGGTATCGTCGCCGACGGCTGTGAGCGTCAGAGAGACACCGTTGACCGCCACTGAGCCCTTCTCCGCGAGGAACTGGGCGGCCGGAGCATCCTGGTGGCGCAGGGCGAATCGGTGCAGTCCGGTCGCCTCATCCCGGGCGATGAGCTCAGCCCGAGCATCGACATGACCCTGGACGACGTGGCCGTCCAGACGCGCGCCCGAGGCCAGGCTGCGTTCCAGATTCACCGGATCGCCCTCGTCCAGCATGCCCAGCGTAGTGCGCTGCAACGTCTCGGGGATCAGATCGACGGTGATGTGCTCAGCCTCGATGGCCGTGGCTGAGAGGCAGACGCCCTCGACGGCGATCGAACCACCTAGCCCGAGCCCGGTGACATGCCCGGGGGCCGAGAACGTGAGCTGTTCGACCCCGCGGGCGGGATCGGCACGGCGGGTGAGCACCGTGCCGAGGCCGGTGACGATTCCGGTGAACATTCAGCTGCTCCTGTCGGGGGTGTCAGTCAGGGAGGTGCCAGAAGCTCCAGCAGGGTACGGCTCAGGGCTCAGATGCGTGCAGACATCGGTGCCGAAGAGCCTCACAGGCCCGGATTCTGCCGAGTCCAGCACGAAGCGAGGAGCCTGCCTCAGCGTGGTGATGCCGAGGTCACCGACGCTGGAAGGCCCGGCCCCCAGGATCAGCGGCGCCTGGTAGACGAAGACCTCATCGACCAGATCCGCGGCGAAGAAGGCCGCCATCACGCGGGCACCCCCTTCGACGAGCACATGACGCACCGGGTGGCCCCGGTGCTCGCTCGCACTGAGCCAGCGCAACGCCTCGCCAGGATCCCGGGTCGCCAGACGCCGCCAGCCGTGGCCCTCGGGTTCACCGTCCCGCAGCAGCGCCTGCTCCGGGATCTCGCGCAGTCCCATCACACAACGCAGCGGCTGGCGCGCAGCCAGTGCACCGTCACTGGTGCGGGCGGTCAGCCGGGGGTCGTCGATCAGCGCGGTCTCGGTGCCGACGAGGATCGCGTCGATCCGTTCCCGGATGGTGTGGGTGTGCTCGCGGGAGGCCGCCGAGGTGATCCACCGGCTGCTCCCGTCGGCGGCGGCGATGCGCCCGTCGAGAGTCTGAGCCAGGTGCACGGTGACGAAGGGCCGCCCCTGTTCCTGAGCGCGGAGCCACCGGTGGTTCAACGCCCGGCACTGCTCATCGAGCACACCGGCGATCACTTCGAGACCGGCGGCACTGAGCACCTGCGCTCCTCCCCCAGCCCGGGGTGTGGGGTCCGGGGCGCCGTAGACGACGGTGCCGATGCCGGCCTCGAGGATCGCCTCCGTGCACGGGGGCTGCCGCCCATGATGGCGGCACGGCTCCAACGTGGTGTAGAGCACCGCCTCGGCGGGGTCAACCCCATCATGTGCCCCGCGGGCCCGGGCTTCGGCGAAGCTGCTCAGTGCGACACGCTCGGCGTGCGGACTGCCGGCGCCCCGGTGGTGGCCGACAGCCAACACCTGCTCACCGTGGACCAGGATGGCCCCGACCAACGGGTTCGCACCCCGGTGCCCCTGCTGTGCGGTGCCCAGTGCGAGCTCCATGGGCTTCTGATGCCGGACGGGGCTCATCGGTGGCCTCCCTCGCCGCCCGAAGTGCCCTCAGCCGGCGGGTGGATGCGCGGGTCCAGGTGCAGAGTCTCCACATGAGGTTTGGCGCGGGCGTTGGCCGACCACCAGACGAAGAAGCCGATGAGCGTGAAGACCCCGTAGAAGAGATACATCAGAGCTGAGGCGTAGTACCCGGCGGACCAGAGCAGAGGCACTCCGACGATATCCACGGCGACCCAAATGAGCCAGAACTCCACCCACCCGCGCGCCATGCCGTAGGTGGCCAGCAGCGAGCCGACGAAGGTCCAGGCATCGGCCCACACCGGCTCCCAGCTGCCCAGGGCGCGGAAGAGCGGGGTCAACGCGACGGTGCCCAGCACCAGGGTCACCACGAGTCCGAGACGGACTCGCGTACCGGCCCACTGCGGAGTGATGGCTCCTGGGTCCTGATCTGTGCCCTGGTCTGGGCCCTGATCTGCTGCCTGGCCGGCGACCGAGCGGACCTGCCGGCGGCTGCGGTGCCAGCGCACCCAGCCGTAGATCGAGACGGCGAGGAACATGATCTGCCGGCCGGCCTGGCCCAGCAGGGCCGGGTTCTCATCCACTCCGAGGAAGGATCCCAGGAAGACGGTCAGCAGGATGAGGTTTCCGATGATGCCGACGGGCCAGGCCCAGATGCGACGGAACATGCCGCCCAGCGCGCAGGCCAGACCGAAGACATTGCCGATGACCTCGCGCAGCAGCAGGGCACCGCCGGCCACGGGGATCTCAGCCTCTAACAGCCAGCGCAGGACGTCCATCTGCGTACCTCGTCCCTGCCGGCCCGTGCCGGCTGATCGTCAGCGGCTCGAGCTCCGGGTGGGACGGCACGGCCGGTGTCACCGGCCGCTGCGCGCAGCGCCCGCGAGGCCTGAGCACCGGTGGCACAGCTGTGACACCGTGCGCGGGCATGCGGACTCGTGCTGCCTCCCATCCAGACTGTGACTGTCGGTACCGGAATTCCACCGGTTCGGCCGTACCTGTTGTCCCGTGACGGGCAACGGATGCGGTTCGCGGACTCTGACCGCCGGTTCGGACTTTCACCGACCCCGGAGCACGATGTGTTCCCGGATAGTCTGCCACAGCCTGACGGTGGGTGCGTGGCACGTCGACACATTCTGACCCACCGCCGCCTCGAGGGCTCCTGAGCCTCCATTGCTTCGAGGACTCTGCTGCGGAAGGACGCCGGGAACATGACATCGGCCCCGGGCAGCTTCTACCGAGCTGCCCGGGGCCGATGTGATGAGCTGGAGCGGATGACGAGATTCGAACTCGCGACCCTCACCATGGCAAGGTGATGCTCTAGCCAGCTGAGCTACATCCGCATCGGGCGACCTCATTGGTCATCCCGAGTGCGCGATACTGGGTTCGAACCAGTGACCTCTTCCGTGTCAAGGAAGCGCGCTACCGCTGCGCCAATCGCGCGTATTCTGCTGTACCGTTCACGGGCTGTGCGGCCCGATCCGGTCCTGCGAGGTGGGGACGGGAATCGAACCCGCGTATACGGCTTTGCAGGCCGCTGCCTCGCCACTCGGCCACCCCACCGTACCCGTCTTCGGTGGACCTCGCACCGTACACCGAGGAGGAATACAGCGACAAGGCCCCACACAACGGGGACCGCCGAGGTGAGGCGGTCCCGATGCGAGCGGATGACGAGATTCGAACTCGCGACCCTCACCATGGCAAGGTGATGCTCTAGCCAGCTGAGCTACATCCGCATCTGCCGTCTGCGAGCCTGTCTCCAGCCCCTCTTCGAGGCTTCGTCTCTCGCTCCGACGAACAGCCACTCTAGCCCAGCGGTCAGGGACACGTCCAATCGATACGACAGCGGCGCGTCGCAGGCCCGTCACAGGCCCGGGAGACCGCCGGTGCGAGGCTGTGTCGAGCAGGCCTGTGTCGAGCACACGTGGGAGGATGAATGCCGCTATGACTCAGCCCTCCCTCGCCCATGCAACCGCATTCGGGCGCATGTACTCGCGTTCGACGTCCTCCTCCCCTCAGGTGCCTTCGATCACCACGGTGATCGGCCAGGAGGCGAAGGATCTCACCGGTTGGGCCGGCCACCTGGCCGCCACTGAGCTCGCCGGTGATCCCCGCCTGGGCGGGGCGGTGGGCTCGTCGTCGCAGCTGAAGACCCTGGCCCGGGAAGCCTCCGACGCCGCCGCGCGCTTCCGCGAGGCCGCCGCGGCCCGTGGGGACCGGGTCCACGCCTATGCCGAGCAGGTGGCCCGGCGGGAGCTGGGGCTCAGCCATGACGCCGACGCCGCGCTGGAGACCTTGGCCGAGCACGCCGAGACCGCCTTCGCCGATCGGTTCAACGAATGGTGGGAGCTCTACGACGTCACCCCGCTGGCTGCGGAGATCACCGTGTGGAACCACACGGTGGGCTACGCGGGCACACTGGATCTCGTCGCGGAGATCGGTGGCCGCCGGTGCCTGATCGACTTCAAGACCAAGGGACTGGACCGGCGCGGCCGCGCGAAGCAGCTGAGCGAATCGGTGGTCATGCAGCTCGTGGCCGGATTGCAGGCGGAGGAGTCACTCCTCGACGCCGAGGCCGGGCAGTGGGAGCCCTGGGCCCACGGTCAGGACTGCGTGCTGCTGGCCGTGGCGATCTCCGAAGCCGAAGTCGTCCCCGTCCAGGCCGTACCGGAGGTGCTACGCCAGCATTGGCACAAGTTCTGGGCGCTGCGCCAGGTGTGGGAGCACAGCCGCAGCACCACTGAGGCGGGGCGGGCCCTGCGGCAGATTCCCCCTCCTCCAGTGGATCACGCAGTCACCACACCCAAGGACGGCGCCACCTCCACCTCCGAGGCTTCACAGGTCAAGGGCTATGGCCCCGGGCCCGCCGGCGCCACCGTCACGGATGTCACCGCCACGGACTAGGATCGGGGCATGGCAGTGCTGAGCATCCGGACCGTCGGTGACCCGATCCTGCGTACCCGCGCACGAGCGCCTCGCGGACTGACCCCGTACCCTGAGGCAGGGATCCGCCGCCTGGTGGCGGATATGTACCAGACCATGGACGCCGCCGGGGGCATCGGTCTCGCCGCCAATCAGGTCGGCGCCGATCTGCGCCTATTCACCTACGACGCCGCCGGTCACCGCGGAGACGTCGTCGATCCGCAGCTGGAGCTGCTCACCGAGCCCGGCCCCGTGCCGCGTGATCCCCAGGAGGGTCCGGCGAGTGGGACGAATCTGCTGCAGGAGGGCTGCCTCTCGGTGGCCTCGATCTACGGGCCGGTGGCACGTGCGCTGCGGGTGCGGCTGACCGGCACCACCGCGGAGGGGGAACCGGTGGACATCACCGCCGAAGGACTGCTCGCAGCCTGCTTCCAGCACGAGGTCGATCATCTCGACGGCACACTGTTCATCGATCGGCTCACCGGCGAGGACCGCCGTGAGGCGATGCGCACCCTGCGTGCCCGGGAATACAGTTCCTCGCAACACCGTATGCAGGAACAACGGACGGAGGCCGCCGGTGGCTCAGGCAGTTCGTTCTTCGCCTCCTGACGACGCCGACAGCTCTGCCCACCGCATCGGTTTGCCGCCGCCCTT
This sequence comes from Nesterenkonia aerolata, assembly GCF_031470965.1. NCBI lineage: Bacteria > Bacillati > Actinomycetota > Actinomycetes > Micrococcales > Micrococcaceae > Nesterenkonia > Nesterenkonia aerolata. Next base: position 53,126 of record NZ_JAVKGR010000002.1, on the reverse strand, counting down.
CCCAGTCCCATCCGCCCTCGATCTACGCTCTCACCCACCCTCAGCCTCATCCCCGCCGCAGGAGTTCCGTGCAGCACTTCACCCGTCACACACTCGCCGCCGCCACCCGGCTTGACCCGCTGCCCGATGCCCCTCTGCTCTTCGCCGGGACCCCGGAGATCGCGGCCACGGCACTGCGTCGGCTGGCTGCCGCCGGGGCGCAGTTCGCCGCCGTGCTGACCCGCCCTGACGCGCCAGTCGGCCGGAAACGACGCCTCACCCCCTCCCCCGTCGCCCAGGCGGCAGAGGATCTGGGCCTGCCCGTCATCCGTGCGGACCGGGTCGATGAGGAGGTCACCGCGCAGCTGACAGCAACCGGCGCACAGCTGGGCATCGTCGTCGCCTACGGCGCACTGCTGCCCCGTCCCGCTCTGGACGCCCTGCCGCTGGGCTGGGTGAATCTGCATTACTCGGCACTTCCGGCCCATCGCGGTGCCGCGCCGGTGCCGCACAGCATCCTCGCCGGGGATGAGACCACCGCGGCCACCGTCTTCCAGCTCGAGCCCGGCATGGACACCGGTCCCCTCCACGGGATGTGTGACTATCCCATCGACGTCGGCATCAGCGCCGGGCAGCTGTTGGAGGAGCTGACCGAGATCGGCTCTGAGCTGCTGCAGGTGCTGCTGCCGAGACTGCTCGACGGCACCTCTGAGCCGACATCCCAGCAGGGTGAGCCGAGTTATGCGGGCAAGCTTCGCCGCAGCGATGCCTATGTGGACCCGCGTGCCACCGCAGATGAGGTGGCACGCCGAGCCAATGCCACGATCCCGGAGCCCGGGGCCTGGACCTGGCACGGTGACCGGCGGCTGAAGCTGGGACCGCTGCGCCCGCTCTCAGCGCAGCCGCCGGACTCCGATCTGCCGCACGCCGCAGAGCCCCGTCCCGCCGCCGAGCCTTCTGAACCGGGCACCCTCCTGACCGTGGACAGCGCAGGTGAGGGCGGGGGCACAGGCGGTGAGATCGCCATGCGGACCGGCGACGGCGGCGCCGTACTGCTGAGCACCGTCCAGCCCGAGGGAAAACAGATGATGGAGGCTCAGGCCTGGCTGCGCGGCCAGCAGGGCCCCGTGGTCCTCGGTACCGACCCTCAGCCGTGACAGGCCATGACACGGCAGAGCACAGCGGGCCGTCACGCCACTGGCGGTCCGACATCAGCACCAGGCAGCACCGTCAGCAGCACCGTCAGCAACACCATCGGCAGCACTATCAGCAGGAGGCACCAGAGCCTATGAGCGACCAGCAGCGCCCACGCGAGGACTCCCGACGCGATGCTGCGGGTCGGCAGCGGAATCGAGGCCGCTCCGGGCCGAAGCAGCACAGCCGCTCGGCTCCCTCACAGCGTGCCCGACGTGCTGATCCGGCACGGCTGACCGCGTTCCGTGTGCTGCGTGCCGTCTCCCGCGATGACGCCTATGCCAACCTGACCCTGCCCGCGGAGATCCGCCGAGCCCGTTTGAATCGGCGCGATGCGAGCTTCGCCACGGAGCTGACCTACGGGGCGCTGAGAGCTCAGGGCACCTACGATGCGATCATCGAGGCCAGCATCGACCGCCGATTGAAGGACCTCGACTTCCCCGTCCTCGACGTCCTGCGCCTGGGAGCCCATCAGCTGCTGTCCATGCGCGTGGAGGACCACGCCGCGGTCAGCGAGACGGTGGCGCTGGTGCGTCAGGAGATCGGTGCCGGACCGTCCGGTTTCGTCAATGCGGTGCTGCGCCGGATCGCGGAGCACAGCTGGGACGAATGGGTGGAGCGGCTGCTGGCGGATTCGCCGCAGGACTCCGCCGCGGCGGATCGTGCCCTGGGGCTGCAGTACGCACACCCGCGGTGGGTGGTCCGTGCTCTGCGTCAAGCCCTTCGCCTGGCCGGGCGTACTCACGCCGAAGATCCTTCTGGCGCCCAGGAGGAGCTGCTGCAGATGCTCGCCTCCGATAACGCCGCACCGGAGGTGCATCTGGTGGGCCTCCCCGGCATCGGCGAACAGCGGGTGGAGGAGGCCTGCACCGCCGGTGCCCAGCGTTCGGCGCTGGTGGAGGACGCGGCAGTCTTCCGCGGCGGCGATGTGGGACGGCTGTCCGGAGTCCGGGAGGGCGAGCTCAGGGTCCAGGACATCGGTTCCCAGTGGATCGCCCGGGCCCTGGCCGCGGCCTTCACCCCGGAGACGGTGGACCCTGACGTCGCCGGGGAACGCTGGCTCGACCTCTGCGCGGGCCCCGGCGGAAAAGCGGCCCTGCTCGGTGCCCTGGCCGCAGATCATCAGGCGCATCTGGTGGCCAATGAACCGGCGGAGCATCGCGCAGAGCTGGTGCGGCAGGCCTTGTCCGTTTTGCCCGGTGAGAGCTATCAGGTCCGTGTGGGCGACGGCAGGACGATCGGTGCGACCATCGGTGAGGAGCCCGACGGCGCCGCGGAGGCCGGGCTCTTCGATCGCATCCTGGTCGATGCCCCCTGCACCGGCCTGGGGGCACTGCGTCGGCGCCCGGAATCGCGATGGCGGCGATCGGTCAAGGACCTCGGTGAGCTCACCGTGCTGCAGGAGCAGCTGCTCGACGCCGCCGTGGGCGTCTTGGCTCCGGGTGGGCTGCTGGCCTATGTCACCTGTTCGCCGCATCCGGCGGAGACGGTGGCGCAGGTCGAGGACGTCCAGCGCCGTCATCCGCAGCTGCAGCTGCTCGATGCCCACGAGGCCATGGCCGCCGTAGCCACCGCGGAGGGTGCCGAGCTGATGCAACCCGCCGTCGGCTCCCCCTCCACCGTCCAGCTGTGGCCGCATGTCCACGGCACTGACGCCATGTTCTTCGCCCTGCTCTACCGACCGCACGACCCTCAGCCCCGCAATAATCCATAGCCCCGTCATATTCCATAGCCCCCCAGTAATCCCCCGCAGCAGTCCCTCGCAGTAGTCCCCCGTCCCGCAGTAAGGAGCGACGATGGCAGCCCCGACCTCAGAGCCGCGGCACGGCCCGGTGCCGTGCATCCACCCGAGTATCCTCAACGCGGATTTCGCGAATCTGGCCTCGGAACTGGCCCGTATCGAAGGCGCCGATGCCGTGCATGTGGATGTGATGGACAACCATTTCGTCCCGAACCTGACCATCGGGCTTCCGGTGGTGGAGTCCCTGCGCGCGGCGACGGCGCTGCCGTTGGACATCCACCTGATGATCGAGGAGGCCGATGTCTGGGCGCCGCGCTACGCAGAGATCGGCTGCGAATCGGTGACCTTCCACGCGGAGGCGGCTCAGGCGCCGATCCGCTTGGCCCGTGAGCTGCGCGCTCAGGGGGCGAAGTCGGCGATGGCGCTGAAGCCGGCGACACCGGTGGAGCCGTACACGGATATGCTCGGCGAGCTGGACATGCTGCTGCTGATGACGGTGGAGCCGGGTTTCGGCGGGCAGCGCTTCCTGGAGCTGGTGCTGCCGAAGATCCGCCGGGCGCGGCGGGCCATCGACGATCTCGGCGGGCAGCTGGCCCTGCAGGTCGACGGCGGCATCAGCGCCGAGACCATCGAGCGGGCGGCCGAGGCCGGAGCCGATACCTTCGTGGCCGGCTCCGCGGTGTACTCGGCCCACGATCCGGCCCAGGCCGTCGCTGCGCTGCGTGAGCAGGCCGCAGGCGCGCAGTCCCGCCGTGGCTGAGGATAGAGGTGGCTGAGGACACAGGTGGCCGAGAACACAGACCGGCGGTGCCCTCAACCTTCCCCTGAAGAGAGCACCGCCGGAGATCTGTGACCGCAGCCATGCCGCGGGGCCTCGGGAAGTCTAACGGAATCCGAAGCGGGGCTGCACCACACGGGCCGGATCGGCGCTGGCGGGAGTGAGTTCTTCCCGCCGCAGCTCCTCGATGGCTTCCTCGAAATCTGAGAGCCCGTCGAATCCACGGTAGACCGAGGCGAAACGCAGGTAGGCGACGACGTCGAGCCTGCGCAGCGGTCCGAGGATCGCCAGGCCGACGTCGTTGGCATCGATCTCCACATTGCCCGAGGCGCGCACGGCCTCCTCGACCTCCTGGGCGAGCACGGCAAGATCATCGCTGGAGACCGGCCGGCCCTGGCATGCCTTGCGGACGCCGTTGATCACTTTGGAACGGTCGAAGGGCTCAGCGGCCCCGGAGCGTTTGATGACGTTGAGCGCCGTGGTCTCCATCGTGGTGAAGCGCTTGGCGCACTGAGGGCACTGACGACGACGCCGGATGCCCGAGCCGTCCTCCAGAGTGCGCGAGTCCACCACACGGGAGGCGTCATGGCGGCAGTAGGGGCAGAACATCGCCGCCTCCCTCCTGGTGTCCTGATGGCTGATGCCTCATGGCGTCGTGACCCTGACCGTCCCTCCGACAGCAGGTCCGACAAGCAGTCTACCCACTACATGTAGTGGGCCCAAACGAAGCCGGCACTAAATGTAGCGGGCCCGCGCACCTTCGCTGCTCAGCTCTCCAGGCAGCTCGGACCGAGCAGCACCTTCAGATCCCCGTACAGAGACGGCGACGGCGTCACCTGGTACTTGGCGCCCAGGCGCATCACCTCGATCCGATCCCCGGAGAGCAGTTTGAGGTACACCTCGCTGGAGCCGCGGTGTCGCTGCAGAGTCTCACCGAGCTGACGGACCAGATGTTCGCCCGCCCGCTGGGTCGGCAGAGAGAGCACCACCGGCCCGCCGCCGCCTTCGACATCGAGCTCTGGGACCGTCATATCCTGCGCGGAGATCGAGACTGCGCCGTCGTCCCGGCGCTGCAGCCGACCCTTCACCGAGACCACCAGATCCTCGGCGAGGATCGTGGAGATCGGCTGGTAGGCCTTGCCGAAGAACATGACCTCGATCGTGCCGCCCATATCCTCGATCTCGACCTTGGCATAGGGGTTGCCCGAGGACTTGGCGATGCGCCGCTCCAACGAGGAGATCATCCCGGAGATGGTCACCACTGCGCCGTCGGGCGGACCGTCCTCAGCCAACAGCGAGGAGACGGAACGATCCGCGTGCTGGGCCAGCACACGCTCCAGGCCCCGTAGCGGATGATCGGAGACGTAGAGCCCGAGCATCTCGCGTTCGAAGCTCAGTTTGTCCTTCTTGTCCCACTCGGGCATCTGCGGCACCGTCACACCGTCGATGTCACCGAGATCGTCCTCCCCCGATCCCAGGGCGCCGAAGATATCGGTCTCGTACTGCATCGACTGCTTCTTCGCGCTGATCGCCTGATCGATCGCCGTCTCGTGGATCGCCACCAGAGAGCGCCGCGTGTGCCCCAGCTCATCGAAGGCCCCGGCTTTGATCATCGACTCCACCGTGCGCTTATTGCACACGTGCAGGGGCACCTTCTTCAGGAAATCCGAGAAGGTCTCATAGGAGCCCTTCTCCTCACGCGCCTCGACCATGCCGGCGACGACATTGGCACCGACGTTGCGGACCGCGCCCATCCCGAAGCGGATCTGGTCGTCACCGACCGGGGTGAAGGTCAGCGCCGACTCGTTGACGCTCGGTGCCGAGACCTCGATCCCCATATGACGGCATTCGTTGAGGTAGAGCGCCAGTTTGTCCCGGTCCCCGCCGACCGAGGTCAGCAGCGCCGCCATGTACTCCGCCGGGTAGTTGGCCTTCAGGTAGGCGGTCCAGTATGCCACCAGCCCGTAGGCGGCAGAGTGCGCCTTATTGAACGCATAGTCCGAGAAGGGCAGCAGGATGTCCCACAGGGCAGTGATGGCCCCTTCGGAATAGCCGTGGTCCAGCATCCCCTGGTGGAAGCCGACGTACTGCTTGTCCAGCTCCGACTTCTTCTTCTTGCCCATGGCCCGGCGCAGAATATCGGCCTGCCCGAGCGTGTACCCGGCGACCTTCTGCGCGATCGCCATCACCTGCTCCTGATAGACGATCAGACCGAAGGTGGTGCCGAGGATCTCCGAGAGCGGTTCGGCCAGCTCGGGGTGGATCGGGGTGATCTCCTGCTGACCGTTCTTCCGCAGTGCATAGTTGGTGTGCGAGTTCGCGCCCATCGGCCCGGGCCGGTAGAGCGCGATCGTCGCAGAGATGTCTTCGAAGTTATCCGGGCGCATCAGCCGCAGCAGCGAGCGCATCGGCCCGCCGTCGAGCTGGAAGACCCCCAGGGTGTCACCGCGGGCCAGCAGCTCGTAGGAGGGCCGGTCCTCCAGGTGCAGGGTCTCCAGGTCCAGGTCAAGGCCCCGGTTGGCCTTCACGTTCTCCAGGGCGTCAGAGATGATCGTGAGATTCCGCAGCCCCAGGAAGTCCATCTTGATCAGCCCGAGGTTTTCGCAGATCGGGTAGTCGAACTGGGTGATGATCGCGCCGTCCTGCTCGCGCTTCATGATCGGGATGATGTCGATCAGCGGGTCTGAGGACATGATGACGCCGGCGGCGTGGACCCCCCACTGGCGTTTCAGCCCCTCCAAGCCGGTGGCGAGGTCGAAGACCTCCTTCAGCCGGGGGTCGGCGCCGAGCAGCTCGCGCATCTCCCCGGCCTCGGCGTAGCGAGCCGAGGTCTCGTCGTGGATATCGGGCAGCGGCATCGGTTTGCCCATGGCATCCGGCGGCATCGCCTTGGTCAGCCGCTCACCGGTGGCGAAGGGTTCGCCCAGCACCCGGGAGGCATCCTTCAGCGCGGACTTTGACTTGATCGTCCCGTAGGTGACGATCATCGCCACGCGCTCATCACCGTATTTGTCCACGACGTAGTCGATGACCTCTGAGCGGCGCCGGTCGTCGAAGTCGACGTCGAAGTCGGGCATGGAGACACGGTCCGGGTTGAGGAACCGCTCGAAATACAGGCCGTGCTCCAGCGGGTTGAGATCAGTGATACGCATGGCGTAGGCGACCATGGACCCGGCGCCGGAACCGCGACCAGGCCCCACCCGGATGCCGTTCTCCTTGGCCCAGTTGATGAAGTCGGCGACGACGAGGAAGTACCCGGGGAAACCCATCTGAGTGATGACCCCGATCTCATACTGCGCCTGATCCCGCACATCCGAGGGCACCCCGGCGGGGAACCGGTAGTCCAGGCCCTGATCGACCTCCTTGATGAACCAGGACTCCTCAGTCTCCCCCTCGGGCACCGGGAACCGTGGCATATAGGAGGCGGACTCGTCGAACTCCACCTGGCAGCGCTCCGCGATGGCCAGCGTGTTGTCACAGGCCTCCGGGAAGTCCCGGAACAGCTCACGCATCTCCGCCGGCGAACGCAGGTAGAAGGTGTCGGCGTCGAATTTGAACCGGTTGGGATCATCCAGCGTCGAGTTCGACTGCAGGCACAACAGCGCCCCGTGGGATTTGTGGTCGGCCTGATGGGTGTAGTGGAGATCGTTGGTGGCCACCAGCGGCAGGTTGAGATCTTTGGCCAGACGCAGCAGCTCACCGCGGACCTTACGTTCGATGTCGAGCCCGTGGTCCATCAGCTCGCAGTAGAAGTTGCCCTTGCCGAAGATGTCCTCGAACTCTCCGGCGGCCCGCTTAGCCTCTTCATACTGCCCCAGGTGCAGACGGGTCTGGATCTCTCCGGACGGACAGCCGGTGGTGGCGATGATCCCCTGGCCGTAGTTCTGCAGCAGCTCGCGGTCCATCCGCGGCTTATAGAAGAACCCTTCAGTGGAGGCCAGTGACCCCAAGCGGAAGAGGTTGTGCATCCCGGCGGTGTTCTCCGCCCACATCGTCATATGCGTGTAGGCACCGGCACCGGCGACGTCTTTCTCCCCGGTCTGGCCCTCGCCCCATTTCACCCGACGCCGCTCTGAGCGGTGGGTGCCGGGGGTCAGGTACGCCTCCAGGCCGATGATCGGCTTGACGTCGTAGTTCTGTGCCGTCTTCCAGAACTCATAAGCACCGAAGAGGAAACCGTGGTCGGTGGTTGCCACGGCCGGCATCCCCAGACGCTGGGTCTCGGCGAAGAGCTCGTCGATCTTCGCCGCGCCGTCGAGCATGGAGTACTCGGTGTGGTTGTGCAGGTGGACGAAGTCGCCGGAGGTGCTGGCCATAGTCACCTATTCTCGAGGATGGTCAGGGCGCCGGAGAGGTCCGCGGGCAGGTCTGCGGTGAAGCTCACCCGCTCTCCGGTGCGCGGATGGTCGATGCTCAGCTCCGCAGCATGGAGCCATTGCCGGGTCAGCCCCAGCTCGGCCGCCAGAAGCGGGTCAGCCCCGTAGGTGAGGTCCCCGGCGCAAGGGTGGCCCATGGCGGAGAAATGCACGCGGATCTGGTGGGTTCGCCCAGTCTCCAGGGAGACCTCCAGCAGCGAGGCACGTCCGAAGGCCTCCAGCAGCCGGTAGTGGGTGCGGGACTCACGTCCGCCGTCGACGACGGCGAAGCGCCATTCGTGGCCGGGATGCCGTCCGATGGGCGCGTCGATCGTGCCGTCCACCGGATCAGGGAGACCCTGGACCAGGGTGCGGTAGATCTTGGTCGGTGTGCGGTCGCGGAAGGCGTCCTTCAGCACCGTATAGGCTCGTTCGTTCTTCGCCACCACCATGACCCCGGAGGTGCCGACGTCGAGGCGGTGGACGATGCCGCGACGCTCCTGGGCGCCGGAGGTCGCGATCTCCACACCGGCGGCGAGCAGACCGCCGATCACTGTGGGCCCGGTCCATCCCGGAGAGGGATGGGCGGCGACACCCACCGGTTTGTCGACCGCGACGATGTCCTCGTCCTGGTGCAGGATATGCAGGTCCTCCACGGTCTCGACCTTCACCTCCAGAGGGTCTTCGTGCTCGGGGACGGCCAGCAGCAGCTCCTCACCGGCCTCAAGGCGTTCGGACTTCTTGACCGGGTGAGTGGTCACAGTACCGTCTCGTCGAAGCGTCTCACGGACGGCGGCACCCTCGACCAGCCAGCCGGCCGCCTCAGCACGCGAGACACCGCACAGTTCGGCGATCACCGTGTCTGCCCGCCGACCGGAGCCCGACTGCGGCACCGAGATCCTCCGTGCTTCAGGCCCCGGGCTCACCGGACCTCATCCTGCGGCTCGTTCTGCTCCTCGGGCCCTGTTTCAGCACGTTCCGGGTCAGCACGTTTCGGGTCATCACGTTCCGGGTCGGAACCTTCCAGATCATCGCGTTCCGGGTCGTGGCGTTCTGCACGACCCCGCTCTGCCTCATCGCCCCTCGGCTCGGCTGTGGCGCGGCTGCCGTCGAGCTGAAGCCCGGTCACCAGCAGCAGGCAGATACCGATCATCGAGCAGACGATGAACGAATCGGCGACATTGAAGATCGCGAAACGCGGTACGGCGATGAAATCGACCACTTCACCGACCCCGAACCCGGGCGGGCGGAACAGGCGGTCCGTGAGGTTGCCGGTCACGCCTCCGGCCAATCCGCCCAGTGCGATGGCCCATCGCCAAGAGCCGCCGAGCTCGCGAGCCCGCCACAGCACATAGCCGAGCACCACCACCATGATCAGGGTGAACAGCCACGTGTGGTCCGTGCCCAGGGAGAACGCCGCACCGGGGTTGAGGTGGTATTGCCAGTAGAGCACCGGAGGCAGCGCGTCGATACGCTCACCGAGCTCCATATGGGCCACGACCCAGGACTTGGTCAGCTGGTCCAGCGCCCAGGCCAGCACGACGACCAATCCTGCCACCAGCAGGGCCGCACGCCGCGTCGGGCCCCGCCGCGGCGAATGATGCTCGGAACGCTCTTCGGTCTGCTCCGTCTCGCTGCTCACTGAGGCATCACTGCTGACCCTCAGCCGCCTCACGATCGATCGGCGCACGGCTGGTCAGTTCCTGCAGCTGACCTTCGATGTAGTCCTTCAACCGCGTCCGGTAGTCGCGTTCGAAGCTGCTGAGCTCACTGACGCGGTTCTCCAGCTCCGCCTTATCGCGCTCGAGGTCGGCCAGAGTGCGCGACGCCGTCTCCTCGGCCTCGTGCCGCACCGAGGCGGAGTGCTCCTCCGCTGCGGTGACGATCTCCTCGCGGCGGCGCTCGCCCTCGGCGATCGCGGCGTCACGGGTCTCCTCGCCTTCGGCGATCGCCGCGGCACGCTTCTGCTCGCCTTCGGCGATATAGGCCTCGCGGGTCTCCTCGCCTTCTGCCACGTACTGATCGTGGAGCTTCTGCGCCATGGCCAGCACGCCTGCTGCGCTGGCGCCTGCGGCATCGTGGGAGGATCGCTCAGCCGGGACGACCGTGTCCACCGGCTCAGTGGCCTCCGCCGGTTCCGGGCGGGCCTGGGCCGGGCGGGTGCCCGGAGCGTACTCCGGCTCAGCGTCCTCGGTCCCAGCTTCGGTCTCAGCTTCAGTCACGGCCTCGGGCGCACCAGGTGCCTCGTCGAGGGTGTCGTCCTCGCCTTCGACGGCTGCGACCTCGGCCTCGCTCGCCTCCTCGAAGCCGGTCGTTTCGGCGGAGCTGCCCGCATAGCCGGAGAGACCGGCATCCTCCAGCTCCACCGGCTCGACGTGGCGCGGGTCCTCCTCGAGCTGCTGCTCCAGGCGGGTCACCTGCTCCTTGAGCTCGCGGTTCTCCTCGATGAGTTTGGTCCACTCGTCGAAGACCTCGTCGAGGAAGTCGTCGACCTCGTCTTTGTCATAGCCGGGCCGGAACTTCGTCTCCGGGAACTCCTTGAACTTCACGTCCTCGGGGGTCAGAGCCATGGGGTGTCACCTCGCAGGGATGAGGGGCGTCCACCGCGGCGAACAGGGTGTCGTCCGGCAGTGCGGCGCCGATGGAGTCGAGTCGAGACCACCCTACCCCGTGGCGGTGACAGGCTCGACCCGTCACCGGCCTCAGCCGCCGGATACTCAGGCGGCCGAGCATCAGCCACCGGGTCGCCGAGCCGCGGGGCGCTCAGCCCAGGCCGGAGACCACGGCTTTGAGGATGACCACGGCCATGAACACGATCAGGAAACCGAGGTCCAGGGAGACCCCGCCCAGGTTCAGCGGGGGCACACGGCGGTTGAGCCAACGGATCGGCGGATCGGTCACCGCATAGACACCCATGGCCAGAGCCAGGGCGATGCCTTGCGGACGCCAGTGCCGGGCATACTGCTGGGTCATATCGAAGATGATCCGCACGACCAGCGCGAGCTGGTAGAGCGTCAGCAGGAGATAGACCGGCGCAGTGATCAGGTCCACGGGGTGGTGTCTCTCCTCAACAGATGTGTCGGCCGTCAGTGCGGCGACAGGTCCAGCGGTGAGCTGTCAGTCAGGTGCAGGGTCCTCAGCGTCAGCTCTGGTTGAAGACCTGCGCCGCAGCACCCTGGTCTGCGGAGCTGCGCTCTTCGGCGAGCACTTCGATGTTCTTCGGGCTGAGCAGGAAGACCTTATTGGTGACCCGTTCGATAGAGCCGCCCAGACCGAAGACCAGGCCGGCGGAGAAGTCGACGAGACGCTTGGCCTCGGCCTCTCCCATATCGGTGACGTTCATGATCACCGGGATCGAGTCACGGAAAGCCTCGCCGATGATCTTGGCGTCGTTGTAGGAGCGCGGGTGGACGGTGGTGATCTTTCGCATGGCGGAACTCTCATCGCGGGAGGAGGGGGCGCGCTTGATGGGGGTCACCGGTGCGCGGTAGTCCGGGTCCACAGCCAGGCTGGATCGGTTGAACTCCCCGGTCTCCGATGCCCCGGCCTGTCCGCCGTCGAGGGCGACGACCTCACCGGTGCGCCCGCGAGAGGGAGCGCTCTTCGCCGAAGGCGCCGTGCGGGTGACCGTGCCGGTGCTCTGCGAGGAGGCCGCATGCATGGAGTCAGCCGAGGTGGTGCTGCGCGGCGCCTCAGCCGCCGGCCGCGGGGCCGAGGCACTCCGGCGCTGCTCGGAGGAGAGCCGCTCCTGCTCGTAGTCATCACCGTCGGCCAGGCCGAGGTAGATCATGGTCTTCTTGAATGCACCGGCCATGAATGCGTCTCCTGGAAGTCTCAGATAGGGGGCTCAGCTCACCGTTCGCTGCGCAGTCACGAGACTATCGCGGCTGCCCACGGTGGCCCAGGACATCTCGTCCGATACGCAGGTGTGTCGCACCGGCTGCGACGGCGGCCTCGAGGTCTCCGCTCATTCCGGCCGAGATCCAGGTGGCCTCCGGGTGCTCGGCGCGCAGCTGCTCGGAAAGGCAAGCCAGCCTCTGGAAGGCCGGTTCCGCCGGTTCCTCAAGCGGAGCGACGGCCATGAGCCCGGCCAGCCGCAGCCCGTCGGCCTCAGCGAGACGCGCTGCGAGCGTCGGCACCTGATCCGGCGCCGCCCCACCCCGGGAATCAGCCGGGATGTCTTCGCGCAGATCGACCTGGATGAGGCAGTCCAAGGGCTGGGCCTGCCGGTCTGCAGCGGCTTTGATCAGGGCTTTGAGCAGCGACGGGCGATCCACCGAATGGATGACTCCGGCATAGCCGAGTACGGACCGGACCTTATTGGACTGCAGCTGACCGACGAAGTGCCACCTCGGCGCGCGAAGCTTCCCTGTCGTGGAAGAACCATCGGCGGTGGTGCTCCGGCCCAGCAGCTCCGCTGTCTGCTGAGCCTTCGCCGAGGCTTCTTGGTCTTTGTTCTCCCCCACCTCGTATACGCCCAACTGAGCCAGGCGGAGGACGTCCTCGGCGGGGAAGGTCTTGGTCACCACGATCAGCTCGGGCTGGTCACTGCGACCAGCCTGAGCTGCGGCACGATCGATGCGTCCGCGCAGATCCTTCAGGTTCGCGGCGATCTCGCGCATACGTTCATCGGCGTTCGCCGGTAGGCTCTCCGGCGCAGAGGACAAAGGGTTCGACAGACTCACGGGCTCGACTGTACCGAATCCGCGGGACTCAGGCGCGCCAGACCAGCCCGGCGAAGCGCCCCTGCTCCGGGGCACGGCGATGGGAGAACAGCGAGTCGTCCTCGATCGTGCATCCGCCCAGGTCGTGGACCTCCACGCCCTGGGTACGCAGCACCGCAGCGGCCTCGCCCCGCAGGTTCAGGGCCGGTGTGCCCCAGGACGTCTCTGAGACCAGAGCTGGGCGGTGACGGGAGGACTCCTGCCGCATCGCCTCGGGCACCTCATAGCAGGATCCGCAGGCCGCTGGGCCGATCCACGCGGAAATCTGCGCGGCACCGGCACGACGCAATGCTGCCACAGTGTTCTCCAGGACACCGGTCAGTAGGCCCACTCGGCCCGCATGGGCACCGGCGCTCAGGGCGGCGCCGTCCTCGGCACGGCCGACGAACATCACCGGAAGACAGTCTGCGACCATGATCGCCAGCGGGGTCCCGGCATCAGCACTGATCCAGGCATCACCGACGGGTGGTTCCTCCTCCACGGTGCTTAGCGTGCGGTCGGCGACATCGGCGACGTCGAGGACGTCGGCGGAATGCACCTGGTGGAGAAACCGTAGGCTCTGCGGGGAGATACCCATCTGAGCTTCCAGGGCACGCCGGTTGCCCAGCACCTGGCGACGTGCGGCGTGCTGGTCGTCGGCACCGCGGACTCCGGCATTGAGCGAGAGGTTCCCGGCCCGGACAGACGAGAAGGCGACGTGGAGACCGTCCCCGGCATCGATATGCCGCCAGAACGGTGTCTCCACGTCGCCTCCTGCTGAGGTGAGAGTCGGCTGGGGAGCCGGAAAGGATGCGCCGCCATGATCAGGACGGCGCGGGACGGGCCCTCACTTGAGGAAGTCGGGCACGTCCAGATCGTCACCGCGAGAGCCGGTGTAGTCAGACTCCACGATGTCCGGGATGTCCTGCTGATCCTGCTGCGACTGGCTCTGCTGAGACTGTCCCGGCTGAGACTGTCCCTGCTGGGAGTACTGCTGCGGCACGCGCTGCTGGGGAGCGGTCTGCTGCTCGTCGGCCGCCTGCTGACCCGGCTGCGAGTACTGCTGCTGCGAGTACTGCTGCACCGGCACCGTGCCAGGCACCTGCTGGGGCGCACGGCCGCCCTGGCGGTCCACCGGAACCGTGCCGGGGACCCGCTGCGGGCCGGGCTGCTGAGGTGCCTGCTGCTGTGCCGTCTGCGGGGCGGGCTGAGACGTGGCGTCGACCTGGTCGAATCCGGCCGCGATCACCGTCACCCGCGCCTCGTCGCCGAGGGCGTCGTCGATGACCGCACCGAAGATGATGTTCGCCTCGGGGTGGGCGACCTCCTGCACCAGGCGTGCCGCTTCGTTGATCTCGAAGAGACCGAGGTCGGAACCACCCTGGATGGAGAGCAGCACACCGTGAGCACCGTCGATGGAGGCCTCCAGCAGCGGAGAGGCGATGGCCAGCTCGGCGGCCTTGACCGCACGGTCCTCGCCGTTGGCCGAGCCGATGCCCATCAGCGCCGATCCGGCCCCCTGCATCACCGACTTCACATCGGCGAAGTCCAGGTTGATCAGCCCCGGAGTGGTGATCAGATCGGTGATGCCCTGCACACCGGAGAGCAGCACCTGGTCTGCCGAACGGAACGCATCGAGCACCGAGACGTTCTTGTCCGAGATGGAGAGCAGACGGTCATTGGGGATCACGATCAGGGTGTCGACCTCGTCACGCAGGTCACCGATGCCCTGCTCGGCTGAGGAGGCACGACGGCGGCCCTCGAAGGTGAACGGGCGGGTCACCACGCCGATGGTCAGCGCACCCAGTGAACGCGCGATACGCGCCACGACCGGGGCGCCGCCGGTACCGGTGCCGCCACCCTCGCCGGCGGTGACGAAGACCATATCGGCCCCCTTGAGGACCTCCTCGATCTCTTCGGCGTGGTCCTCAGCGGCCTGACGGCCGACCTCCGGGTTGGCGCCGGCGCCGAGGCCTCGGGTCAGCTCGCGGCCGACATCGAGCTTGACGTCGGCATCGGACATCAGCAGCGCCTGGGCGTCTGTGTTGATGGCGATGAACTCGACGCCGCGCAGACCGACCTCGATCATGCGGTTGACGGCGTTGACACCGCCTCCGCCGATACCGACGACCTTGATCAGGGCCAGGTAGTTGTTCGGTGTTGCCACGATTGTTGTGTCCCTTGCTCGTCTCTCACGTCATGTGGAACGGAGGCCCCCGTCGTTCGATCCAGCCACGCGACTCCTCACTGTCACGCCGCGACCTGCCCCCACCGGGTGGTGGGTCCAGGTGCTGCGGTCCCGTCGACGTCGTCCGTCACCGGTTCGGTATGGTTCGCGGTCACACCGTACCGGCGGGGCCCGAGGGCCCCTGACGTCACAGCGGCTGGTCGAATGCTGACGAGAGCCTCCGTCACATCGGTCATTCTTTCGGCGCACGCTCCCCTCAGCAACGTTCAGGTTGAACTTGAACCTGAGGGATCGCGTCCGCTTGATTCCACGGTCGGACGCAGGTCAGCCACGATCCGTACACTGCCCTAAGCCTACCCCGAGCGGCTGGGCAGAGCCCGGCAGGCAGCGCAGGAAACGCTCAGCGCGTCACCGGAGCATCGGGGGTCGAGATGTCGATCGTCTCGGCCTCGGTGAAGGCCGAGTCATCCGAATCGAGGACAGCCTCAAGCACAGCGGCCTTCTCTCGGCCGCGTTCGCTGCTGCCCCAGAGCACCCGACGCCCGTCATCAAGCTCCAACTCCACCGAGTCCACAGAGGTCGCCGTCGCGGAGTCCATGACCTCCCGAGCGGAGGCCGGGAGCTCTCCGAGGACCGAGACGATCGCCCGGAAGACTGCCTGATCCTGCAGAGCCGCCTCTTCGCTGATCAGCGGAGTGGCGTGCTCCTCGGCCTGGGCGAGCTGATCCTCATCCTCAGCGTCGAAGGTCCGGATGACCTCACCGTCCTCGTTGTAGAAACGGATCTCCTCACCATGGCGGACCTCAGCGACCGGAGGATGCTCGATCACCTCCACCAACAGCTCGTCCGGCAGCCGCCCCTGGACGACGACCTGGTCGATCACGGGCTCCTCGGCGAGCAGCTCCTCTACCTGGCTGTTGCCCACCTGCGGCAGCGGACGGCCGACCACCGGTTCGAGCAGCTCTTGGGCACGGTCATCGCTGAGCAGATCGTTCCCCTCCACCTCGACGCTGCGGATGGTCAACAGGGGAGAGACGGTCAGCACGATCACCGCGACCAGCAGCAGGAGGAATCCGCCACCGAGCAGCCAGAGGCCACGACGTCGACGGCGGCGGACCCCGACGACCTTGGGCTCGGGGAAGCTCAGCGTCGTCGCCGCCGAGGGGTGCCCCTCTGATGCCGCCTGCCGATCCTCTGCCTCCGGTGCGGCGTCATGCCCAGGATCGTCGTCCTCGGCGGAGATCTGAGGGTGTTCCGCAGTCCGCTCCTCAGCGTCTCGCTGGGTACGGTGCCCCGTCTCAGCCTCCGGCCCGCGCTGCTGGTCCCTGCTGCGGAAGGTCAGCACCTCATCAGTGTCCGAGGTGCTGACCGCACCGCTGCTGACGTCCTCGGAACGGTTCTCACGCTCCCGGTGCCTGCTCTGCGGGATGCGGGGCCGCTTCACCGGCGGCCCTCCTCCGCCAGCTCCTCGACGAGCCGCGGGCCCAGGGCCGTGACATCACCGGCGCCGACGGTCAGCACGATATCGCCCGGGTGTGCCGCGGCGATCACCGTCCGCACGGCCTCCTCCCGGCTGCGCAGCCCACCGGCCGGCGCATCCGTACCGGAGAACAGCGGATCAGTGATGAGCTCGGCCGAGACCCCGTCCATCGGCTCCTCACGGGCCGCATAGATCTCCAGCACCGCGACGGTGTCTGCTCCGCGCAGCGCAGCGGCGAACTCTGCGGCGAACTCCTGGGTCCGGGAGAACAGATGCGGCTGGAAGATGACGTGCACACCCGCTGCCTCGGCCACCGCCGAACGCGCCGCCGTCAGCAGGGCCGCGACCTCCGTGGGGTGATGAGCGTAGTCGTCATAGACGCGGACCCCGGCGGCCTCGCCCTGCAGGTCGAAACGACGCGCCACCCCGCGGAAGGCCTCCACCGCCTGTGCGGCCTCTTCAAGGGTCAGCCCGGCGCAGCGGCCCACCGCCACAGCCGCCACCGCGTTGAGCGCGTTATGACGCCCCGGCACGCTCAACGCAGCACGGACCGCCACGGCGGCCGACGGCTCGGCGGCCTCAGTCTCCGCGATCACGAAGGTCTGCGCCGCCCTGAGCGGCCGGTCGGCACTGCTGGGTGTTCCGGCGCTGCTGGGTGCTCCGGCACTGCTGTGCACTCCAGCCCCGGGGGTTTCCCCGACGTCGGCGTCCTCCGCCGGATCCGTGACCAGCCGCAGCCGCGCGTCAGGTGCTGTGCCATAGGTCAGGACCTGCACCCCGCGGGCGGCCAGGTCTTCGGCGACATCGTCGAGCAGGGCCCGGGCGCCGTCATCGTCCACGCACAGGATCAGAGTCCCGCCGTCGAGGATCCGAGCGGTGAAGTCCACGAAGACCTGGTGCACCGCCTCAGCGGTGCCGTGGTGATCGAGATGATCCGCCTCCACGTTGGTGATCACCGCGACCTCTGGACGGTAGTTCAGCAGCGAGCCGTCCGACTCATCGGCTTCGGCCACGAACCACTCCCCCGCGCCAGCGGCCGCGTTGGTCCCCAGGCCGGCCACCGCCGCCCCCACGGCGAACCCCGGATGCAGGCCTGCCCGGCTGAGCAGCATCGCCGTCATCGAGGTCGTCGTCGTCTTCCCGTGGGTACCGGCCACCGCCACGCCGCGCTGGGCGTCCATCACCGCCGCCAACCCCTGGGAGCGGTGCAGCACGCGCACACCACGACGCCGCGCCTCCTCGTATTCGGGGTTGCCGGCCTGGGCGATGGACGAGGCGATGACGGTATCGATCGGCGCACCCACCTCCTCCTCCACAGAGGAGATGTTCTCCGCACGGTAGCCCACCCGCACCGGCACGCCCGCGGCACGGAACTCCTCGAGCACCGGCAGGTCTTTGGCGTCAGTGCCGGAGATCGGCACACCTTGAGCCTGCATCACCCGGGCCACGGCCGAGACACCGACTCCGGCCAGGCCGAGGAAGTGGACACGGCCCACCTGGGCCAAGGACATGTTCTGCGTGGATGAACTCACGAATGGTCTCCCTGGTGATGGTGGGGTCAGTCGATCTCAGTCTCAGGTGAGGCCGCCCGCAGCATCTCCTTCGCCATCCGCTCATCGGCGTCGGTGATGCCGCGCTCCCCCGCCTGACGCTGCATATCCTCCAGCAGCGAAGGATCCTCCAACAGCGGCACAAGGTTGCGGCTGACCCACTCACGGCTCAGATGCTCATCCTTGACCAGCAGCGCCCCACCGGCATCGACCAGGTCCCGGGCGTTGAGCTCCTGCTCACCGTTGCCCACCGGAAGCGGCACGAAGATCGTCGGCAATGACACGGCGGCGACTTCACAGACGGTGGCCGCACCGGCCCGGGCGACCAACAGATCAGCTGCCGCGTAGGCCAGCTGCATCCCGTCGAGATATTCACGCTGGTGGTACCCCGGCCGCTGCAGCAGCTGCCCGGGTTCCTCCTCCACAGCCTTCCCCGCCCCGGTCAGATGCAGCACCTGGGCTCCGGAGGCCAGCAGATCATCCACCGACGCCGCCACAGCCGCGTTCAGCGAGGCCGCACCCGATGATCCTCCGGTGACGACCAAGGTGGTGCGTTCCGGGTCCAGCCCCAGCTCTCGGCGTGCCTCAGCCCGGGAGCTGCGCCGATCCAGCTGGGAGATCTCTCTCGACATCGGCATACCGACCCAGTGGGAACGCTTCAGCGCGGTGCCTTCGAAGGCCACTCCGGTGAAGACCGAGATCCGGTTGCCCCACCGGTTGGCCAATCCGGGGCGGGCATTGGCTTCGTGGACCACCACCGGGATGCCCAAGCGTTGAGCGGCCAGGTAGACCGGCGTGCAGACATAGCCGCCCACACCGAGGACGACGTCGGCCTGGCGTGCGGTGAGGATCTCCGCGGCAGCATCGATGGCCCGTCGGAACCGGCCCGGAAACCGCAGGATATCCGCAGAGGGCCGCCGCGGCATCGGGACCTTCTCGATCGTCTCCAGCCGGTAGCCAGCCTCCGGGACCAACCGGGTCTCCAGGCCCACCTCGGTACCGATCATCGTGATCTCAGACTCCGGGGAAAGCCGCTCGAGGGCCCGGGCCACCGCGAGCATCGGGCTGACGTGTCCAGCAGTGCCGCCGCCGGCCAGCACGGCCTTCACCGCGGGGATGTTCTTCGACGGGCTCATGACGTAGTGGTCCTCCTCTTCACCGGCGCGGACTCCTCCGCCTCGGCATGCTGATGGGTGAGCTGATCGGGGTTCCGGTGCTCCGGCTCCGTCTGCTGGCCGGGGTCCGGTGCGAGGCGGCGCTGGCGATGCGCGAAGCTCATGACCACGCCGACCGCCAGCAGAGTCGAGGTCAGGGAGGATCCCCCGTAGGAGATGAAGGGCAGCGGGACACCGATGACCGGCAGCAGACCGGTCACCATACCGAGGTTGATGAAGGTCTGGCCGATGACCCAGGCCATGATGCCCAAAGTGGTGATCTTCACGAAGCGGCTCTGCGCCCGGGCGGCCACCCGGAACATGCCGATGGCCAGCACCGCGTAGAGCATGAGCACCGTCAGCGCGCCGAGCAGACCGAGCTCTTCACCCAGGATGGTGAAGATGAAGTCGTTCTCCGCCTCGGGGATGTAGTTCCACTTCTGACGGGACTGGCCCAGACCCACGCCCCACCAGCCGCCGGAGGCCAGGGCGTAGAGGCCGTGCTGGGCCTGATAGCAGAGGTCGCCGGAGCCCTCGCAGGCGTCACCGATGTTCAGCCAGGCGCTGACCCGGGCCAGACGGTTCGGCGAGGTGATCACACCGATGATCGCCGCCAGCACGCCCAAGGAGGCCGCGATGACGAAGTATCGCAGCTTGGTCCCGGCGACGAAGAGCACCGCGGCGACGATCACCCCGAAGATCAGAGCAGTACCGAGGTCCCGGCCGATCATGATGAACAGCAGGATGCTGGCGGCCCCGGGGAAGATCACCGGAATGACGGCGTGGTGGAGCTGGCGCACCAGAGTGCCCTTGCGGGCCAGCACGGAGCCGGCCCAGACGATGAGCGCCAGTTTGGCGAACTCGGCCGGCTGCACATTGATCGGTCCGGCCTGCAGCCAGTTGCGGTTTCCGTTGACCTCATGGCCCAGAGGGCTCAGCACCAGGGCCAGGCCCAGCACTGTGACGATCAGCGCCGGCCAGGCGATGCGTTGGAGCAGGCGCTGCGGCATCAGCACCACGACGAATATCCCGACGAAGCCGACCAGAGCCCACATGGCCTGCCGCAGGAACAGCCCGTATGCGGTGGTGGTGCTGCCCACGGTCTCGATCGCCGAGGAGGAGAGCACCATGACCGCGCCGATGACGGTCAGCGCCAGCGCAGAGCCGAAGAGCATCCAGAAGGTGGTGTGCGCGCGTCCGCCCTCGACGAAGGTCCAGAAACGGGCTATGGGGTCTCCGGCCCGTCCGCGCGTGCCACGAGCAGAGTCGGCGTCGTCGGCGGGCCGGGCCGCAGGTTCAGGGCGGTCCTCCACGGCGCGCAACGCCGGACGGGCGGGAGCCTCGGGCTCCTCGGCGCGGCGCGGTCCCCCCAGTCTGTCAGGCAATGTGTCAGGCAGTGTGTCAGGGGCGTCTGCGGCTTCCGCAGTCTCAGCGGCATCGGGAGTCTCGGTGGTCTCGGACTCCCCCGACGAGGAGGGCAGGCGCGGTGGGCGCATCGTGATCTCCGTCCTCCTCGTCTGTGTCGCTGGGTCAAGTCTAGGGCCGCTCCATCAGCTCAGCGACCGCTTCGATGAACGCCTCCCCGCGGGCCCGATAGGAGGCGAACTGGTCCATCGACGCCGCCGCCGGCGCCATCAGCACCGTCTCATCGGCGCGGGCGACCCGTGCGGCCTCGGCGACGGCGGCTCGCATCGCAGCCGCGCCGTCAGTACCGCTGAGCAGCGCCTCGAGTGCCGCCGCGGCGGTCGGATCCGCGGCCCCCTGCTCGGCCGCCGCTTCTGAGTCATCCTCCCGTACACCTCCCCCGACCACCGGGACGTCCGGCGCGTGTCGCCGGAGGCTGGAACGCAGCTGAGAAGAGTCCGTGCCCAACAGGATCACATAGCGCAGCCGAGGAGCCACCTGGGCGATCAGTTCGTCGTACTCCACGCCCTTCGGCAGACCACCGGCGATCCACACCAC
Organism: Nesterenkonia aerolata; assembly: GCF_031470965.1. Classification (NCBI taxonomy): domain Bacteria; kingdom Bacillati; phylum Actinomycetota; class Actinomycetes; order Micrococcales; family Micrococcaceae; genus Nesterenkonia; species Nesterenkonia aerolata. The sequence continues at coordinate 32,042 of NZ_JAVKGR010000002.1, read as the reverse complement.
ATCGGAGAAGCTCCTCAGCGAGGCCTCCGCCGCATGCGGGTTCGTCGCCTTGGAATCATTGATCCAGAGGATGTCATCGGCCTTGGCCACCGGCTGGATCGTGTGATCCGCCGCGGAGAAACCGCGGATCGCCTCACGGATCGCGGCCGGCTCGACGTCAGCGGCCCGCGCCAGCGCCGCGGCCGCCAGGGTATTGGCCACCACATGGCGGGGGGCCAGCGGGCCGAAGTCCGCCAGCTCGCCGAGCTCAAGGGCCTGACGGTGACGCTGCGGCAGATACGCCCGGTCCACCAGCAGGTCCTCGGCCATCCCGAGCATCGAGGGCCCCGGCGTCCCGAGGGTGAAGCCGACGGCGCGGCAGCCCTCCTGCACCTCGGCCTCAGCGACCATCTGTTCCGTGGCAGGTTCATCGACGTTGTAGACGCAGGCCAGGCGGGTGTTCTCGTAGATCTTCGCCTTATCGGCGGCGTAACCCTGCATACCTCCGTGCCAATCCACGTGGTCGGAGGTGATGTTCAGCACCGCAGAGGCCAGCGGATCGAGCAGCTCGGTGTAGTGCAGCTGGAAGCTGGAGAGCTCCACGGCGAGGACGTCATACCCTTCAGGGTCCCGGATCGCATCCAGCACGGGGACACCGACGTTGCCGCAGGCGATCGCTCGGCGGCCGTCTGCCAGGAGCATCGCCTCCAGCATCCGCACCGTGGTGGATTTGCCGTTGGTGCCGGTGACGGTCAGCCACTGTGGCTGCCGCGCCCCCGGCCTGCCGCCGAGCCGCCAGGCCAGCTCCACCTCGGACCACACGGGGATGCCCCGGGCCTCGGCGTCCTGGATCAGGGAGGAATCCGGGCGCCACCCCGGTGAGGTGACCAGGATATCCGGGGCGGCACCGCCGACCTCGGGCACGGATTCCGTGTGCTCGGCGCCGAGCCGGACGTCCGAGACGCCGACGAGGCCGAGTGTCTCGGCGTCGCGCTGACGCTGCTCACCGGTGGCGGCATCGACGACGACGACGGAGGCGCCCAGCTCAGCCAGCGTGTCGGCCGCGGCGAAGCCGGAGAGGCCGAGGCCGGCCACCACCGCGCGGATCTGGTCCCAGGGCGCTTCCCAGCCGCGCAGATCGGGCCGGACGGAGGGGACGCGGGGGGCTTCCGTCACTGCAGGATCACCCACTCACCGTAGAAGATCGCCAGCCCGAGACCCACCGCGAGTGCGCCGATGATCCAGAACCGGACGACGACGGTGACCTCGGCCCAGCCCTTGAGCTCGAAGTGATGCTGCAGCGGAGCCATGAGGAAGACTCGACGCCCCCCGGAGAGCTTGAAGAAGCCGACCTGGATGATCACCGAGACGGTGATCAGCACGAAGAGCCCGCCCAGAACGATGAACAGCAGCTCCGTGTGGGTCAGGATCGCGAAGGCGGCCAGTGCACCGCCGAGGCCGAGCGAGCCGGTGTCGCCCATGAAGATCTTCGCCGGTGAGGTGTTCCACCACAGGAAACCGATGAGCGCGCCGGTGATGATCCCGGCCAGCACCGCCATATCGAGCGGATCGCGCACACTGTAGCAGACGTCCTGGACAGAGCTGGCGGAGGCGCAGTTCTGGTTCCACTGCCAGGCGGCGATGAGCGTATAGGCCGCGGTGACCATGGCCGAGGCGCCGGTGGCGAGCCCGTCGAGGCCGTCAGTGAGGTTCACCGCATTCGTCGCCGCCGTGGTGATCACATTGGCCCAGATCACGAAGAGGATGGCACCGATGATCGGCCCGGCGAAGGCCAGGTCCAGTGCCGTCTCCCGGACGAAGGAGATTGCGGTGGATCCCGGCGTCTGCCCTTCGGCGTTGGGGATCACCAGGGCCAGCACGGCGAAGAGCACCCCGACGATGCCCTGGCCGAGGATCTTCATCCACGGGGTCAGCCCCAGCGACTGCTTCTTGCTGATCTTGGAGAAGTCATCGGCGAAGCCGACTCCGGCCATGCCGACCATGAGGAACAGCAGCAGCAGACCCGAAGCGCTCGGCCCGGTGCTGGTCTCACGGGTCAGCGCGAGAATCAGGTGGGTGATGAAATAGGCGATCACCGTGGCGCCGACGAAGACGGCACCACCCATCGTCGGGGTGCCGCGTTTGACGTGGTGAGTCGTGGGGCCGTCATCGCGGATGAACTGCCCATACCCCCGCTTGACCAGCAGGCGGATGAACAGCGGCGTGCCCACCAGAGTCAGGACCAGCCCCAGACCGGAGCCGATGACAACACCTACCACGCGGCACCTGCCTTCCCCTCGCGCGCGTCCGGGTCTGGACGGCCGTCACCACCATCGCCGGGTGTCTGCGCAGCGACGTGGTCTCCCAGAAGTCTAAGTCCTGCACCGTTCGAGGACTTGAACAACACGACGTCTCCGGGTTCCAACAGCGTCTCGAGGCGTTCCTGGGCCTGACCTGCGGTGGCCACCCACTCGACTTCGGCACCCCAGCTGCCCTCGGCGACGGCTCCGCGATAGAGCGGATAGGCCTCGTCACCGACGACCAGCGTGCGATCGATGTTCAGCCGCACGACCGTCTCGCCGAGCTGGGTGTGCCGGACGATGGACTCCTCGCCGAGCTCCAGCATGGCGCCCAGCACCGCGACAGCACGGCGACCCCCGCCGCGGGAGATCATCGCCAAAGTGCGCAGCGCCTCACGCATCGACTCGGGGTTGGCGTTGTAGGCATCGTTGATCACGGTGACCCCGTCGGCCCGCTCAGTTCGTTCCATCCGCCAACGACTGGAGGGGCCGAGGCCGTCGAGCCGAGCGGCGATGTCCTCGACCGCGACACCGAGGGCGCGCGCAGTCGCCGCCGCGGCGAGGACGTTGGTCACATGATGCGCGCCGGTGAGCCCGGACTGCACACGGTGGGCGGGCGAGCCGCCGACGTGGAGGTCGAAGGACGGCCGACCGGCCTCGTCGAGGACCACCTCACGGGCCATGACGCTCGATGCCCCGGTGTCACCCTCAGTGCCGAGACCGGTAGGGAGACCGGCATTGAGATCGGCGTGGCGATCGGTGTGACGATCGGCGCCGCCGTCGACGCTGATCCAGGTGATCGGGGCCTGCGCCGCCTCGGCCATCGCCCGGACCTGGACGTCGTCGGCGTTGAGGATGAGCTGGCCTGCCGCGGGGACCTCCTCGACGAGCTCCTGCTTGACCGCGGCGATCCGGTCCGTGCCGCCGAACTTCCCGGCGTGCGCAGAGCCCACCATGAGGACGGCGCCGATGTCCGGGCGGACCATCTGGCAGAGATAGCGGATGTTGCCGGGGCCGTCGGCGCCCATCTCCACCACCAGGTACCGGGTCTCCAACGGGGCGGTGAACACGGTCAGCGGCACGCCGACCTCCCCGTTATAGGACCCCTGCGGGGCGACGGTGAGGCCTTCGGGCTCCAGCAGTGCGCGCAGCAGGTCCTTAGTGGTCGTCTTCCCTGCCGAACCGGTGATCCCGATGACCGTGGTCGGCGAGTGCTCCCGGATGAGCTGGACGATGCCGGCGGCCAGGTGCCCCATGGCTATCACGACGTCCTCGACGAGCACCGCGGGGTGGGCCTGCCCCTGGGGGTCCTCGGTCTCGCGTTCGGCGAGGACCAGTGAGGCCCCGGCCGCCAACGCCGCATCGATGAACCGATGTCCATCAGTGGTCTCACCAGGTTTGGCGATGAACAGGGCGCCGGGAGCCATGGCGCGGGAGTCCGTGTCGGCGGCGGTGACCACCGTAGCCTGTGGATCCTCGACGCCTCGTAGGCGTCCCCGGGCCAGTTCGGCGACCTCGGCGGCAGTCAGGGCGATCATGACTGGTCCTCCTCACTGGCGGTGCGATCCTCAACGGGCAGAACCTCGAAGCCTGCCTCATCGAGCGCTCGGCGCAGCTCGACCCGGTCATCGATGGCATGATGCGCGCCGTCGAAGTCCTGATGGACCTCATGACCGCGCCCAGCCAGGATGATGGTGTCCTGCGCACCGGCGACCTCGACGGCGCGGCGGATCGCGTCGGCACGGGGGACGACCTCCTCCAAGTCGGTGCTCAGCCGGCCGGAGTCCACCGCCTCCCGGGCACCCTGCATCACCTCATCACGGATCCGGGCCGGATCCTCGCTGTGCGGGTCATCGTCGCTGATGATCACGTGGTCGGCCATGCGCACCGCGATGGCGCCCATCGTCGGACGCTTCGAACGGTCCCTGTCTCCGGCAGCACCGACGACCAGAATGATGCGTCCTTCGCCGCGAGTCTGGCCGGCGGCCTCAAGGGTGCGGATCATCGCATCCGGGTTATGCGCGAAGTCCACGATCGCCGCCGGAGCCGTGGCGATGACCTGCATACGCCCGGGCACGCTGATGGTGAACGGATCGGCGCTCTCCAGCGCGTGGATCACCTCGTCGCGCCGGGGCCGCAGCGCCTCGGACTCCAGCACCATGACCGCGGCGAGGGCGGCGTTGGAGACGTTGAACAGCCCGGGAAGCCCCGTCCGGGTGCGGATGCGCTCGCCGCTGTGGCGGTGGTGCAGGGTGAATGCGTGGCCCAGCCCCTCGGGCGCCACCTCGGTGACCTCCCAGTCGACCTCAGTGGGCTGCCCCGAGGTGGCCAGAGTCACCACACGACCGGTGGCGGCATGGGCCATCTGGTGACCCCAGGTGTCATCGACGGTGATCACCGAGGTACGGGTCCTGCTGCGGGTGAACAGTTCGGCCTTGGCCCGGAAATAGTCCTCCATCGAACCGTGCAGGTCCAGATGGTCCTGGGTGAGGTTCGTGAACCCGGCGACGTCATAGTGCAGCCCCGCCGTCCGGCGGTAGGAGATGGCGTGGGAGGAGACCTCCATCGCCGCCGCCCCGACGTGGCGCTCCCGGAACAGAGCCATCAGCGAATGCAGCTGAACCGCCTCCGGGGTGGTGAGCTGTGAGGGGATGGTCTCTGAGCCGGCACGGATCTCGATCGTACCGATGAGCCCAGTGGTCAGCTCACACGAGCGCATCAGCTCATCGAGCAGCGACCGCAGGAAGTACGTGGTGGTGGTCTTACCGTTGGTGCCGGTCACCCCGAACAGGGCAGGCCCGGACTCCGAGGTATTGCCGTAGATGAACGCCGCTGCCGGACCGGCGGCTTCACGGACCGCCTCGACCTCGATCACCGGCAGACGGTATCCGACGTTCTCCCGCACACGCACCGCCCCCTGGGCGTCGGTCAGCACGGCGGCCGCTCCGGCCTCCGCCGCAGCGGCGGCGAAGTCAGCACCATGGAAACGGGCTCCGCTGACCGCGACGAAGAGATCACCCTCCCCCACGGCCTGCGGGTTCATCGCCGCACCGGTCAGCCGAGTCTGCAGGCTCGCCCGTCCGACCGGGGTCACCAACGGGTCATAGCCGGCGCTCTGCAGCACACCGGCAAGGTCTTCCAAGGCTCCGCCGGTCACCGCGGCGGGCCGGAACACACTGTCCTGCTCCGCGACGGAGAGCCTCACGTCATCGGGCGTGGCGTCGCTGTCGGTCATAGGCCTCTCGATCTCTGGGCGGTGGTGGGTTCAGGGGCGGCGGTCAGGCCGCCGAGGGAGCCGTGGGCTCCGGGTCAGAAGGAGCCGTGGGCTCCGAGTGAGAAAGAGCCGCAGGCTCCGGGTCAAGACTAGTCGTCGAGCTGGATGTCATAGGCTTCATCCTCATCACCGTCGGGAGGTACCTGGTAGGTGCTCAGCACATGGGACATCACCTGGGAGAACGTGTCCGTGACCTGCCAGGACTGCCAGTGTCCCTGGGGCCGGTGGATGGTCACCGAGACCACGTACTGCGGATCGTCCAAGGGCGCGGCACCGATGAACGAGATCGTGTGACCGTCGAAGCCTCCCCCTTCACCGGCGGCCTGGGCGATGCCCGTCTTCCCGCCGACCCGGTATCCGGGCACCTGCGCACCATCACCGGTGCCCTCGACCACCACACCTTCCAGCAGCCGCAGCATTTCCTCAGAGGTCTCCTCGCTGAAGACCCGCTCACCCTCGGGCCGTTCGACGGGGTGTTCCTCGCCGTCGGGGTCCACATAGGCGTCGATGAGCTGCAGATCCTGGTGCACGCCGCCGTTGACGATGGCCTGGAAGATGCTCACATTATGCAGTACCGAGGAGGTGTACCCCTGGCCGAACTGGGTGGAGTACGGCTGCCGGCTGTCCCAGTCCTCGGGGGGTGCCAGCAGGGAGGTGGCCTGTGAGGGCATGCCGATGTCGATCTCCTCGCCGAGGCCTGCACTGCGCATGTACTCGTAGCGCACCTGCTCGTCGACCTCGTTGCCGACCATCACCGTACCGGTGTTGTAGGAGCGGGCGAAGATTCCGGCCGCGGTCATCTCATAGGTGGGGTGGCGCACGGCGTCGTTGACCACTTCACCGTCGAAGTCGTACCGGTTGGGCACGGTGAAGGCCTCGGTCGGGGTGACCGCGCCCTCTTCGAGTGCGGTGGCGAAGGTGATGGCCTTTCCGGTGGAGCCGGGCTCGAAGTCCTGAGTCACCGCCAGCGGACGGCGGAAGAGCTCATCGGTCTCTCCCGGATTGGCGGGATCGACGGTCTGGGAATCCGCCATGGCCAGAATGTCACCGGTCTGAGCATCGAGGACTGTGACGTTGCCCCACTGAGCGTTGTATTGGTTGGCCTTCTCCGCCACGGCCTCCTGCGCGAACCACTGCAGATCCTGATCCAGGGTCAGGCGCAGATCCTGGCCGTCCTGCGCCGGGGTCTCCTCGAACGTCGCCGTGGGGATGCGCACCCCGTCGGCGGCGATCTCGTAGGTCCGCTCACCGTCAGCACCGGCCAGGTGGTCCTGCTGGGAGAGCTCGAGCCCGTCGAGCGGCTGGCCGTCGGTGCCGACGAAGCCGAGGATCGAACCTCCGACCGATCCCGAGGGATACGTCCGCTGACTCAGCGGCTCGGCGTAGAGACCGGGGATCCCCAAGTCCATGGCCTGGCGCCGCTCCTCAGGGGTGATCCCGCGTGCGACCACGGAGTAGGGGCTGTCCCCGATCATCAGCTCTTCGAGTTCGGCGGGGTCCTCGTCGATAATCTCACCGAGATCGGCCATCGCAGACTGCAGCGTCACGGTGGTCTGCAGCCCGGAGACCTCATCACGTTCCCGGAAGTCATCGACGACGCGCTGATCGACCACCAGATCGTAGCGTTCGACGGTAGTGGCCATCGTCCGGCCCTGGGAATCGAGGATGTCCCCCCGTTCGGCGGGGATCGGCACGGTGCGCAGGCGTTCGGAGACTGCGGCCTGGGCGTGGCCTGAGGGGTCCAGGCCCTGGACGAAGACCAACCGGATCCCAAGGACGGCCAGCAGCAGGACCAAGACCGCCAGACCGATGCGCATCCTCTGGGACATCATGCTGCCGTGCTGGGCCCGGCGTGCTGAATCAGAGGTCATAGAAGGTCGTGTCCTTGAGGTGCTGTGCGGCGGCCCGCCTCCGCGGCGGGGTCAGTCCCAGCTGGGAGCCGGAATCGTGCCTCCATCGTATTCCGAGGAAGGCTGCCCTGCTCCGGATTCCTCCGCCGATTCGGCCGTCTCGGCCTGCCCGGGGGCCGGCTGGGCGAGCAGCTCGAGGGCTTCGGCCCCGAGTAGACCGGAGGGCGACTGCGCAGCGGCTGCGGAGACGTCGAGAGCGCCCAGGCCCTCAGTGCCGGGCTGGACCGGGTTCTGCACGAAGCTCGAGGGGCGGTCCGCCGAGTCCGCAGGCTCAGCCTCCCCGGCGACGGCGCCGGTCTCAAGATCCAGTGCACCGGCCTGACCGGGCATGACCATGCCCAGGTCCACCGCACTGCCGGAGAGCGCCTGCGGCGACTCCAGGTACTGCGACTGCTGGCTCAGCGCCTGGTTCTGCTGGACCAGCAGCTGACGCTCGGCTTGGAGCTCGACGACGCGGTACTGAGTGTTCGAGACATGGATATTGACCGTCAGCACTGCCACCAGGGCAGTCAGCAGCAGTGCGATGATCCCGATGGTGAGCCCTCGGTGGCGGCGGTGCAGCTTGGGCAGTACACGCAGCGCCGGGCGCGGCGTCGGGGAGGTCTGAGGCGCCGCGTGCGGCGTCGGCAGCGCCGTGGCAGGTGTGCTCATGCCGACCTCTTCCTTCGTCCGGTGGCTCTCTGCGGGACTCCGCCCCGACCGCGATCGTCTCTGATCTTCTCAGCTGCGCGCAGCTTCGCGGATGAGGCGCGCGGGTTGTTGTCACTTTCCTGCGAATCCGGGGTCTCTGCCCCGCGAGTCACGGCTCGGAACGTCGGGCGATGCTCCTCAAGCTCCACGGGCAGGCCGACCGGTGCTGAGGAGCTCGTCCGGGCGGCAATCGCCCGCTTGACCGGGCGGTCCTCGAGGGAATGGTAGCTGAGTACGACCAGCCGCCCGGCGACGTCGAGGGCATCCATCGCCGCGGGAATCGCCGCGCTGAGCACCTCGAGCTCACGGTTGACGGCGATGCGCAGCGCCTGGAACGTCCGCTTGGCCGGATGTCCGCCGGTGCGCTTCGCGGCGGCCGGTACTGCGGCATCGACGAGTGCGGCGAGCTGTGCGGTGGTGGTCACCGGGGCCTTCGCCCTGGCGGCGACCACACCGGCGGCGATCCGCCCGGCGAACCGCTCCTCGCCGTAGTCGGAGATGATGCGGCGAAGCTCCGATTCCTCGGCGGTGGCCAGCAGCTCGGCGGCGGTGATCTCCTCGGAGTCGGCGGAGCTGTTCATCCGCATATCCAGCGGCGCGTCGTAGGAATAGGCGAATCCTCGTTCAGCTTCGTCGAGCTGCAGGGAGGAGACCCCCAGGTCGAAGAGGATTCCTGCCGTGCCGGCTGCGCGGCCGTGTGAGGCCGCGATCTGGGGAAGCTGCTGATCGAGCACCTCGCCGATGTGATCGAAGACGGCGTGGACCGGGCGGAATCGTCCGGTGTAGACGGCCAATCGCTCGGAGGCCAGTTCAAGGGCCTGCGGGTCACGGTCGAGTCCGATGACGACCACGTCCGAGTCGGCGGCCAGTATGGCCTCAGTGTGTCCGCCCATGCCGAGGGTGGCATCGACGATCACCGGGATCTGACCCTGTTCACGCAGAGCGGCGATGCCGGGGGTGAGGAGCTCGACGCAGCGGCGGAGCATCACGGGCACGTGTTTCGCGGCGGCGGTTCCCTCGGCCATGGCTCCTCCTCGGTGGGGCGGGGTCGCGGGTCAGGTGGAGGCGTGGCCCTCAGGCCGGTTCCCGGCCCGCTCCGGGCGCCGCCTGACATCGGGGAAGTGAAGTCAGGTGACGCCCGGGCGGGCGGAGAACCCACTCGAGGGACTGCCTCGTACTAGAGAAGGCCGGGTTCAGAGCAGACCGGGGACCGCGATCTCATCCGTCGATGAGAATTCGGCCTCCTTCTGCTCCATATAGGCCTCCCAGGCAGCGGCGTCCCAGATCTCGGCGCGATCACCGGCACCGATCACCGCGACGTCGCGGTCGAGCCCCGCATAGTCCCGCAGGCTGGGCGGGATGGTGATCCTGCCCTGCTTGTCCGGCATCTCGTCGGAGGCCCCGGAGAGGAACATGCGGATGTAGTCACGTGCTTGTCGAGAGGCCAGCGGTGCCTGCCGAAGCTGCTGATGGACGTTCTGGAACTCCGCTGCGCTGAAGACGTAGACGCACCGCTCCTGCCCCCTCGTGAGGACCAGCCCCTCGGCCAGTTCGTCACGATATTTCGCGGGAAGGATGAGGCGTCCCTTCTCGTCCATGCGGGGGGTGTACGTGCCGAGGAACAACGCGCCACCGCCTCACATGCTCGAAGAAGGATCTCCTTCACCAGGTCCTCTGCCCTCTGACATCCCCCACTTTACTCCACTTTCCTCCACTATCAAGCCACCAGTCCCCATTTTCCTGCCAGCAGTGCAGATTCTCCACTGAGAAAGACCCGCCGATAAGCCTCTGACCAGGGGAAATGCGGAGTGGAGGAAAGTGGGGACGTTTCCGCGAGAAGCCCCTCTCCGAACCGCCAGCACTCCGGCGATGAGCCTCGGGGGGCGGCGTCAGCCCCGGCTCGAAGGCCCTCACAGAGGGGGCGATGGCCGCTCGTGGTGGGAAGTGGAGTGGACGGTGGTGGGAAGTGGAGTGAGCGGCGGAAAGTGGGGACAACTCGTATACCCGGCCTCCCCCACCACCGTGGCGGGATGTGGAGACGCAGGACAGCAGAGAAACGATCGAGACAGCACGACGGAGGGCCCCGCAGATCTTCTCTGCGGGGCCCTCCGTCGTGAATCTGTGGCTACCGGGCCGATCCGGGGATCAGTCCTGGCGGCGGCGCTCCTCCCAGCGCTGCTCCAATCCGCTCATGAAGGAACCAGACCCGGAGGAGCCTGAACCTCCGCGAGGCCCTCCTCCACCGCCGCCCGGCCCATTCCCGCCGCCGGAGGAGCCTCCGGATGTGCGGCGCGAGGCGCTGCCCGCCGTGGCGAAGTAGACGCCGACTCCCATGACCAGGAACCCGGCCACTCCGACGATGATGAGCTGGCTGCTGATGCCCAGGATGAGCACGCCGACTCCGGCGACGGCGACCAGCAGACCGAGCACGAGGCTGCGCACGTTGAGCGTACCCACTGCAGGGGACTCCTGCATGGAGGTGGCGAAGCCGGGGTCTTCCGACTGCAGCTGCTCCTCCATCTGCTTGAGCATGCGCTGTTCGTGCTCAGAGAGTGCCATGGCGTGGCTCCTTGACGTATCTGTCCGGTCGGTCTCGGCCGCAGGGAACGGGACCGACGCCGCCGATCTGCATGCGGGTACAGTCCGGGTCACCATTCTAGCCTCACTTCTGCGCCACCTACCAGCTCGGCGATCACCGAGGAGGTCTCGAAGAATCCCAGGTCAGCGCGGCGTCGAAGGATCATCTCCGGTTTCCTCCGATTCTGAGCGCGGCGGAGGGATCAGCGAGGCGGGACCGATCGCCGACTCGGGGAAGCGGTGGGCGACGACGTCGACAGCGGCCTCGGCATCAGTCCACCGGGACTCCGCGCCGTCGAAGCTCAGCTGCACTGCCGAGTCACCACGGTCCAGCCGCTCGGCACGCAGACCGATGAGCCGCACCGGCTGGGCGCGGTCACCGAGCCGGTGCAGCAGCTGCACCGCGGCACGGTGCAGCACCGGTGCCGAGCGTGTGGGATGCGGCAGGCTCGTCGAGCGCGTCAGCGTATCGAAATCGCGGTAACGCAGCTTCAGGCTCACGCCCGAGGCCGAGAGCTCCGCCGCCCGCAGACGGGCGGCGATCCGGTAGCTCAGACGCAGCAGTTCGGCGCGCAGCTGCTCTGTGGAGCTGATGTCCACGGCGAAGGTCTCCTCCGCCCCGATGCTCTTCTCCTCCCGGTGCGGCTCCACACCACGCTCATCGACACCCCAGGCGAGATCGTGGAGATGCTCACCCAGTGCCCCGAACCGCGCCGTCAGGACATCCCGCGGCGTCTGGGCCAGCTGTTCGACCGTCCGCACCCCACGATCGTGCAGGGCCGCGGCCGTCGTGCCTCCCACACCCCAGAGGGACTCCACCGGCAGCGCATGCAGGAACTGCAGCCGCTGTGCCGGGGGCACCAGCATCAGACCATCCGGCTTGGCCCGGGTGGAGGCGATCTTGGCGATGAACTTGCGATCAGCGATGCCCACAGTGCACGGCAGGCCGAACTGTTCACGCACGTCACGGCGGATCAGCTCGCCGATCTGTGCAGGAGGGCCAAGCCGACGCACCGCACCGGTGAGGTCCAGGAACGCCTCGTCGACGCTGAGCTGCTCGACCGTATCCGTCAGCGTGCCGAAATAGGCCATGATCTGCCGAGAGAGCTCCCGATACCGCTGCTGATGCGGCTCCAGCACCAGAGAGTCAGGGCTCAGCTGCCGGGCCCGGGTCAGCGGCATCGCGGAACGCACGCCCTGCGCCCGCGCCGGGTAGGAGGCCGAGAGCACCACTGAGCGCGGGGAATCATGGGCCACGATCAGACGCCGCCCGCGCAGCTCAGGGCGGGAGAGCAGCTCCACTTCGACGAAGTAGGCATCCATATCCACATGGGCGATCACCGCAGCCGGACGGCGCGACCGATCTCGGTGTGGATCCCCAGAGCTCACCATGGGCCTCAGAGTATCGCCCACCTCTGACACATGCGCAGCGCGCCCTACGACACATGCAGCACCCTCTGACATAAGCAGCAGCACACTATGAGACGGGCGGGTGTGCCGACGGCGGCAGATGCCGGCAGTGGCAGATGCCCGGCAGTGGGAACGCTCTCCGGCAGCGCCCGGTTAGGCTGGAGGCCGTCATCGGCTCATCCCCCGTCCCCTGACCGCTGAGGAGTTCGTCCGTGGAGATCGAAGAGTTCATCGCCGAGGTGGACAGCGCCTGCGAGACGTTCCTCCAGGCACGGCTGGCCGAGGTTGGAGCCGTCTCCCCGGCAGCGGAGCCGGTGGTGCACGGGTTGGCCGAGATGCTGCGCGGGGGGAAGAAGCTGCGGCCGGTGCTGGCCTGGATCGGCTGGCGCTCTACCGGCTCCGCGGCCGAGCATCCGGCTCCCCGACAGCTGGGGGTGGCGCTGGAGCTGTTCCAGGCCGCCGCGCTGATCCACGATGACTTCATCGACCACTCCGATTCGCGCCGCGGCCTACCCAGCTTCCACCGCCGATTCGCCGAGCTGCACCGTGAGTCGGGGTTCTCCGGGGATGGCAAGCATTTCGGCGCCTCAGCGGCCGTGCTGGCCGGTGATCTCGCACTCTCCTGGGCCGGTGAGGCCTTCGACGAGGCCGCACGCGCCGCCGCCGGCACCACCGTCGGCACCACCTTCGATACGGCCGCCGACGCCGCCGTCGACGCTGCTGCTGACACCGCTACTACTGACGCCGCTGTCGATACCGCGCGCCGGATCTTCCGCACCATGCACACCCAGGTGATCACCGGTCAGTATCTCGATGTCCGTGCCGAGCTGGCGCCTCCGGAACCGACTGAGGAGGCCGCTGTGGCTGCGGCCCGGACAGTGCTGCGGTATAAGGCGGCAAAATACTCCACCGAGCACCCGCTCGTCCTCGGTGCCGCACTCGCCGGTGCAGACGATGCCCTGCGTACCGCATGGGCACAGGCCGCACTGCCCCTGGGCGAGGCGTTCCAGCTGCGAGACGACCTCCTCGGCGTCTTCGGGGATCCGCAGAGCACAGGAAAACCCGTCGGTGATGATCTGCGCGAGGGCAAGCGGACCGAGCTGGTGGCCTACGCGATGTTCCGCTCCCGCCCCGCTGATGCCCAGGAGCTGGAGTCCATGTTGGGCGATCCCTCATTGAGCCCGGCCCAGGTGGAGCGGGCGTTGGAGATCCTCACCGCCGCCGGTGCTGCTGAAGAGGTTGAACGCAGCATCGACACGCTCACTGCGCAGAGCCGGAAGCTGCGCGCCGACGTTGAGGACCTCGGAGTGCCCGCCGAGGTCCTCGACGACTTCGACATCCTCGCCGAACGTCTGGTGCGCCGCACGCGGTGAGAGGTCAGGGGCGTGATGGGATGTGGTGAGGCGTGGAGGAATCAGCCTCTGCCTCACCCGACTTCGTTACTCTGGAGAACGTAGATGATGAACGTAGATGATGAACGTCGATGACGGCAACGGAGATGACGGCGCGGGCAGCCGCGGGACCAACTGAGTGGGAGGCACCCTGAGTGGGAGGCACCGTGGGAGACCGGGTGACAGGCAGCAGGGACCAGGAACCGGCGGACCCCTGGATCGGCTCAACAGTCGACGGCCGGTACACGGTGACCAGCCGTCTGGCCCGCGGCGGGATGTCCACGGTGTACCTGGCCGAGGACCACCGGTTGGGCCGACAGGTCGCCATGAAGGTCCTGTTCCCGCATATGGCTGCGGACCGAAAGGTCGTCGAACGGTTCGAACAGGAGGCCAGGAACTCCGCACTGCTCTCCCACCCCCATGTGGTCCAGGTCCTGGACCAGGGGCAGACCCGTGAGACCGCCTATCTGGTGATGGAATATGTGCCCGGGGCCACGCTGCGGACGTTGCTCAAACGCGGTGCGATGACTCCACGGCTGGCGCTGACCTACGCCGAGGCGATTCTGCAGGGCCTCGGCGCCGCGCACCGGGCCGGGCTGGTGCACCGTGACATCAAGCCGGAGAACGTCTTGGTCTCCACCGACGGGCGCATCAAACTCGCGGACTTCGGACTTGCCCGGGCCGCCACGCATAATTCCGGCACCTCCACACTGATGGGGACCGTCGCCTACATCTCCCCCGAACTGCTCTCCGGCGAGGGCGCCGATGAACGCGCCGATGTCTACGCCGTCGGGATCCTGCTCTACGAGATGCTCACCGGCAGCCAGCCCTTCACCGGTGACTCCCCGGTCCGGGTGGCCTTCCAGCACGTGAACTCCACGGTGCCGGCGCCGTCTGAGTCTGTTCCCGGACTGGCCGCCGTCCTCGATGAGCTGGTCCTCGCCGCGACGCAGCGCGAGGTCGCTCAGCGGCCGAAGGACGCCGATACGCTGCTTCAGCTGCTCACCGACGCCCGCGGCGGCCTCACCGATGAGCAGCTGGACTTCGACGGCGCCTCCGCACCAGAGGTGGAACCCGCGCCGCCGTCCGAGGTCTCCGCGACGCGCGCCTACGGTCAGGGTGAGGACTTCCCCACCCGCGCGGAGACTCACGCCTGGGATGAGGACATCGACGCCGCGCTCGGCCACGCACGGGCCGGGGCCACCCTGGACGAGGAGGACCGTCAGCTGGTGGCCGAGGTGCCCACTGAGGCCTTCCGCCACGAGGACGAGCTCGGTGCTCCCGCGGACACCGGTTTCGACACCGCCGGGGACGCCGGACACACCACTGTCCTGGGACCGGAGGCGGACCGGACCACGGCGATGCCCGTCGCAGCTCCCTCGGCGGCGACTCCGCCCTCGGCAGAGGAGACCGGGGAGTTCTCCGCCGTCGGTGACGTCGACTATGCCTCCGCGCGCACCCGGCAGTCTGAGCAGACTGAAGGCCTGAGCCTACCCCGGCTGGGCCGCCGCTCCGATGATCCGGAACGGTCCCGTCAGCGTCCCGAAGTGGAACTGGCCGGACCGAGTGCCCAGCGGACCTGGGTCACCATCGCGCTGCTCATGATCGGCACCGCACTGATCGTGCTGTTCTTCTGGTACCTGGGCCTGAGCACAGAGATCGTGCCCAGCCTCGGCAGCGGGGCGGACGCCCCGCCGACGAGTCAGGGGCTCCTCGAGCAGACCCGTCAGGGGTGGGCCAGCGCCTCGGAGACCAGGTAGGCCATCTCCAGGGACTGCTTATGGTTCAGCCTCGGGTCGCACAGTGACTCGTAGCGGTCGTCGAAGGCCGTCTCATCGATGACGTCGGAGCCGCCGAGGCATTCGGCGACGTCATCACCGGTCATCTCTACGTGGAGTCCGCCCGGGTAGGTGCCCAGGTCACGGTGGACCTCGAAGAAGCCGCGGACCTCATCCATGACGTCGTCGAAATGGCGGGTCTTGTACCCGTTCTTCGCGGTGATCGTATTGCCGTGCATCGGGTCAGTCACCCACACCACCTGGGCGCCGGTCTGCTGGGCCGCACGGATCAGCGGGGGCAGGCTCTCGCGGATCGCCTCGGCACCCATGCGGGAGATGAACGTCAGCCGCCCCGGCACCCGGTGCGGGTCCAGCCGTTCGATGAGCTGCTCGACGTCGTCAGCGGTGGTCTTCGGCCCCAGCTTCACACCCAGCGGGTTCTGCACGCGGGAGAGGTAGTCGACGTGGGCGCCGTCGAGGTCACGGGTCCGCTCACCGATCCAGACGAAGTGCCCGGAGGTCACATAGGGCTTACCGGTGCGGGAGTCGATGCGGGTCAGGGCACGCTCGTAGTCCAGCAGCAGCGCCTCGTGGGCGGCGTAGAACTCCGTGCGCTTGAGCTTCTCGAAGTCGGCCCCGCAGGCCTCCATGAACCGCACCGCGCGGTCGATCTCGGCGGCGGTGGATTCGTACTTCGCATGAGCCGGGTTGGAGGTGAACCCCTTATTCCACTGCTGCACGGCACGCAGATCCGCGAAGCCGCCCTCGGTGAAGGCGCGGACCAGGTTCAGCGTGGCCGAGGAGGTGTCATAGGCGGTGATCATCCGCTTCGGGTCAGGACGCCGGGACTCCTCGGTGAAGTCGAATCCGTTGACGATCTCACCGCGGAAGCTCGGCAGACTGACCTCTCCGCGAGTCTCTACGTCGGAGGAACGCGGCTTGGCGAACTGACCGGCCATGCGGCCCATCTTCACCACCGGCAGCGAGGCGCCGTAGGTGAGCACGACGGCCATCTGCAGGATGGTCTTGATCCGGGCGCTGATCCGATCAGCGGTGGCCCCGTGGAAGGTCTCCGCGCAGTCGCCTCCCTGCAGCAGGAAGGCTTCGCCGCGGGCGACGGCACCCAGACGGCGGGTGAGCTTATCGACCTCACCGGCGAAGACCAGCGGCGGCTTCGCCGACAGTGCCTCGATCGAGGACTCGAAATCCGGGTGGTCCCGCCAGGCCGGCTGCTGGCTGATCGGCAGACGACGCCACTCGTCGAGCCCGGGATATTCGGCCGCGCCGGTGTGGAGGATCTCGCCGGGAGCCGTCAGCAGGGACTCGTCAGGGGTGTCATTCGTCTCAGTCACGCCTCTCAGCGTACGACCGCAACGGCCCCTGACCCAACTCGCACGACGGCGCCCGTCCACATCATGGACGGACGCCGTCTAACCGGTGCCTCAGCGGGTGCACAGAGGTCGTTGCCAGAGACCGTCGTCAGGGGCCGGCTCTCAGCACATCGGGGGCACTCAGGAGTAGATCGCGTCGATCTCCTGGGCGTAGTCCTGGAGCACCTGAGGACGCCGGATCTTCATCGACGGGGTCAGGTGACCCGAATCGATGGTGAAGTCCTCGGCGATCAGTCGGAACTCACGGATGGACTCTGCACGGGAGACCGACTCGTTGGCCCGATCGATCACCGACTGGATGTGCTGGCGGATCTCCTCGCGGCCGATGAGCTCCTCCATCGGGGTCTGCGGGTCGATGCCTCGCTTGGTCAGCCACTGCGGGAGGATCTCCGGGTCCAGTGTCACCAGCGCCGCGACGAAGGGACGGTTGTCCCCGACGACGACGACCTGACTGACGATGGCATCGGAGCGGATCTGGTCCTCGAGCTGGTTGGGCGAGACGTTCTTGCCGCCGGCGGTCACCAGGATCTCCTTCTTGCGCCCGGTGATCGTGAGGTACCCCTCGTCGTCCAGGGAACCGACGTCACCGGTGGGGAACCAGCCGTCACCGTCGAAGGTCTCCTCCTGCAGGTCAGGTCGGTTCCAGTAGCCGGGGAAGACACAGACGCCGCGGGCGAGGATCTCGCCGTCGTCGGCGATCTTCACCTCGTTGCCCGGAAGCGGGTGCCCCACCGTGCCGATCCGCAGGTTCTCCGGAGTGTTGACCGTGATCGGAGCGGTGGTCTCGGTGAGTCCGTAGCCCTCCAGAATGGTCACACCGATGCCGTGGAAGAAGTGTCCCATCCGTGCGCCGAGCGGGCTTCCCCCGGAGACCGCGTGCTGCACGCGCCCGCCCATCCGGTCCAGCAGCTTGGAGTACACCAGCTTGGCGAAGAGCTTGTGCTTGAGGTTCAGCATCAGAGGCACGTTGCCGGCCTGCTGGGCCTTCGACCATTCAACGGCGGTGTCGGCCGCCTTCTGGAAGATCTTGCCCTTGCCGTCACCCTCGGCCTTGAGCAGCGCCGCGTTGTAGATCTTCTCGAAGACTCGCGGCACGGCCAGCAGGAAGGTGGGCCGGAAGGTGCCGAGATCGTCGACCAGCTTCTTCACGTCCGCGGTGTGGCCCACTGTGGCGCCGGCGGCCACGGAGAGCACGGCGATGAACCGGGCGAAGACGTGGGCCAGCGGGATGAACATGACCGTGGAGGAATCCTTGCGCACCACGTGGTTGAGATTCTGGAGAGTCTGCAGGGAGAGCTCGGCGAAGTTCCCGTGGGTCAGTACACATCCCTTGGGCCGTCCGGTGGTTCCGGAGGTGTAGATGATGGTGGCGGTGTCCTTCAGCCCGGCCTGGCTGCGCGCGGACTCCACGGCAGCGTCGGTGACCGCGGAACCGTCTGCGCGCAGCGTGTCGAGATCGTCATTGTCCAGACGCAGGATGTGCCTGAGTCCCTCGATCCGCTCCTGGGAGACGGCACGATCGACGACCTTCTCGTGGCTCGCGGAATCCACGACGATGAACGTCACCCGGGAGTCCTCGAGGATCCACGCCACCTGCGCCGGTGAGGAGGTCTCGTAGATCGGGACGATGACGGCCCCGGCGTACCAGCCGGCGAAGTCCAGCAGCGTCCACTCATAGCGGGTCGGGGCCATGATGGCCACACGGTCACCGGGTTCGACGCCGCGGGCGATCATGCCCTTAGCGAGCGCGACCACATCGGCACGGAACTCACGAGCACCGACCTCCGTCCACTCCCCCTCGGTGAGCTGACGTTTGAACAGCACGTTCTGCGGATCAGACTCCACCTGCCGTTCCAGCAGGTCGGTGATGTTCAGCTCATCCGGCACTGTGGTGGCCTTCGGTGCGGAGTTCTCCTTCACGCAGCAGCTCCTCGATAGGTAGATCGGAACAGGTAGGGACGGATCGCGGCAGATCTGAGCGGATCCGGGCAGATTGTGTCTCGTCTCACACTATTACTCGCAGGTACGCTTGTCACGCTGCCGAGGCAGACGCGCTCAGACCTGAGCGCCGTCCCCACCGCCCGACCGGCTCTGCGGCATCTGCAGGAAGAGCACGACCAGCCCCGCCAGGGCGAGCCCGACGAGCCCGGTAGCGACGATGCCGGGCAGCGACACCGGCAGCCAGATCAGCAGCAGCAATGCCACCAGGGAGCCCAGGAACAGCGCTGTGCCGAGCACCAGACCAGGTTTGGCCCCAGCCAGCGGGTTCTTCGGGTTCGGCGGGTGGAAGTCGTCAAGCTCGTCGAAGGCGTCCTCGTCGACACGGTAGTCACGGGGGCCCTGGCCGGGCTGGCCCTGCGGTTGCCACGTCCCCTGGCTCTGAGGCCGAGATCGGGGCCGGCCGTCACGGCCGAAGAGGGCACTGGGGTCATCATCACGGTGTGGGCTCATGCTCTGCTCCGTTCGCTCCGCCTGCTCCGGCTGTCCGGCCCGGCCGTGGGATCTGTCCCCGCCATCTGCTCCACCCTGTCGTCAACCCTGCCGTCAGCCCTGCCCTCTCCCCTGCGATCTCCCGTGCTCCGCCGGACTGCCGCAGAGACGATGTGCTCGACGATGCTGCGGGCCAGCAGCTCGGCGTCGTAGTCCAAGGTGGCGACGTGACGCGAGCGCCTCAGCAACAGCTGTTTCAGCCGAGCCTCGCCGACTCCGGAGACCAGCGTATCGGCCGCCGAGCGCGGGAGCACGGAGTCCCGCGCCGAACGCGCCAACAGGATGGGGCAGCTGATCTGCGCGAGCTCGCTCCGCACCCTGGCGGCGAGGGCGGAGAGTTCGACCACGCCGCGGAGCGGAGTCCGCTCATAGGCGATCTCCTGCACCCCCGTCTGGGCGATGTCCCCCGCGACGGCCGCCACTGCGGGGGCCACGGGGCTGAGCAGCCGGGCCGCCGTCGCGGTGCCCGGCTTGAGCCGTAGCCCCGGGTTGATGGCCGTGACGGCCAGCACGTCCCGATGGGCGGCGACGTGCAGGGCCAACGCCCCACCCATAGAGAGCCCGACTGTGGCGACCAGCTCGCACCGGCCGGCCAGGCGGTCCCAGGAGTCCCGGGCGGCCTGCATGATCTGCCGGTGCGGGGTCTGCGCCAGGTCCTGCCACGTGGTGCCGTGCCCGGGCAGCAGCGGCATGTCCACGGTGAATCCGGCCTGTTCCAGTGCCGCGGCCACAGAGGCCACGGACTGCGGTGTAGAGGTGAAGCCGTGCAGCACGCTGACGCCGATCTGCGCGGGCCGGTGGGAAGCTGCCATGGATCCCACTGTAGTCGCGAACGAGCGCGTAGAGTTGGGCCCGGACGTCTCCGCCCTCCCGGAAGGATCCCCGCATAGCCGTGTTCTACTATGTCGCCAAGACCTTCGTCGTCGGGCCTGTGGTCAACACGGCCTTCCGTCCCTGGGTGAAGGGGCTCAGCAATGTTCCGCAGGACGGGGCTGCGATCCTCGCCTCGAACCACCTCTCCTTCTCCGACTCGATCTTTTTGCCGGTGAAGGTGCCGCGCCCGGTGCGGTTCCTGGCGAAGAAGGACTACTTCGTCAAACGCGGACCGATGGGGTGGGCGCAGAAGACCTTCTTCGACGTCACCGGGCAGATCCCGATGGACCGCTCAGGGGGTAAAGCCAGCCAGGACTCCCTCGACGCCGGGGAGCAGGCCCTGCGTGACGGGGCCGTGCTGGGGATCTACCCTGAGGGCACCCGTTCCCCAGACGGCCGGCTCTACCGCGGGAAGCTGGGGGTGGCGAGGTTGGCGCTGCGCACCCATGTGCCGGTTATCCCGGTGGCGATGATCGGCACGGACAAGGTCCAGCCCATCGGCAAGAAGGTGCCGAACATCCGCCGCGTCGGGATGATCTTCGGTGAGCCGATGACTTTCGAGGGCTACTACGACAACGCTGATGACCGCTTCGCCCAGCGGGCGGTGACCGACGAGATCATGTATCAGATCATGCGGCTCTCCGGGCAGGAATACGTGGACACCTATGCCGCGGACGAGAAACGCCGGCTGGACCGCCTGGCGGCTGAGCAGCGGCTCATCGAGCGCGGCTCACCGTCGAGCCTGCGGCGCGACGGTGAGAGCAGCTGAAGAACCCGCCCCTGCCGGAGGTGTGGCCGCTACCGGGCGGTGCGGGTGAAGGCTGAGATTCCGGTGATGTCGCGCCCGACGATCAACGCCTGCATCGAGTCCGTCCCCTCATAGGTGGAGACGACTTCCATATCTGTCAGGTGCCTGGCCACATGATTCTCCAGCAGCAGACCGTTCCCGCCCATCATGTCTCGGGCGGTGCGGCACATGCTCAGTGCCTTACGTGACGTGGTCATCTTCACCATGGAGGCCATCGCCGTGGAGAACTCTCCGCGTTCCTGCAGGTGCGCCATCCGGGTACACATCAGCTGCATCGAGGTCAGGTCGGAGAGCATGCCCGCCAGCCGCTCCTGGACCAGCTGATAGGAGCCGATGGGGGCACCGAACTGTTCGCGCTGCAGTGCGTACCGGGAAGCCAGCTCGAAGGCGGCCATCCCGTGGCCGACGGCCTCCCAGGAGGCACCGCCTCGGGTCGCGCCGAGCACAGTGTTGACCCCGGCGAAGCTCTCACAATGGGCCAGCCGGTTCTGCAGGGGCAGCCGCAGTTCGTCGATGACGATATCGGCCTGGTGGATGGAGCGCTTGGCCATCTTTCCGCGGATGACCTCAGGGCGGAAACCCTGAGGGTAGCTGCCGTCGGTCTGCTTCTCGACGACGAACGCCTTGACCTGCCCGTCGGCCTCATCCCGGGCGAAAACGACGATGACGTCGGCGGCGTGGCCGTTGCCGATCCACCGTTTATGGCCGTTGAGCACCCAGGAGTCCCCTTCGCGGCGGGCCGCGGTCTCCAGTGAGACCGAGTCCGAACCGTGGCGCGGCTCGGTCAGGGCGAAGGCCCCGGTCTTCTCGAGCCGCGCCATGGCCGGAAGCCACTGTGCCCGCTGGTCCTCATCGCCGAGCATGTAGATGCTTCCCATGCAGAGGCTGGAGTGCACTCCGAGGAAGGTGTTGATCGAGCCGTCGATCCTGCCCATCTCACGGGCGGCGATGCCGGAGGCCAGTCGGGAGAGGCCAGGGCATCCGTATCCGGTGATGAAGCTGCCGACGATGCCCAGTTCTGCCAGGCCCGGCAGGACGGGATCGGGGAGCTCCGCCCGTTCCCAGTACTCGTTGATGATCGGCTCTACCTCAGCCTTGCCGAAGGCGCGGACGCGGTCACGCAGTCCGATGACGTCGTCGTCGAGGTCGGAGTCGAGGAGGAAATAATCGGGGTGGTCGATCACAGATGTCATAGGTGTTCACTGCTTTCCGGTGTGTCTGCTTTCTGGTGTGTCTGGGCTTCCGGTGCGTCTGGTTCCCGGCGAATCTGGGTGGGACTCGTCGGCAGAGATGAGATGGTCGTCGAGGACTGTTCGCAGGGGTTCCTCCAGCCCTGCGGGGCGCCCGGTCTGTGGGTCGAGGTTGACGATGACGGCATCGGCACGCAGGCAGAGCTCATCTGCTTGGCGCAGCTCATGCCTGACGGTGAAGGAGGTGCGCCCGATGGCGGTGATCCATGCCCGGCTGAGCACAGGGGCACCGAAGTGGACTTCACGGTCGAACATCACCTCCAGGGCTCGGACCACGCGGGGCCCCGAGGAGCCGGGCGGCGCGAGGCCCCACGCCACCATGGCCCGCAGCCGGACCTCTTCGATCAGAGTGATCAGCCGCGCATTGTTGACGTGGCCGTTGAGGTCCTGATCCGACCAGCGCACCTGCAGATCGCAGGAGAAGATCCGCTCATTCGTCACTGCGTTTCCCCCTGTCTCTGCGCCAACCAGTGGAGCACCGCTTCGCGGTCCTGGTCCAGTGCTGGGGGCTGCTTCGGGTACTGCACCGGCGTCCGGCTGAAGTCCACGGGATGGCGGATCAGCGGCACGGCATCGCCTGCGGAGCCTGCCTGCACCACAGGCTCCAAGCCGAGCTGTGCAGCGAGGTCGACGCCTTCGTCGATACCGAGGATCGGAGCGCAGGGCACACCTTGCTGCTGCAGGGCGTCGAACCACTCTTGGGCGGTTCTCGTCGCCAGCAGCGAGGTGAGACGATCTCTGAGGTCGTCGCGGGAGGCGTTGCGCTCCGCCACATGCTGAAATCGGGGGTCCTCGGCGAGCTCAGGAGCGCCGAGCACGGCGGTGAGGCGTCGGAACTGTGCGTCGTTGCCGCAGCAGATCACGAGCTCGCGATCAGCGGCCATGAACGGGCCGTAGGGAAAGAGGCTGGGGTGGTCGTTGCCCAGCCGCATGGGCACATTGCCGCAGGCGGCATACCCGGTGGTCTGGTTGACCAAACCGGACAGCGCTGATGTGAGCAAGTTGAGCTCGAGGCTCTGGCCCTCGCCGGAGGTACTGCGCTCGATGAGGGCACCGAGGATCCCGACGGCGGTGTGGAGCCCGGTGATGACGTCGAACATCGCGACGCCGGCCCGCTGCGGCGGGCCGTCCGGTGAGCCGGTCACCACCATCAGACCTGACATGGCCTGGGCCAGCAGATCGTAGCCGGGCATATCGTGCCCGCCCCGGGAGCCGAACCCGGTGATCGAGGCATGGATGAGGCCGGGCCATCGGCGGGCTGTGGAGTCGCGGTCGAGGCCGAACCGCGCCAGTCCCCCAGGTTTGAAGTTCTCCACCAGGACATCGGCACTGTCGATGATCTGGTAGGCGACGGCGAGGTCCTCTTCATCCTTGAGATCCAGCACGATCGAGTGCTTGTTCCGATTGCACGATAAGTAGTAGGTGCTGACGCCCTCACGGTGCGGGGGGATCCATTGCCGGGAGTCATCACCGCCGGGTGCCTCCACTTTGATCACTGTGGCTCCCATATCGGCGAGCAGCATGGTGGCGTAGGGGCCGGCCAGCACACGGGAGAAATCGGCGATGACGAACCCGGCCAGCGGGCCCGCGGAGGCATCCACAGCGGTCGGCGGCGAAGCGGTCTGTGTCATGTGCAGTCCCCTACGGGCAGTCGACGGTGTTACTGAGATCACAGAACCATCCCCGATTATGATCTGTCCAATACCTAGTGCGAGGTATATTGATCCCCACAGCGCAACAGTTGGGAGGCTGACGGTGGAGGTCCGTGAAGCGGAGGCGTTTCTCGCCGTCTCTGAGGAGTTGCACTTCGGCCGGGCGGCCGGGCGGCTGAACATGGCTCAGCCGCCCCTGAGCCGGCTGATCCGTCAGCTGGAGAAGAAGCTGGGGACCCGGCTGTTCGACCGCAGCACCCGGACAGTGAAGCTCACACCGGCCGGCTCAGCACTGATCGATCCCGCCCAGCAGCTTCTGGAAGTCTCCCGGGACGCCCGGGACATCGTGGCCAGCGCCGTCAGCGGTGACACCGGCACCGTGCGGATCGGCTTCGCCGGGGCGTCGATCAACCATACGATCGGCCAATTGGCCCGCGAGCTGCGCCAGACTCATCCGCGGGTGAAGCTGGAGTTCCACGGCTCGCAGTTCTCCCCCACCGGGCTGAACCGCGTCGTCGACGGCACATTGGACCTGGCGTTCGGCCGGTGGGACTTCATCCCGGCTGAGCTGGACTCCCATGTGGTGGCGCTGGAAACGCCTCTGGTGGCGCTTCCGGCCCGCCATCGCCTGGCTGATCAGTCGGCCATCAGGATCTCCGATCTCGCCCAGGAGCACTGGATCGTCCTTCCCGGCGGGTTCGGCTCTGCACTGCACAACCGTCTGACCACGCTGACCCGGGCCGCCGGCTTCGTTCCGAAGATCACCCAGACCGCGCCGGACTCGTGGACTCTGGTCATCCTGGTCGCCGCCGAGATGGGCTGTGCCCTGACCCTGGACTCCGTACGGGACAACATCAGCACTCCCGGGGCCGTCTTCCGCCCTCTGGCCGGGCATCAGGAACCGTTGGAGGTGCGGATGATCTGGCGCCGAGATGATCCCAGTGCGGCGCTGCGCAACGTCATCGACGCGGCACAGAGCCTGCTGCCGGATCCTTGGGCTCAGGAGTCGTCGTAGGTGTACCAGCCGCGTCCGGTCTTTCTGCCGAGATCACCTGATTCGTAGAGTCTGGTGATAGCTGGATGCGGCAGGGCGTTCTCGTCACCGGTCTGCTCGTACTCTGCCATACGGATCATGTACGCCACGTCGATGCCGACCAGATCCATCAGCTCGAAAGGTCCCATCGGATGGCGCAGGGCGGTCCGCGCCGCCCGGTCGATATCCGCCACATCGGCCACACCGGCATCGTAGAGCTCCAAGGCTTCTCGGCGGATGGCACTCAGAAGGCGGTTGGCGATGAATCCGGGAACCTCACGGCGCAGCCGCACCGCGGACTTCCCCAAGGATTCGACCAGAGCGAGGGAGGTTTCGATGACGTGATCGGCCGTGCCGTCGTGGGGCGCGACCTCCACGCATTCCATCACCAGCGCCGGGTTGAAGAAGTGGAGATTCACCACCCTCTCGGGCCGGGAGACGACCTCTGCCAGCCGGGAGGAGACGATGTTCGAGGAGTTCGTCGCCAAGATCGCCCGCGCCGGGGCTTCTCGGTCTAGAGCGGCGAACAGCTGTTTCTTGATCTTCAGGGATTCCGCGGCGGCCTCGATGACGACGTCGCTGTCAACCACCGCCTCTGCTCGATCACAGGAGGTCGCCAGCCGTCGCATCGCCTGCTCGACATCCTCATGCCTCCGTCTGCCTCGAGCCACGTCGCGGTCCATCCGTGACTGCAGCTGTTCGCGAGCACTCTGCAGCTGTGAGTCTGAGAGATCAACGAGGGTCACCCGATATCCGGCCAGCGCACACACCATGGCGATCTGCGAACCCATGGTGCCGGCACCGATGACGCTGATGTGCCGCACCCCTGCCAGGGGAGGCTGATCTGCGGAGGTCACAGGTTCCTCAGGTGTCGATGTCATGACGACCTCATTCCCCTCTCCGCGCGTGATGAACTGACGCGAAGTTCGCCTGCCGGCTTTCGAGGAACGCGCTGGTCCCTTCCTGCTTCTCCTCTGTGCTGTAGATCAGCGCCTGGGCCAGGCGCTCCAACAGCAGGCCGGTCTCCTGATCGACGTCGAACCCGCGCCGGACGATAGTCGTCGCGAGGCTCACCGCAAGCGGCCCCTTCGCCAGGATCCGGGAGGCGACCGCGAAAGCCGTCTCCATGAGCTGCTCGGCAGGCACGACGTCGGTGACCAGGCCATAGGAAAGCGCCTGGTCGGCAGGGATCTTCCGCCCCGTGAGAATCATCTCCGTGGCTCGTCCGACGCCGATCATCCGGGCCAGCCGCTGGGTGCCTCCAGCCGCGGGGATGATCCCCAGTCCCGTCTCCAACAGGCCGAATACCGCCTCGGTGGAGGCCACTCGGATGTCACATGCCAGAGCGAGCTCACAACCGCCGCCGAAGGCATAGCCGTTGACGGCGGCGATAGTCGGCTTCGAGTAGCTCTCGATCCGCGAGTAGAGCCTCTGCATTGGTGCTCGCAGACCATCGACGGGGCGGCGGCGCTGCAGTTCGTTGATGTCGGCACCGGCGACGAAGGCTTTCGGGCCTGCCCCGGTGAAGATCAGCAGCCGCACGGAGTCATCGTCCTCGTAGCGGTCGAGGATCGAGGAGAGCTCAGCGAGTACGGCGGCGTTCATGGCGTTGTGCACGCGGGGCCGGTTGATGGTCAGCACGGCGACGCCGTCTCTGACCTCAGTGAGGATCAGGGCGTCCGTCTCAGGGGCGCCGGTGGTGGGCTGTGGCATAAGTTCTCCCGGGGTGTTGATCGGCTGCGTTCTCGGTCAGGTCATCACTGGGGGTGCGGAGCGGCGGCGTACCAGGCAGAGGCCCACAACGGCGAGGATCACGCCCAGGCCCACGAGCGTCCAGACCGCCTGAGGCAGGAACATGAGGAACCCTCCTACGGCTAATGGGATCCGTAGTGTCAGGGGCAGGCGGACATCGATCAGGCTCAGCCATCCGCTGAACGCGCAGGCCAAGGCAAAGACCGCCACGATGCTCGCAAGACCGTTGAGGATGACATCGCCGAGGGGAGCCTGTGCGACCAACGCCGGGTTCAGCGCGAACCCGAAAGGCACCACGTACTTCACCAGCCCCAGGCGCATGGCTTCGACACAGGTCGCCATCGCCGGTGCTTTGGATATGCCCGCAGCCGCGAATGCCGCCAAGCCCACGGGTGGGGTGATGTAGGAGACCGACGCCCAGTAGATGACGAACAGATGTGCGGCGATGGGATCGACGCCCAGCTCGATCACCGCCGGGGCCATCACGATGGCGAGGAAGACGTAGGCCGCTGAGATCGTCAGGCCCATGCCCAGGACGAAGCAGGCGAAGGCACCGGCGATGAGCATCAGCAGCACATTGTCACCGACGAGTGCCACCAGATCGCGGGAGAGCGAGAGCGCGACGCCGGTTGCGGAGAGACCGCCCAAGATGAGCCCCACCCCAGCGATGATCCCGATGATCTGCGCCAGCGTCTTTCCGACGTCGAGCGTCATCTCCGACCACTGCTTCGGGCCGAAGGTCACGCTGGGCCGCAGCACAGCGATCGCCACGAGGACTGCGACCACCCAGAACGGCACCTGCGACTCATTGCCTGTGGTGAAGAGCATGACGGTCAGCAGCACCAGGCATCCGAGATAGGGCCATCCGGCGATCAGTGCCGGTCCGACCCGAGGCAACAGGCTTCTGGGCGAGCCCTTGAGACCCCGCATGGCGGCGTATCCGTCGATCTGGATAAAGATTCCCAGGAAGTACAAGACAGCGGGAATCGTGGCGGCGATCAGGATCTCGGTGTAGGAGACCCCCACGAAGGACACCATCAAGAAAGCCGCTGTTCCCATGATCGGCGGGGTGATCGAACCTCCCGATGAGGCTGTCGCCTCCACCGCCGCGGCCGTTTTGCGGCTGAATCCGCTGCGGATCATTGCAGGAATCGTCATCGGCCCGGTGGTCAGCACATTGGAGACCGCCGAGCCGCTCATCATGCCCATAGTCGCAGAACTGGCCACGGAGACTTTCGCCGACCCTCCGCGGAACCGTCCGAAGAGTGCGGTGGAGAGTTCGTGGAAGAACAGGGCTCCGCCGGTGTGCTGGAGGACCACGCCGAAGAGCAGAAACCCGACGAGGATGCTGCCGGCGGTCTGCAGGGGCAGGCCGAGGATGGACTCACTGCCCATGGCATGGACTTGAGCCAGCACGGTGATGTCGTATTCGATGCCTTCGAGGAATCCGATGGGTAGCTGCCCGGCGGTGACGGGATATATCGAGACCAGCAGTGCCAACACTGCGACGATCCAGCCTGCGCCGCGGCGGAGGACTTCTAGGATGAGGCCCCAGAAGATGACACTGACCACCGTGGCTGAGACCGGGGCGACGAACGCCCACCCGTATTCGTGAATATCGACGCCGTGCCAGGCGAAATAGGCCGCGCAGGACATGAACGCCATAAGAAGAACCACGTCGTACCAGGGCACGCCCACCGGACCCTCACCGTCGTGCGTCGTCACTGATCGCTTGGCGGGCATGACGATGAAGAGGATGGGGACGAAGAACATCACCAGAAGATAGAGGAAGGTGTTCGTCAGCAGTGTCACGCCGAAGAGGTTCCAGAAGAAGACCTGGTTCATCGTCAGGATCAGGCCGAGCAGCGTCAAGATGATCACCACAGACTTCCAGAACCGCGTCAGACGGGGGTTCTCGGATTCTGCTGTGATCAGAGAGTGGTCCGGCACGGCATCGGCGGCCGGGGGTGGATCTTCCTGATGTACAGCCCGGTCAGTGGTGAGCGACCTGTTACTCATGCCCGGCTCTCCTCGGTCTCTGAGGTGTCGTCATCATCGACGTCGGGAAGGCTGGGCAGATTGTCCTGCTTCCAGGAGTACCACCGCTGTGCCGCCTCGCCGCTGTCACCGTGTTCTTCCCAGAAGTCATCCCAGGCGGAGAGCATCAGCTCTTCCCGCTCGAGGAGCGCGTCTTGCCGCGCCTGCAGTTGCTCGGACCACCGGCCGACACGCTCGAAGAACTGCACGGCACCGTCATGGAAGGGCACGACCATCGGTGTCATCAGCACCTGCTCTCGATGAAAACGGCGCGCATCAGGTGTCGCATCTTTGAACCTGTCATAGTTCTCATCGATGTGCTCCAGCAGCGTCAGCACTTCGTCGGCTGAGCGCTCTGCCAGCGTGGTCAGGGGGATGGAGTACTGCATATTGACCACTGATTCCCCCTCGTCCAGGCCGGCTCCGGAGGTGAATTCACCGGGCCTGACCATCGGCGCCAAGGATTCCCAGGTGTCGTACCGGGATTGGTCGTCACCGCCGAGATCAAGCCAGCGCACCGGGTATTGGCTGGCGAGCTCTTCAATATTGGCTCCCACCACGTTCTGGTAGAGGGCATCGAGCTGACCCGAACGCAGGGCAGCAATCTGCTCGGCATAGCTGATATCGACAAGCTCGACATCGTCGGAGGTCAGGCCGCCGTAGTTCAGGATGGCTTCGAGTTTGCGGTTCATCGACGTGCTGGCGACGAGCCGGGGGTATCTCCTGCCCGCGAGATCTTCGACACTCTCAATGCCGCTGCTCTCCAGCACCAGCACTCCGTAGTTTCCGGGTGGGGCGAAGATCTGGCGGATCGGTTGCGGTCCCCACTGGGCGGAGGCGAACTCGTCGTCGCCTTCGAAGGCGTAATAGTACTCGTCTCCAGAACGCGCGTAGTGGGCTGTGTGGCTCATCAGCGGCGCCAGCCGTCCGATGCCCGTATCAGCGGTCATCAGGCGCATCTGGATGCCGGATTCTTGCGTGAGCGTATTGGCCACGGCAGCGAGATCGTTATAGGTGCCGGTCCCCACGCCGTAGGTCGACCACACCAGCTGTTCGGGCAGCCCGTCAGCTCGGAGCGCGGGCTGCGCACATCCGGAGAGAAGACCTGCCGCCGCCGCAGAACCGACGCCGGCCAGAAAAGAACGCCGGCTACAGAGCCATGACATGACCGCCTCCTCACAGATCACCAGCATCGACCCGAGAGGTGAGGTGGGTCACATGCATGAGTGATCTTCAGTCAACCGTCTATGCGCCGAAGAGACCAGTGATCGGTGCTTTAATACTGTCATCGCAATAATTGACGCTCTCTGGGGCAACAGCCCCGGGTCCGCATGTTCACCTAATACTGGCTCCTGCTAGCGACTTCAGTGACCCTCTTCCCGGGACTGGTCGAGATCTCTGATGCCCCGCGGCAGTCCGTCAGGAAGCCAGCGGCGCCGGCCCGCCCCACTCATGAGTGGGGCGGGCCGGCGCCATCACAGCACGGGTCAGGCCTCGGGAATCTCCATGCTGAAGTCCTCCAGCGTGACCTCAGCCGGCACCGGGCCGCCGCGCACGCCCGCCTCGAGACCGTCGATCGCGGCGATCTCCTCGCCGGTGAGCGCGAAGTCGAACACGTCGAAGTTCTCCGCGATCCGGCCGGGGTTGACTGACTTCGGGATCGCGGAACGGCCCTGCGCGAGGTGCCACCGCAGCATCACCTGCGCCGGGGTCTTCCCGTGCGCGGCGGCGATCCGGGTGATGGTGGGGTCGTCCATGACGTTGACGCGGTCTTCTCCGAAGCCGGGGTAGAACGTGATCCCGCCGATCGGCGACCAGGCCTGGGTGAGCACACCGCGCCGGGCATTGGCCTCCTGTACGTCGGGCTGCTGGAAGTAGGGGTGCAGCTCGACCTGGTTGACCGCCGGGATCACGCTGGTGGCCTCGATCAGCCGATCGAGGTCCTCGGGCATGAAGTTGCTGACTCCGATCGCGCGGACTTTGCCCTCGGCCAGCAGGGCCTCCAACGCTCGGTAGGCGTCGATGGTCAGGTCGAAGCGGCTGGTCAGCGGCTGGTGCAGGATGAGAAGGTCGATCATCTCGACGCCGAGCTTGCCGGCGGCCTTGTCGAACGAGTGCCGGGTCGCGTCGGTGCCGTAGTCGGTGATCCAGACCTTGGTCTCGATGAACGCCTCGTCGCGGTCGATGCCGGCGGCGCGGATGCCCTCGCCGACCTCGCGTTCGTTGCCGTAGGAGGCGGCGGTGTCGATATGCCGGTACCCGGTCTCGATCGCCGCCTGGACTGCGGCGGTCGTCTCCTCCGGTGGCGACTGGAAGACGCCGAATCCGAGGGTGGGCAACTCTACGCCGCCGGTGAGCGTGATCGTGGGAACACTGGTGGTCATAGCGGTTCTCTCCGTAACTGTGTCTTGTGGGTGGGGTTGCTCAGTCGAGGGTCAGCAGCAGTTCGAGCATCCGCGGATCGCGGTGATCGAAGTCGCCTGCGGCCTGTGCCCGGTCGAGTGCTGCGATCCGACCCATCTCCTCTTCGGTGAGCTGGACATCGAAGACGGCGATGTTCTCTCTCAGTCGCTCCTCGTGGGTGGACTTCACGACCAGGGCGATCTCGCGCAGGATGTGCCAGTGCAGGATCACCTGCGGCACGCTCACCCCGTGCGCGGCGGCGATCTCGTCGAGGACGGGATGGTTCATGATCTCAGGGTTGCCCTGCCCGAGCGGCCCCCAGGCCTGGAGCGCCGTGCCGTGCTCGGCCAGGAGCTTCTGGGTGGCGATCTGCTGGTTGAACGGGTGCCTCTCGCGCTGGTTCACCGCCGGCACGACGCGGTTGTGGGTGACGAGGTCAAGATATCGGTCGTCGAAGAAGTTCGACACCCCGATCGCCCGAACCCGACCCTCATCCAGCAGGTTCTCCATCGCCCGCCAGGCACCGTAGTAATCGCCGAACGGCTGATGGACCAACCACAGGTCCAGGGTGTCCAGGCCGAGGTTCTCGAGTGAGCGCTCAAAGGCATCCTTGGTGGCCTGGTAGCCGTGATCCTTGAACCACAGCTTCGTGGTGATGAACAGCTCCTCGCGCGGCACGCGGGACTCGGCGATGGCCTGGCCGACGGCCTTCTCGTTGTAGTACCGCGAGGCGGTGTCGATGAGCCGGTAGCCCGCGTCGAGGGCCAGAGGAACAGTCTCGCGGACCTGCTGCTCATTCATCTGGAAGACGCCCAGTCCCAGCTGGGGCATCTGCACACCATTGTTCAGAGTAATCATGGGAACAGTAGAGACGGTCATCGTTAATAACTCACTTTCTCAAGCGGTGACTGGGAGGTGACAGCGGCTTCGACTGATGGACACCGCAGGAAACCTCCGTTGGGATGAGGGCGAGGCTCACGGTGACGGACCTAGGGCATGTCTGACAAATGTGCGGTCCAGGCGATCACCGCGTTGAGCACCACC